>DATFUO010000169.1:0-7394 GCA_035260785.1 Burkholderiales bacterium
CGTCCCTGTGACGCGCCTGGAGCACGGTCCCTCGCCATCCTGTCCGCCCCGATGTCCGAAAATCCATCGCGTTCTTCTGTTTTTCACGCTCGTCCTGGACAAGGATGTCAAATGTACTTCTTCCAAGCATATCCGCGGGCCGATAGCCAAGAATCCGGGTCAATGCCGGGTTGTTGTACGTCATCCGGTATTGCAGATCGCACTCCCACACGTGTTCCTCCGTCGTTTCGACTATTCCGCGGAATCGTTCTTCGCTGATCCTGAGCGCCTGCTCCATCTGCAGGCGATCCGTAATATCCAGGCCGATGCCACCCAGCATCGCCACCTGGCCGTCGTATTCCAGAATGGGAAACTTGGAGACGAGGAAGAAGCGATCCTCGCCGCCGAATGTGACTCTTTCGACCGCGCGATACGGACGTTTTTCCTGCATCACCTTGCGGTCGTTTTCCGCGATCGCACCGACGTAATCGGCCGGATAAAGGTCGGCGGACGTCTTGCCCAGAATATTTTCGGCATGCTTGCCCGTGATGGATTCGAAATTCGGATTGACGAATACGAACCTGCCGTTTTTGTCCTTGGCAAATGCTGTCGCAGGAAGGTGATTCATGAAGAGAGAAAACTGCGTCTGCAGCGCCCTCGCCCTGTCTTCGGCTTCGCGCCTTGCCGTCTTTTCCCCGGCTTCGGAAACCGCGCGCTGGACCGCGGCAGGAAATCGCTTGAGATTCGTCTTGAGGACATAGTCCGTGGCGCCGTTGCGCAGGGCGGCGACAGCGTTTTCCTCGCCTATCGTGCCGGACACGAAAATGAAGGGAAGCTGCGGCCGAAGTTCGCGGGCGATCGCCAGTGCCGCCATGCCGCTGAAGCGCGGCAGCGAAAAGTCGGACAGGATAACGTGCGGATCGAAGCTGTCCAGCTCGCGCCGGAAATCGGCTTCCGTCTCGACGATGCGCGCATCGAAAGTCAGGCCGCTGCGCCGAAGCTCGCGCAACTCGAGCTCGGCATCCGAAACCAGATCTTCCACCAACAGGATGCGCAGACTGTTTTTCGTCACGAGGTTCTAGGTCCTGTGCATTTATCGAATTCGCCGCTGTTCAAATGCCCTGCGGCACCTTGTTGACGAGGGACCAGTACAGCCCGACTTGGGAGACCATTTCGACGAATTTTTCGAAATCGACGGGTTTGACAATGTAACTGTTCACGCCGAGCTGATAGCTTTCGACAATGTCGCGCTCCTCGTGAGAAGACGTCAGCATGACCACCGGTACCGCCCTGGTTCTGGTGTCTGACTTGAGTGCACGCAATACTTCGATGCCGTCGATCTTGGGCAATTTAAGATCGAGCAAGATAAGTTTCGGCGCGCCGTCGCCCCTGTTTTGGTACTTTCCCCTGCAGAAGACGAAATCCAGCGCCTCGACCCCATCCTTGACCCAGACCAGGTTGTTGGCCAGCTTTTTTTTCTTCAGTGCGCGAATGGTCAGTTCGGCGTCCGTCGGATTGTCTTCGACCAGCAGAATCTCCACATACTCAAACCCTGTCATCTTGCCCTCCCATGGGCACCGAAAAAAAGAATGTAGCGCCGCTGTCCACCTCGGACTCGGCCCAGACCCTGCCTCCATGGCGGGAGATCAACCGTTGAACGATGGCCAATCCGACCCCGGTCCCGGAAAACTCGTCGATCGGGTGCAGGCGCTGAAATACACCGAATAGCTTGTCGTAATAACGCATGTCGAAGCCGACGCCATTGTCTTTCACGAAATATATCCGGTCGTCGGTCCCATCAGTCGCCTCCAGGGATCCCACAACGACCTGCGGCGATTCCCTTGTCGAGCTGTACTTCAGGGCATTCGATAGCAGATTGATCCAGACCTGCTTGAGCAGGGCAGGATCGACCTTTGCCGCCGGCAGGTCATGAACGACGGTGGAGGCGTTGGGGCCGAGACCTTCAGCTTGAACCTGGCCCAGCGCCTCCAGCACCAGCGGTTTCATGTTGGTCTGTTGCGTGGACAGGGGCTGCCGGCCCAATCGCGAGAACGCCAGTAAATCGTCGATCAGCAGCCCCATGCGCTGGCTGTTTTCGCGAATGACCTTCAGCAGACGCCGCCCTTCGTCGTCGACCTGGCCGCTATAGTCTTCCTCGAAGATCCGGGTGAATCCGTCAATCGCGCGCAGCGGCGCCCTCAGATCATGCGAGACGGAGTAACTGAAGCTCTCCAGTTCCTTGTTCGCCACCTCGAGTTGGTTGGCGCGAACCTGCTGGCTGGCGTTGAGCGCCCGGATGGCCTGCTCCGCCCGTTTTGCGTCGGTAATGTCGTCCGATATTCCCAGCAGGTATTGGGGCCGCCCGTGCGCGTCGCGCAGCCCGATTTTTCGCGTGCGCAGGATTCGGGTGTCATCAGCCGTGGTCACGTTCTCCTCGGCTATTTCCACTGTACCGTGAGTCGCCAGTGCTTCACGATCCTTGGCGACGAAGAGATCCGCCTGTTCTTTGGGGAAAAGTTCGTGATCGCTCTTGCCGATCAGGGCCTCTCGCGGCATGCCGAGCAGCTCTTCCTCGGCCCTGTTGATTCTGGCGAACCGCAGCGTCTGCGCTTCCTTGACGAAAATCATGCTTGGAATGTTCTCGACCACTGCGTCGAGGAAGGCGTTGGTTTGCTTGAGCTGATGTGCCGTGCGTTTAATTGCAGTTGTGTCGAACATGGTCGTGCGGCTCATCACGAAGTTTCCTCGCGCATCAAGCACGGGAGCCGCATTGACCGATACCGGAAAGGTGCTGCCGTCCTTGCGGACCATCGTATATTCGAGATCCGTAGTGCGACCCCCTTGCACCAGCCTTGGGAAGTGCTCCAAAACGATTTGCGCGCACTCGGGTGCGACAACGTCGATGAATTTCATTTTTCCGACAATCTCCTCGCGGCGGTATCCAAGCCAGGACAGTTCGGTGTCGTTGATCCTCACAAAAGTGCCGCTCCTGTCCACGGAGTGATAGCCGCACGGCGCTTCGTTGTACAAGCTTTCGATCTCCGCCGCGGATACCCGGGCGGCATTCTCCGCGCTCGCACGCTGTTCGATCTCCTTGCGCAGGAAGAAAAATGCGAGTCCCAACATGATGAAGCTGATCAGGGTCCCGACGACAATGACGGTGATTGCCGTGTCCGCACTGTGCTTCGAGTCGTTCGCTCGTTCGATCAGCAGCCCTTTCTCCTGTGTCCGCATTTCGCTTACGACATTTCGTATTTCGTCCATCGTAAGCTTGCCCTGGGTAATATGTGTTCTTGCCGACTCGGACAGCAGCATGTTTTTCTTGCCGGCCGTCTCGAGGAACAGGGCGGCCTGTTGCAGGCGCTGGTCGACCAATTTCTCCAGTGCCAGAAACCGTTTCTGCTGATCGCTGTTGTCGGCGGTGAGTTCCTTCAACCGGAGCAACCGGTTCGGGATACTGGCGCGTGCATCGATGTAGGGAGACAGGAACGAGGACTGGCCCGTAATCAGATAGCCGCGGTCGCCGGTCTCCACGTCCTTCAGATCGGAGAGCACTGCGTCGGTCTCGCGCAGCACATTTTGCGTATGGTCGACCCAGCGCGCCCGCTCCACGAAGCCCTGCAGGCTGAAATACGACAGGGCCGAAATCCCGGCAAGGATGGCCAACGCGACGCAGAAGCCTATGACCGGTACGGGGCTATTGCGTGTGCTCATCTGGAGTGGAGCAGCGACGAGGAGCGGGCCGGACCGGCTGGACCCAACGCAGGTGGTCGGCGCACAAGACGCGGAGCGCGGCACGCGAAAAATCGCGAAGCAAATCGTGCTCCACATCGGAAACACGCCTCAACCTGCGGCGTGATCGGCGGGCGTTGTCTGCCAATGAACCAGAGACGTGTCGGGCGATGGCGTGTTACCAGTCGATTGCCCGTGAATTTTTGCAGACGGATCGAGTCAGTGTCCCCTTTTATCCATGCGTAGGCCATCCATATGAAGCATTGGTCAAGCCACCGTAAGGTGCAATCGGAGCTTGTCCCACAGCCCTGTACGATTTTGTCCTACATTGCCTGTCTTATCGATATCGGCAATAAACCCCTCAGACAATCAGATTATTAACCAGTGCAAAGTGGATTAATTCGGCGTTGTGGCGCAAATGCAGTTTTTGCAGAATACGGGTGCGATAGGTGCTGATCGTCTTTACGCTCAGGGAGAGATCTTTGGCAATGTCGCCCACCGATTTACCCGAGGCAATCAGCCGCATGACCTCGAATTCGCGGTCGGAAAGCGTCTCATGCACGGACTGAACCGGATTGCGGTCCCAGTCCTGGGCAATGCATTCCGCGACTTCCGGGGTGATGTAACGCATGCCCGCGGTGACTCTGCGCATGGCTTCCAATAGCTGATCAGGTGCGCTTTCCTTGGTAAGGTAGCCCGCGCCGCCGGCGCGAAGTACGCGTATGGCGTATTGATCAACCGGATACATGCTGAGTACCAGCACGGGAAGCAGCGGGCGGGCCTTCTTGATGGCCTTGAGCACTTCGAGTCCGCTGCGGTCCGGCAGGCTGATGTCCAGCAACACGATGTCCCAAATCTGGGATTTGACCAGAGCCAATGCCTCGGCCCCGGTGGCCGCCTCGCCGACGATGATCGACTGGGCAGATTCGGAAAGGATCCGCCGCAATCCCGCACGCGTGATGGTATGGTCATCGACAATCAGCGCTCGCGTCATGTCAAACCGCTTCGCGATCGCGGCGCGGGCGCTTCGGGATTTTGAATTGCGCCGGAAATTTGACGAGCACGCTGGCCCCGCCGCCCGCGGCTTGTTCGAATCTCACGTCGCCGCCAAACGACCTTGCCCGCTCGCGCATGCCTTGAATGCCACAGGCGTCCGGCGCCATGATCTTGTCCGGCGGCAGGCCGGTGCCGTTATCGCTGATTGTGACCAGAATGCCCGTGCGGTCGGGTCGCAGGCCCACATGGACTCTGGTTGCGTGCGCATGGCGCGCAATGTTGGTCAGGGCCTCCTGAAAAATACGAAACACCGCCGTCTGGGCGTCGTCCCCGAGAATTACGCCGACCGGCGCCGGATCGATCTGGCAGGGGATCCCGGAATGCAGCTCGAATTCCTGCAATTGCCACTGTAGCGCCGGCCACAGGCCCAGATGGTCAAGGATACTGGGCCGCAGTTCCGTGGCGATGCGCTTCACGGTCTGAATGGAGGAATCGACCAGCTTGACCGCTTCGTTAAGTCGGTCCGGGCTCGGCAACTGGCCCGCTGTGAGCGCCTTCGCAAACCAGTGCAGATCCATTTTCACTGCAGTGAGCGTTGCGCCGAGTTCGTCGTGAATTTCCCTGGCAACGGCGGCGCGCTCGGATTCACGCGCGGACTGCAGATGCGCGGACAGCCTGCGCAGCTTCTCACGCGAGCTGCGCAAGGCTTTCTCTACGTGCTTGCGCTCCTCGATTTCCTCGAGCAGCGCGGCATTGGCATTGAGCAGGTCCTCCGTGCGCAGCCGGATGGCTTCGGCCAGACGCACCTGGGACTGCTCCAGCACGGCTCGCGCTTGCTTCTGGTCGTGGATGTCGGTGGTCGTGCCGACCCAGCGCAGGATTTCGCCCCGGTCATTGCGCACCGGCAAGCTGCGCGACAGGTGCCAGCGATAGTCGCCAATGGAACTTCCGCGCAATCGCATCTCCACTTCGTAGGGCTCTCCGGTTGCCAGGCTGTGCGACCATCGGTTCAGAATATCGGGCAGGTCGTCGGGATGCACGAACTGCTGCCAGCTCCAGCCTTCTATGTCGCCGCCTTGGCCGGAAAGGTAGTCCAGCGTGCGCCGGTTGACGTAATCGACGTAGCCGTCGGGGCGCGCAGTCCAGGCGAGGTTGGGGGTGGTCTCAAATAGCTGATAGAAATAGTCACGCTCGGCCTTGAGCCGCTGATGGTCGGCTTCTTCCTGCAGATGTTTCAACTGATCGCGCTGGAGCGCTTTGCGCTCGGCGATGTCGCGCAGAATCACATGCGCCGCTGCGCGTCCCCGGTAATCGAACCGCGTCGCGACGGATTCGACGTCGATCACTGCGCCGTCCGGACGAATCATCTTTAGTTCCTGCGGGGCAAGAGATTCGCCATCGGCGAGCAGCCTGTCCAGCCGCGTTTGCGCAATCGAAATCGAATCGGGATGGACAAAGTCGAATACGCGCCGGCCAATCAGGGCGTCCGGGGAATCGAGGCGGAATAGTCGTGCAGTCGCGCGGTTGGCAAAGACGAAACAGCCGTCGCACCAGACGTAAATGGCGTCCCGGGACAACTCCACCACATCGCGGTACCAGTGCTCGTCCATCCGCAACCTCGTATTGTCGCGTCCACGGCTGCCTTGCGCAGCCCCGGAGCCGGCGAGGTCAGGATTTCATCGCCTCATCGTAGAAGCGGTAAGTGCTTCTGCCGGCTTGCTTGGCATGATACATCGCCTTGTCTGCGATGCGGATCAGGGTGCTGGCATCGTCCGCGTGATCGGGGTAGATGCTGATGCCAAGACTGGACGAGATTCGAAGTTTGTCTCCGGAAATGAAGAAGTCCTCGTCCATTGCACGAAGCAGCTTCTCCGCTATGGTCGTGGCATCTTCCGTGTGACGCAGTTCGGGCAGGACCATGACGAACTCGTCGCCTCCCAATCGGGAGACCGTGTCCACCTCCCGGAGCGCGCCGCGGATGCGTTCGGCCACTTGCTGCAGCAGCATGTCGCCGACATGATGGCCCAGGCTGTCGTTGATGACCTTGAAATGGTCGAGATCCATGAATATGACCGAAGTCTTGGAATGGTTGCGCTGTGAGATCGCCAGCGCCTGTTCCAGGCGGTCCATCAGCAGTATTCGATTCGGCAGATTGGTCAGGGAATCGAAGTGCGCCATGCGCCGGATCTGCTCTTCCATGTTCCGACGTGCCGTAATGTCGATGAACGCCCCCACGGCTCCATAGACTTTTCCCGCGGCGTCTCGTAACGGAGCGGCGTTGCCGATGAGGTGGCGGATGCTGCCGTCGTCGAAAACGACATCCTGCTCGAAATCGCGCACCTCGATGCCGCGGAAAGCGGCCATCTGCACCGGCAGTTCGTGCGCCTCCAGCGCGCGCCCGTTGCGAAACATGCGGAACGCCGCCGATTTTTCGTCAACGCCATTCACGACAGCCATATTGCTGCCCTGGGGAAGGCGCAACAGATCGTAAGCCATGCGATTGCCGGTAATCGACTTGCATTCCGGATCATTGGCAATGCACACGGCCGCCGGTACCGCATCGAGTACGATCTTCAATTCCGCCGCGCGCTGGCGCTGCTTGCGCTCGCTATCCATGAGCGCGCGCTCCATGCGCTTGCGTTCGGTGATGTCGCTGGCGACCACCGACAGCCGCACCACCTTGTCAT
>DATFUO010000170.1:0-2691 GCA_035260785.1 Burkholderiales bacterium
ACCCGGTGTCTGTCCGGCATCGCTGCCGGATTCATAACTCAAGGAGTTGACCGATGAAATATTTCCTGCCCGCCCTGGTCCTCACCGCTGCCCTCGCCGCGGGCGCCGGCACCGCTGCGGCGGCTGCACCCATCGAACGCCTCAAGCTGCCGCCCGGTTTCAAGCTCGGGATTTACGCCGACAATGTCGAGAATGCCCGCTCGCTGGCCCTGGGGGACAAGGGGACCGTATTCGTCGGTACACGGTCCGACTCGGTTTACGCGCTGGTGGACTCGAATCACGACGGCAGGGTCGACCAGGTCGTCACCATCGCCAGCGGGCTCAACGCGCCCAACGGCGTCGCCTTTCGGGACGGCGCGCTCTACGTCGCTGAAATCAGCCGCATTCTGCGCTTCGACAATATCGAAGCAAATCTCAAGAATCCGCCGAAACCCGTCGTCGTCTTCGACAGGCTGCCGAGGGAAGGCCACCACGGCTGGAAATTCATCGCCTTCGGTCCCGACGGCTGGCTGTACGTGCCGGTCGGCGCGCCCTGCAACATCTGCGAAACGAATCCCGACGTTTACGCGGCCATTCACCGCATGAAGCCCGATGGCAGCCAATTCGAGGTATTCGCCCGCGGCATCCGCAACACGGTCGGTTTCGATTGGGATCCGAATACCGGAGAGCTGTGGTTCAACGACCACGGCCGCGACATGATGGGCGACGACCTGCCGTCCTGCGAACTGAACCATGCGCCGAAAGCCGGTCTGCATTTCGGCTTTCCGTATTGTCACCAGGGGGACACGCCGGATCCCGAATACGGGGCGAAGCGCAAGTGCAGCGAATTCACGCCTCCGGCATTGAAGCAGGGTGGGCACGTGGCGCCCGACGGACTGCGTTTTTACACCGGCAAGATGTTTCCAGCCCGATACGCGAACCGGATTTTCATCGCGCAGCACGGATCATGGAACCGCAGCCGCAAGAGCGGTTACCGGGTGATGATGGTCACGCTGAAGGACGACCGCAAGACAGTGGACAAATACGAGGAGTTCGTCACCGGCTGGATGGAGAACGAACGCGCGTGGGGCCGCCCCGTGGACCTGCTGGTCATGCCTGACGGCGCTCTGCTGATCTCCGACGACACCGCGAACGTGGTCTATCGGATCACTTACTCGAAGTAGGTTCGGACCCTTCGCTAACGTCCACCGGATTCATCATCGCCGCAGCCAAAAGCCGCTTCACGGCATCGCCCTCGATCAGGCTCTTGAGCCCGACGTAGTCGATCTTGCCCGTCGCCAGCAGCGGCAACTCCTTGAGCGGAACCAGCCGCCGCGCGACCGAGAGGTCGTGCGTCCCCAGCTGCTTTGCCGCCTCGAGCAGGCGGCCGCGCGTGAGCCGGCAGTCGGTGGTGAACAGCACGGTGGTTTCGCCGCCGAATTCCTGCACATTGAGGACCGCCGCGTGATGGAAATCCGCAGAGGCTTCGCGCGCGACATGCTCGATCATGTCGAGGGATACCATCTCACCGGCGATCTTGGCAAAACGTTTGACGCGCCCGGAGATCGAGACCATGCCGTCGTGATCGATGTCGACGACGTCGCCGGTGTCGTACCAGCCTTCGCCGACCGAGGATTTTGGCGCTTCGATGACACCCGGATTCTGGTAGCGGTAATAGCCCAGCATCAGGTTGGGTCCGCGCACGTGCAGGACGCCGCCTTTGTCTATGCCGTCGACCGGCTCGATCTGATGTTCCAGGCCAGGCAGGAAGCTGCCGACCGCACCGCGGCGGAAAGCCGCCGGCGTGGCGAGCGATATCACCGGCGAGCATTCGGTCGAACCATATCCTTCCATGATGCGCACGCCGAATTTCTCCATCCACACGCGGGCAACTTCCGAGGACAGTTTTTCGCCGCCGGAAATCACGTGGCGCAGCCGGCTGAAATCCATCGGATTGGCGTAGCGGGCATAGAACGACAGGAAAGTGCTGGTGCCGAACAGGATGGTGCAGTCACGCTTGTAGGCAATCTCCGGAATGGCGCGGTAGCGCAGCGGCGAGATGAACAGATTTACACGCGTACCCGTAATCAGCGGCAGCATCACGCCGGCGGTAAAACTGTAGGCGTGATACAGCGGCAAAGGATTGAGCACCTTGTCCGCGGGCGAGAAGTCGAACACCGCCCGGATCTGCGCAACATTGGCGACGATCGCGTGATGCGACAGCACCACACCTTTGGGCCGATCCTCCGATCCGGATGTGAACAGGACGACCGCAGGGTCCAGTGTAGACTGCTTTGCGATGGCCAGCCGCGGCAGTCGCAGCGCGAATGCAATCAGCCAGAGTTTGTCGGCGAATCGAAACTGGTCGCGCAGGTCTTCGAGATAGATCAGCGTGCAGCCCGGCAACGCATCGAGCAAGGGCTGCAAGTGCGCCTGCTCGATGAACCGGCGCGAGGTGATGACGGTGCGCACGCCCGCGGCGACGCGCGCACTTTCCACAGCCAGCGGTCCGGCCGAGTAATTGAAGATCGCGGGCACCCGCCGCGCCGCGGACAACCCCATTACTACCGCCACGGCGCTGACCATGTTCGGCAGCAGGACGCCGATATTTTCGCGATCGGCGGTGCAGCGCCGCAACAGGCGCGACAGCGCCAGGCTCATGCGCAGGATGTCTCCATAGCTATAGGACTGGTCGCCCTGGTCTTCCATGAG
>DATFUO010000171.1:0-2679 GCA_035260785.1 Burkholderiales bacterium
TTCTTTTGCTCCTCCATCGACTGGCGATGTTTGTTTATCGCAAATCCCACGATGCCGCCCATGGCCCCGGCGATGACCAGTCCCGCGATCGGAACCCAGCGCGGCAAGGGGTCGGGAGAGCCGTCCAGCAGATGGCCCGCCGCGGAAAACGGCAGGCAACCCAGCCCGATGGTGCAAAGAAGGTGCAGCGTTCGTCTATTCATCCCGTGCTCTACAGCAATCCAGCCCTTATAGATCATTCACCGCGGAGGACGCGGAGGAAAAACTAGAACGAGAAAAAACATGCGGAAGTGAAAAGCAGTCCCGGTGCCCAAGCGACCATCGATACCAGATTTATACTTCCGGATATTTTTCTACTCTTGCCCTTCCTCCGCGTCCTCCGCGTCCTCCGCGGTGAGTGCTTGTCGAAAGATTTCGCTTCGCGCTTAACCCCGTTTCCGGAAAGCGTCCGTTTACAGGAGCGCAACCCACTCAATCGGAAAGGAATGCTCATGGTTTCCCGCCGCCTTCGTGCCCCGTTCGCCCTGCTGGCCCTGACCGCATCGCTCGCCGCCTTTGCCGCGGACGAAGGGACCCACGCCATTACGATCTACAGCACCATGACGCCCGGCGCAATCTCGCCGGACCAGTATCGAAACGGCGGCAGCGGCAACAGTCTACCCGGCTACGCGACTGTACGTCACGAACGCGACATCGCCCTGAACGCGGGCCGCAATACGGTTCGCTTCACCGACGTCGCCGGGCTGATCGATCCGACCACCGTGTCGTTTTCCTCGCTGACCGATCCTGTTGCCACGCGCGTCATGGAGCAGAACTTCCAGTTCGACCTCGTCAGCCCGGAAAAGCTGCTGACGCGCTTCATCGATCGCGACATCGCAGTCGAGCGCATGGTGGGCAACAAGATCGAAACCCTGGAAGGCAAGCTGCTTTCGACGCAAGGCGGCATGGTCATCCGGGAAGCGGATGGCTCGGTGCGCACGCTGCCGTACAACGCCGGCGTGAAACTGCCTTCGCTACCCGGCGGGCTGATCACCCGGCCGACCCTGGTGTGGGATGTGATCACCTGCAAAGCCGGAACGCACAAGACCCGCGTTGCCTATCAAACCACCGGCATAACCTGGTGGGCGGATTACAACCTGACCTTTGCCGAAGGCAAGGATGTCAATTCCTGCAAGGTGGACGTCGGCGCGTGGGTCAGCATCCTCAATCAATCGGGCGGCAGCTATCCCGACGCGAAAATAAAACTGGTGGCCGGCGATGTGCATCGCGCCGAAACGCCCGCCGCCGTCGGGCGGATGATGGCGAAGAGCGCGGCGATGGACCGGGCCGAAGAAGCGAAGGGGTTCGAGGAGAAATCCTTTTTCGAGTATCACCTGTACACGCTCGGACGGCCCAGCTCGCTGCCGGACAACTCCACCAAGCAGATCGAATTGTTCTCGAAGGTCGCAGGCGTGGCGTGCGAAAAGACGCTCGTGTACTACGGCCAGGCCGGCCAATGGTATGGCGGCGGGCCGATGACCGAGCGCAACTACGGCATCACCGGCAACAAGAAAGTCGACACCTACCTGTCGTTCCGAAACCGTTCCGAAGACGGCATGGGCGTGCCGCTGCCATCTGGTCGCGTAAGGGTGGCCAAACTCGACACCGCGGACGGCAGCCTGGAGTTCATCGGGGAAGACCGCATCGACCACACGCCGAAGAACGAAACCGTGCAACTCAAGCTCGGCAGCGCCTTCGACGTGGTCGGCGAGCGACGCCAGGTGGATTTCAAGGTCGACTCGAACCGCAATACCATGACCGAGGAGATCGAGGTCAAGATCCGCAACCGCAAGGACGAACCGGTGCGCGTGATCGTGAAGGAAAACCTCTACCGCTGGACCAACTGGAAAATCACGCAGGCGAATCAGACTTACGACAAACAGGATTCGCGCACGATCCATTTCCCGGTGAACGTTGCGGCTGATGGGGAAGCGGTCGTGCGGTATACGGTTCGGTATACGTGGTGAAACTTAGCCGACCAGAGGCCGGCATTAGGAGCGTTGATTCACTTCAATACCCCTCGAGGGGTACGCAGATACCCTACGTGCCGTCCGGCACGTCGGAGTTATGGTCGAAGACCGGTATCCCCCGGAACCCTTTTAGGACGCGGAGGAAAAGCAAGAGAGGGCGCAGAGGAAGACAGAATTGATGAACTAACGGATGGCTGTTTGCGGATGACCGATTTTTCCGGAAACAGATGGTGCTCAGTTTTTAATGTTGGAATTCTTCGGTCTGCATAGCCATTCGCACAAGTCCGATGCAGTAATGAGTGGGAGGGAGGTCACATCGATCAACGCCCTAACCGCCGAAATGGCGCATCGCTCTACGGAAGCCCTTGCTTTCAGCTTCTGCGACAGAAGTCACATAGAACTCGCCGAGCGCCGGACTAATTTTCGTTCGATCGTATTGCTGATCGAATGGAAGGTGATAAATTTTCTCCTTCGTTGATTGGTTGACATTGCATTTGATCATTGGATACCTTTTGTCGATAGAAAATCGCTCTTTCGTCTCGATCCTTAGCCACTGCGCAGCTTTCTTAGCAACTGGACTGAGTGATGTTGTTGTTATAAACACGGCGGAGACATTGTTACCGAAAATGTCATCTTGTGGCTGGTTCATCAAATACAGTTGAGTTGTGCC
>DATFUO010000172.1:0-20619 GCA_035260785.1 Burkholderiales bacterium
TTCGGCACTGGTACCGGCGCCGTTTCTGGCACTGGAGCCGCGCGGGCGCTCCCCACCGACTCGTTCACGTTGGTCGCCTGGAGGTTGGTCTGGGTATCCGTTAGGCCTTTGGTTTCCTGCTTTGACGCCGCGGTGGCTGGCGTTCGGAGGACCATGGTTTTTTCGAACTCAGCCTGGTTCATGGTGGCCGGCGCCTCGCTCATGTACTTGAGCTTGTATTTGCCGATCTCAACCGTGTCGTTGCTCTGCAGAAAGTGTTTCTTGACGGGCTGTCCGTTGACCAGGGTACCGTTGGTGCTGCCCAGGTCTTCCAGGAACGAATCATTCAGGATGGTCATGATGATGGCGTGTTCGCCGCTGACTGCCAGATTGTCGATCTGGATGTCATTGTGCGGTTTGCGCCCGATGGTAGTGCGCTCCTTGCTGAGCGTGAACTCCTTGATCAACTGACCATCGAGACTCAATATCAACTTCGCCATAGCCGCATCCTTTTATTTGAACCAGGAGAAGAACTTCGCGAACAAGCCCTCGTCCGCCGGAAAGTCCTTCTTCACCTTGATCAATACCACCGAGATATTATCGCGCCCGCCGTTATCGTTGGCCATTTGCACCAATTGCCCGGCCGCAAGCTGCAGATTGGCGCCCAGCGCCTCAAGCGTCATCTCGATATCCTCGTCCTCGACCATGTCGTTGAGGCCATCCGAGCAAATTAGATAGATGTCGCCTTCCTGCGCCGGGTAGGTACGGATTTCCGCTTCCACCGCCGGTTCGATCCCCAGGGCGCGCGTGACCAGATTCTTGTTCTGGGATCGCTTGGCCGCCTCCTTGGTCAGCAGACCGCTGTCGATTTGCTCCTGCAGGAGCGAGTGGTCCCGCGTAACCTGCTCCAGTTTGCCGTCCCGCTGGCGGTAGCAGCGCGAATCGCCGATGTGTGCGATCGTGACCTGATTGTTCCAAAACAACGTCACGACCAGGGTGGTGCCCATGCCGGCGTATTGCGGCTGGCTGTTGGCGGACTGAAAGATCGACGTGTTGGCCTTGGCAATGATATCGCGCAGCAGCGTCGTCGCAAGGGGTGAACCGGTGGCACGGTCCACCTCATGCGGCGACTGCCGTATCATCGCTTCGCGGGTTTCGCTCGAGATCAGCGCCGTAGCAATGCCGCTGGCGACCTCGCCGGCGTTATAACCGCCCATACCGTCTGCCAGCACCGCAAGGCCGATTTCGGCGTCGACGGCGATGCTGTCTTCGTTATGCGAACGCACCATTCCGGTGTGAGTCGCTTTTGCCATCTCGAGAGAGGCGATCAAGCTCATATCGGGCATCCGCTAGAGGGTAACGTCCACGGTATCGAACTGCGCAGCGCATGCGCGGATTGCCTGCGCGAACTCGTCGCCGCTTTGATAGCGCTCCACAACGTTCTTGGAGAGCGCCTTATTTATGATTTCGACAACACACTCGGGCAGGGCGGGATTCACACTGAGGATGTCGACCGGCGGTTCATTGGCGATCTTGAACATGAGCTGCGTCATCGAGTCACCCTTGAAGGGCAGGCTGCCGCAGGAAAGTTGATACAGCGTAACGCCCAGCGAAAACAGGTCGGACTGGCCATCAATTTTTTTGCCTGCCAGTTGCTCGGGCGACATGTAGGAAGGCGTGCCGAGTACCATGCCGGTCTTGGTCTTGGACGAATCGGTAATGCGCGCAATGCCGAAATCGGTGACTTTGACCGAATCGGCCTGCGGGTCATACATGATATTGGCCGGTTTGATGTCGCGATGAACCACGTTCTGCAGGTGCGCATAGGAAAGCGCTTCCGCGACCCGCGCGACGATGGAAAGCGTTTTTGGTAATGGCAGCATGGCGCCCGGCTTGGTCTGCGGCACCAGATCCTTGCCTTTCAGGAACTCCATTGCAATATAGGCGAGGTCGTGTTCCTCACCGGCATCGTAGATCGTGACGATGTTGGGATGATTCAGCCTGCCCGCGGTTTCCGCTTCGCGGAAGAAACGCTGCTTCACGTCTTCCAGTTCGTCCGGCTCGAACTCCTGCGACAACGCCATGGTCTTGATCGCAACCACCCGGCCGATCTTCGGATCCTTGCCGAGATAGACCACGCCCATGGCACCTTTGCCGAGTTCCTTCTCGACCTGGTAACGGCCGAGCATCGGTTTTTCGACCGCCCCTCCGTCCAACACCAGGGTGCTGGCGTTGGTGCGCCCGCTTCCGCCGCCGAGAATCACGGTCTCCGACATCTGCTTCGCTCGATTGAGCTTTTGATCGAGATCGCGGAATTTGGGATTGTACGTTGCCATGTACTCGTAGACTGCCTGCGCCTTGTTGAACTGGCGCTTGCGCTCGAAATCGAGCGCAAGGTTGTACACGTTGTCCATCACGGCGTCGTCGAGGGGCACCTTCTTGAATTTGTCAAAGGCCATGTCCAGTTGGCCCTGGCCCTGGAAAGCGAGCCCGAGCATGCGGTTGGACTCGGCCGAATCGAGGTCAGATTTGGCTTTGCCACGCTCCGTTACCAGGAACCGCTTCGTCGTCAACAGGATGTGTCCGATTACCAGCAGCACGGCCGAGGCCATCAACTGGATCCAAATCAGTTTGCCGGCCATCAAGGCGAAGTGCGTCGCGATGAGCGCAACCAGCACTGCCGCACTCAGGGCAAACCCCATTCCGGCTTTCAGCCTCGGCAGCAGCAGGATGATGTAGAGGGCGACCAGAACGAATGCCAGCTTCTCCACCCAGAACCCCCAGGTCGGCGCGACGAAGAAGTCCTGCTGCAAAATGCTGGAAACCGAGTGCGCAAGCGTGACGACGGGGGGCATGGCGGGCGATATTGGCGTCACCTGATACGTTCCCACGCCAGCCGCGGTCGCTCCTATAAGCACGACTTTGTCGCGATACTTCTCGGCCGGAATCTTTCCGGTAATTACGTCGTAAAACGAGTCCAGAGGAAACGCCGGTTTGCCGTCTTTGTCCTTGTAGAAATAACTATGCATCTGCAAGTAGGGATCGGTATTGACGGTGAGATTGCCCATCTTGATCCCCTCCCCCAGCCGCATCTCGACGTCGCCGGGACCGAGGTTCAGACTCTTGGCCGCGAGCATCATCGAGAACGACGGAAAGTACTGATCGTAATAGCGCACCACCAGGGGTTCGGTTCGCGTACTGCCGTCGACGTCGGAAAGCGCATTCAAGTGACCGATCGCGGCGGCCCCGGCAGCAATTTCCTGCATCGGTGCCGCCGCCTGAAGCGTCGGCACAGGGAAGATGTTGTTGTTCTGCGCGCCTATGCGGTCCACAACTTTCGTGATCTGGTTTTTCATCACGTAGTCGGGAAGCGGCTTGTCCGGATTGCCACGCGGCTCGCCAAGGACGAACAGCATCGGCAGCGCGACGTTGCCGGCTTCCGTAATGGCCGCCGCGAGTTTGCGATCGTTGTTCAGCGCGTCTTCGGCCTCGCCAAGCACCGCAGAAAATTGCGCAAGATTCTGCTGCTGGGCGGGAGGAAGGGCCTGATAGAGTTCCGCCAGCTTCTGAACATAGGCCAGGCCCGGATCGATCTGGGGCTCAAAAAAGAAAGACGCGTAGCCAACAACTTTGGCGCCTGCCTGTTTGAGTTTGACGATCATCTGCGCATGAACCTCGCGCGACCACGGCCACCGCCCGATATTGGCTATGCTCTGATCGTCAATCGCGATGACAGCGACGCGCGGCGAAGGGGCGTGGCTGGAGGCTCGAACGCCCCAGTCGTAAGCCAGGCGTTCGAGACTCTGGACCAGATCGCTCCCGGATGCGAAAAACAACACCAGTGCCACGATCAGTCCGAGGAACCAATCGGCTTTCCAGAAAGCCGTTTTCTTCATGCCACCCACCCCTGATTGGATGCCTGAAGCCTTTGATTTCTAGCTAATTAAGGCGTTTGACCTAGAGATTCTACGATATTCCGGCCAAAAGTATATGATTTTTTGCGAAACTGGCCGCTCAGTAACATGGGAAGCAGATTCAATCGCGCGCCTGATTCCAGCTACGCCCTCAGCATTGTCACCATAATGCCGCCGCGCATCCAGGATCTGCGCAGTGCTGCGGCTGAATCTGATTTCGGGTGACCGCTTTCCGAGACAAAGAGAAATGCGGGTGACGAAATGGACAATCGCGATTGTCAGTTAAGCCGTGATCGCCTTGTTGAGGAATCCCGTGCCGGGGATTCATGCCGGCGGAATCTTCAGCCGAACAACACCAGCAGCCAGACCACCACGACGTTTGCCAACGACATCATGACGGCGGCACTGCCGATATCCTTGGCACGTTTGGCGAGCCGATGATGCTCCAGCGACACACGGTCGACAGTCGCCTCCACAGCGGAATTCAACAGCTCCACGATCAGCACCAGAAACACCGACGCGATCATCAATGCCTTTCCCAGACCGGAAGTCGGCAAAAACAACGCCAGCGGGATCAGCAATACGGCCAGCAGGACTTCCTGCCGGAAAGCGTCTTCGTGCAGATAGGCCGCTTTCATGCCCTCGATGGAATAGAACAACGCATTCCATACGCGCCGCAGTCCGGTCTTGCCTTTATGCGGGCTTTCTGTCTGGCTGGAATCTTCCACTTCTCATTTCACCTGAAGCCCGTCCGTTTGCGAAGCCGGCGCGTAGCAGATCACAAAATTACGCCGCTCCGCGGGTGCCCGCCACTTGGGTTGTGTTTTCACCACATTGGTCAAGTGCACCGGCATCTGCTTCGCCCGGAGTTACCGAGGCGGGTTCGCCTTGGCGTTTCACTTCAACGCTGCCAGCGCGGCTTCGTAATTCGGCTCGTTCGCAATCTCCGGCACCAGTTCCGAATGCAGGACCCTATTGTTCTCGTCGAGCACGACGACCGCGCGGGCAGTCAATCCCTTAAGCGGACCATCTGCTATGTCCACTCCGTACTTTCCGTGAAAATCCCGGCCACGGAAAGTCGACAACGTAACCACATTGTTCAGGCCTTCGGCACTGCAAAAACGCGACATGGCAAACGGCAGGTCAGCCGAAATGACCAGTACAATCGAATTGCTCACGCTGGAAGCCTTCTGGTTGAACATACGTGTGGATTGCTGGCAAGTGGGCGTATCCAGGCTGGGGACTATATTGAGCACCTTGCGCTTGCCGGCATAATTCTCCAGCGATACGTCGCCAAGATCCTTGCCGGTGAGACTGAAATCCGAAACACCCTCGCCTTTTTTGGGCAGATGACCTGACACGGTTACTGGATTGCCCTTCAATGTTACGGTTGCCATCTGGGCCTCCTCTATAAGATACGGCCAATAAAATTGGCTGACCCCGGTCTCGGGATGCGTGTTAACCGAAGCAGCCTTTCCGGAATTCCACGCATAAATTTCCGACGCTCGATGTGCCGATTCGACAGCGCTGCATTGCTCCAAGGACTGGGTTTGGTCGGGGCTATCGGAACGCGTGAAACGGCCCGTGCATAACAAGACGATATATTATCGCGCGAGCGCGTGACGCCTTTTTTAATTCCTTACTGTTACGGATAGAACAGATAAAGCCGGTAGCCGGCAGCACGCAGGGCGCCGGTATCAAGATAAAGCTGGATCGGCATTTCAGTCCCGGCTTTTAGACCCCCTGCCTGTGCATTCGGCGGCACATATTCCGCAGGCAGGAAGACACGCCGGGCGACCGACTGCTCCAGCACATTTGTCAGTGTCAGTTCAAAAGCCGGATAAGCCATTTCTATCGGCGCCCGATTGCGCACCGATAACAACAGTTGAATTTCGTTCGGATGTGCCGGATCCGCCGCCTTCAGGTCGGATGCCTCTATATGGAGGTAGTTCGATAATTTCGGCAGACCGATCACACATCCGAGGGACTCGCAAAGCCGCATGTAGTAGCCGCGCGATTGCGGGACCAATACCATCAATTCGGTCCGAAACGCGTAGGCGGCCTGTGCGGCGAGAACAAATAACAGCATTGACGCCAGAATCGACCAAAGGAACGTGCGCCTCGGCGACTCCGGCATCTTGAATTCCCATTCGTAGAGGCTGGTCGCAGGATCCGGTCGCACAGTTTGCGGTTTATCTTTCTGCGATATCGGCGCTTGCGCGAATGACGGCTGTGCCTTTGCGTCGACAGCAGTTTGTTCCTGCCGCGGTTTTTGCGTGGCAGGGATTGCCGGTTCCGGGGAAGCGAGTTGAGGCTCCCGGGCCGTCAGGGTGGCGAAGGCGTCGAATATTTTCTGGCAATTGCCGCAACGGACCTGTCCGCCTGACGCCTGTAATTGCTGCGTGGTGACCCGGAAGGTGGTATCGCAATTGGGGCAACGGGTATACAGGTCCATGCCGCCTCTCTCAGCCAAGGCGGATGCCGCTCAATCGTACCCAGCCATCGTTCGTGGCAGGCGGTTCAATGTGGAACCATGACCGATAGGCGTCGGCGACATCCGCCGTCTGTGGCGGGAGAATTCCGGAAAGCACAAGCGCTCCGCCGGGCACGGTCAGCCTGGCAAGCAAGGGCGCAAGGACCTTCAGGGGATTGGAAAGGATATTTGCCAATACGACATCCGCCGGCTCGGGCGGAGCCTCATCTGCGTCGGAAAAATCTGCGGTCACGCAATTGCGTTCTGCATTGTAGCGGCTCGAAACCAGGGCCTGCGCGTCGATGTCGACGCCGCGCACGCGGGTAGCGCCGAGTTTTGCCGCTGCTATCGCGAGGATTCCGGATCCGCAGCCGTAATCGATGACGCTACAACCGGGCGCCATGTGCCGATCCAGCCAGTCGAGGCACAGTCGGGTGGTTGGGTGACTGCCCGTGCCAAACGCGAGGCCAGGATCGAGGAGGATGTTGATTGCGAATGGATCCGGTGGCGCATGCCAGCTGGGGACGATCCAAAGCCGCGCAGACACATGGATCGGGTCGAACTGGCTCTGGGTCAGCCTTACCCAGTCCTGTTCTGCGACCCGCGTGATTTTGTAGTCGGGTATGTCCGAAAAACCGGCTGAAACCATTGCGCGCTTGAATAAATCTGGCAAATCCGCTTCCGGCGCAAAAAGAGCCACTACGCGATTCGATCCGAACGCCACCTCGACATCCTGACCCGGCTCGCCAAATATCGGGGTTTCGCGCTCCGTGCCGGCTTGGGCGTCGCCGACATCCACCGCGAACGCCCCCGCCGCGAGGAGAGCATCCGACACCGCAAATACCTTTGCGGCATCCACCATGAGTTCAATTGCCAGCCAGGGGATGCGGGACCTCCGTGATTTGGAAAGCTACTCGACCTTGCCGTATTTGGCGAGCTTCTCTTCCAGGTAGTGGATGCTGGTACCTCCGCGCATGAACGACGTATCCAGCATGAGTTCCTGGTGCAGGGGCAGATTGGTCTGAATACCTTCCACAATCATTTCGGACAGTGCGATACGCATGCGCGCGATGGCCTGCTCCCGGGTGTCGCCGTAGGCGATAACCTTGGCAATCAGCGAATCATAATAGGGCGGAACGAAATACCCGTGGTAGACGTGCGAATCCACCCTTATGCCCGGGCCGCCCGGGACATGCCAGGACGTGATGCGTCCCGGAGATGGCGTGAACTTGAAGGGATGCTCCGCGTTGATTCGGCATTCAATGGCATGGCCGCGAAAATTGACGTCCTTCTGCCGGAAAGGCAATTTTTCTCCGGCCGCGACCAGTATCTGGGTCTTGACTATGTCCACGCCGGTGATCATCTCGGTAACCGGATGCTCCACCTGGACTCGCGTGTTCATTTCAATGAAATAAAACTCGCCCTTCTCATACAGGAACTCGAAGGTACCCGCACCGCGATACCCGATTTTGCGGCAGGCATCGGCACAGCGTTCGCCTATGCGCACGCGTTCCTTCATCGGGATCAGCGGCGCAGGAGCCTCTTCAATGATTTTCTGGTGACGGCGCTGCATGGAACAATCCCGATCGCCGAGATAGACGGCATTGCGATGCTCATCGGCAAGCACCTGGATCTCGACGTGACGCGGCGTTTCGAGAAATTTTTCCATGTACACGGTCGGGTTGCCGAACGCGGTTTTGGCCTCCTGGCGCGTCATGGCCACCGCGTTGACCAACGCCGCCTCGGTGTGCACGACACGCATGCCGCGTCCGCCCCCGCCTCCCGCAGCCTTGATGATCACGGGATAACCCACCTTGCGTGCGATCTTGACGATTTCCTGCGGTTCCTCCGGCAAGGCCCCCTCGCTGCCCGGAACGACCGGAACGCCCGCCTTGATCATCATGTTCTTGGCGCTGACTTTGTCACCCATCAGGCGAATGGTGTCGGGACGCGGACCGATGAAGACGAACCCGCTTTTCTCCACCCGTTCGGCAAAATCGGCGTTCTCGGACAGGAAGCCATAGCCCGGGTGGATGGCTTCTGCATCGGTTACCTCGGCGGCACTGATGATTGCCGGAATATTGAGATAACTATCGGCGGACGCAGCCGGGCCGATGCAGACCGACTCATCCGCGAGCCGGACGTATTTGGCGTCAGCGTCGGCCACGGAATGCACCGCAACCGTCTTGATACCGAGTTCGCGGCAGGCGCGCTGGACACGGAGGGCGATTTCACCCCGATTCGCGATGAGTATCTTTTCAAACATGCGGGACTCTGGCTGAGCGGCTCGGCGCAGGGCCGGCCGGGTACATGACTATCCGATAATGAATAGTGGCTGGCCGTATTCGACCGGTTGGCCGTTCTCGACCAGCGCTTTCTTGACGACTCCACTCTGGTCGGCTTCGATTTCGTTCAACAGCTTCATCGCCTCGATGATGCAGAGGGTTTCACCAGCGTTTACGTTCTGGCCGATTTCGATAAATGGCTTCGCGCCAGGAGCCGACGACCGGTAAAAAGTCCCCACCATGGGCGACTTCACGATATGTCCCTCCGGCTCCGCAGGCGCTTCCGCTGCCGCCGGTGCCGGCACCGCTGCGGTGGCCAAGGCCGGCATCATGGGACCGGTCGACTGCGGCGTGTTCATCATGCCCGGGTGGCCGGGGATGCCGACGCGGTTAATCCTGACCTTTTCCTCGCCCTCGGTAATTTCCAGTTCGGCAATGCCGGATTCCTGGACCAGATCGATCAGTTTCTTCAGTTTTCTAAGGTCCATTCAGCAAGTCCTTATTTCTTGGGCACGCAGTCAATCGCATAGGCCAGCGCGTATTCGTAGCCCCGGGGACCCAGGCCGCAGATCGTGCCGACCGCCAGGTCGCTGAAATACGAATGGTGCCGAAAGGATTCGCGCGCATGAACGTTCGACAAATGTACTTCTATGAAGGGAATCCGGACCGCGGCGAGTGCGTCCCTTAAGGCGACGCTGGTATGGGTAAATGCCGCCGGATTGATAACGATAAAATCCACGGCGTTATAACGGGCCTTCTGAATCAGTTCTATGAGCTCCGACTCGGAGTTACTCTGAAAGCTTTCCAACCCGAAGCCCGCGGCCGCGGCTTGAGCAGCAAGCCGTCCGTCGATGTCATCCAGCGTTTTCCCCCCGTAGATCTGCGGCTCTCGGGTACCGAGAAGATTCAGGTTGGGGCCATGCAGCACCAGAACCTTCCGGGGGCTTTGCGCAGAGGGAGGCCGCGCCCTGCCACCCTTCAAGGTGGTTTTCATGGCGTGCAGTTTGCCGTAGATAGGCGGTTTTTGTCCAGATTTAAGCGATTTTGATAGCTTCATCGACAACGATGCATGCGAGCGTCAGAGGCCGCTGAACGACGCCAATACCGGGCGGTATCATATAGGGCCCGACAACTACGATGGGAAGCCTCACATTACTCACTTATCTGGAAATTGAACGAATATGGCGGATTTTCGTGTCGCGTTAACCGCAGGTTGCCCATCCAACTGAAGAGCCGGGCCGGTTTTCACGCGAATCCGGAGCCGCCCGATTCTTTGCTTAACGAGCCCTGATTACCTGGTTCAGAATCGGGACGAAACGCTCCACAGGCTGGTACCCGATTACTCGAGCCGCTTCGATTTCCCGTCCATGACGATCGAAGAAAATGATTCCGGGCGGTCCGAACAGCCCAAACCGCTTCAACAATGCTGCATCGTCTGCAGAATTGGCGGTAACGTCCGCCTGAAGCAATAACATGTCTGCGAAGCGGGCTTTGACGCTACCGTCGCGAAACGTCAGCCGTTCCATTTCCTCGCAGGACACACACCAGTCGGCGTAGAAATCCAGCATCACCGGCTTTCCGGCGCTGGCGAGGGCCCGGTCCAGTTCCGCGATCGAGGCCACTCGAATAAACGACGTGCGCTCCGAATCCGCCCCTCCCACTCGCGTCCGCAGACCAGCCAACGGCTGAAAGAGGTCCCGCCCGCCGGAGAGACCAGCCACCAGAAGCGCGATACCCATCAGCAGTGCGATGACACCAAAACCTTTCCACAGCCTGCGAAAGCCACTTGCCCCGGGCGGCAGAGGATCGATCGCGTGAAGATACATTGCCGATACGATCATTAATGCCGACCAACACAACATTTGCGCGACGACCGGGATCAGCGGCGAAATCATCCACAGGGCAGCACCGAGCAACAGAACTCCGAAGAAATTCTTCACCGCCTGCATCCAGGCACCGGCTTTCGGTAGTAGCGCGCCGGCCGAAGCCCCGATAACGAGCAGAGGCAACCCCATGCCAAGTGCCATCATGAATAAGGCGAACCCGCCGAGCAGAACATCGTGCGACTGGCTGACGTAGAGCAGCGCGCCGGCCAGCGGCGCCGCAACACACGGTCCGACAATGACCGCCGACAATGCGCCCATCGCAAACACGCCCGCGAGCGTGCCTCCCGCCAGTCGGTTGCTGGTATCCGTGGCACCGGATTGCCAGGCAGTCGGCAATTGCAATTCGTAGAAGCCAAACATGGACAACGCCAGCAACACAAAGATGCCCGCAAATACCCCCACTACCCAGGGGTTCTGCAACGCGGTGGACAGCAGGGTTCCGGACAATCCCGCCAGAACCCCCGCAATGGTATATGCGATCGCCATGCCGAGAACATACATCGCGGAAAGGGCAAATCCACGCAGCCGCGTCACCTTGCTGCCCTGGCCGGCAATCAACCCCGAGAGGATGGGAATCATGGGCAGAACGCAGGGAGTGAACGACAGGAGCAAGCCGAAGCCCAGAAAACTGATCATGACAAGCCCGAAATTGCCTGTTCTCAGCAGTCCGACGACCTGTCGATCTTCAGAAGGCAACTGGATTGAACCCGCAGCCGGTGCCGGCGCCGCCGTAGCAGGGGGTTGCGTCGGTGAGTCTGGGGTCGAAAGTGCCGCGAGCCTGATCGGAATCTGGCGGTTTACCGGGGCGTAGCACAACCCTTTGTCGCTGCATCCCTGAAAACCGACGTTCAATACCAGATCCGTCTGTTCCGGATTCGTCCTGCGCAGTCGTATCATTGCCTGAACGGGCGTATGAAACACTTCAGTCTGGCCGAAATTCGGATCCTGTTTCGGCTCGCCGCGCGGCAACTGCACCGATTCGATCATCGCATTTCCTCCCGGCCCAATACCGAAATGGATCTTGTCGCGGTATAGGTAGTAGCTTTCCGCCGGACTCAGACGTGCCACCAGGGTTTGCGCATCCGCGGAACGCACTTCAACGATGAACGCCTTCTCGACCGGAAGAAATTCTTCCTCGGCCCCGGATCGTGCAGTCTCGCTCCGGAGGCGTGCGAGCAACCCGGAAGACGTGCCTGAGGAAGGCGGGCGGGAATCCTGGTACCCGACCGGCACCATCTGCGCACTCTGGGTCAACGGCGTGTAGCAGACGCCTACGTCGGCGCAACCCTGAGATACGACTATGAGGGTGAAGCCTGCCGCCGGAACCGATGACTTGAGAGGCAATTCGATCACCAGTGCGCCGCGATAAGTCTCGACCTTGCCGAAGAACTCGTCCGATTTGATGGTACCGGCGGGCATTCGCGGTGCGCCGATCTTTACCGGACCTTGCGCAGCCGAAAAGTGGAAGCGATCACGGTACATGTAGTAGCCATCCGCAATCTGATAGCGCACTTGCACAGTCTCCGGGTCGACAATCTTTGCTGAAAACCGGAAAGCCGCTTCAGGATCGAGGAGCTCCTCTGCCGCATACGCGGGCGCGACCAGGATCGGCAGCAGCAGCACCAGCAGCAATGCGGTAAAGGATTCGGAAAAGAATTTCATGACGACAATGTCGAATGCGATTGGGAGATCTATCGCGCAATGGTCTGCGCCGCCACCCAATCCAGATATTCAGTTAATCCAGCGCCGACCGCCAAGCTCACGATTTCGGGTACTTTGTAAGGATGATTGGAACGAATTTTCTCTTCGAGGCCTGGATACGCGGAAGCGGAAGTCTTGATCAGCAACGGAACTTCAGTGGCCATCCTGATCTTGCCCTCCCAGCGATAAACGGACGTACACTCGGCGAGGATGTTCACGCAGGCCGCATGGCGATGCTCAACGAGCAATGCCGCCAGTCGTGTTGCCGCCGCCCGATCCGGCAGATTGGTCAGTACGATAAGGATGTCGCGATTGTCAACGCTCATGCGATGCCCCCTCCGATTCCAGGATCCATTGCGCCGGATGCATCGATCGGAATTACTTCGTCGCTTGCCAGGCGGCCAAGACGCCGTGCTGTGCCGACGGATAACGCAACCGCACGCGCAACTCCTTCTTCAGCCGTGCGTTGACGAGTCGCCGGGATTCCCGCATGAATGACAACAGATTCTCCGGAAGCTCGATTTGCGCTGCCTCCCAGCTCACGCGTGGCGGGCGAGGAAGATTGAATTGCGTGGCGACCATGTCGAAATATTCGCCCATCTTCATCCAGCAATCATCCGAAGCGTTATAAGCGCGTCCGCCGCGGCCGCGGGTCAGTGCCGCCAATACGGTACGCGCCAGATCCTCGGCGTGGATGTGGTTTGTGTAAGGATCGCGCTCCGGAGCCAAGGCCGGCGTGCCCGCCTTGAGACGCGCAATCGGGAGCCGCGCGGAAGAATAGATTCCCGGCACGCGAAGAATACTTACCTGAACGCCGGTTTCGGCGCCCCATCCGCGTAACTGTTTTTCCGCGTCGAGCCTGCGCCTTGCGCGGTCGCTGGAGGGACGCGCTTGATGTGTTTCGTCGACGACGTCGCCGCCGCAGTCGCCGTATACGCCACTTGTACTGATGTATACCAGTCGCTGTGGTAGACTGCCGCCCTTCGCGAGGGCCCTGATCAGATTGGTGGTCCGCGCATCGCGAATGCCCGAACCTGGTGGTGGTGCAAGGTGTACGACATCCTGGGCGAGGCCGGCAATTCGTACCAATGATTCCGGATGATCCAGGTCTCCCGACACCGGCATGACACCTTCCGCGCGCAGCGTGGAAAAGCGATCCGGCGAGTGGGTAAGCGCGTAAGTGCGCCAGCGGCCTCTCAGCGCCGCGGCCAGGCGCAGGCCGACATCTCCGCAACCGATGATCAACAATCGTCTCATGCGTTCATTTTAACCCGGACCCGGTTCGGCTTCGGCAGAGTATCGACGTTATGTCTCGTCAGGTAACAATCAGGCCCAGCAACCATACCTTTACCTGCAGCGAAGGTGACACCGTTCTTGCCGCGGCGTTGCGCGAAGGGTTTACGCTGCCCTATGGATGCCGCAACGGCGCCTGCGGCGCCTGCAAGGGCAAAATCCTCGAGGGCAGTGTGGACTACGGCAACCCGCAGCCCTACGTCCTGGCAGAGTTCGAAAAGAAAGCCGGACTGGCGCTGTTCTGCCAGGCCAAGCCTCTCACCGATTTGATTATCGAAGCACGCGAGATACGCGGCGTCGGTCAGCTCGACATCCGGAAACTGCCTTGCCGCGTGCAGGAAATGCACAGGGTGGCCCCCGACGTCGTCGTCCTGAAACTCAAGCTGCCGGCAAACGAGCGCCTGCAGTTTCTTGCCGGCCAATACATCGACATCCTCATGAAGGACGGAAAACGCCGCTCGTATTCGATGGGCAACCCGCCGCACGACGACGAATATCTCGAGTTGCACGTGCGCAACATGGCCAACGGCGCGTTCACCGAGTTTGTTTTCAACAAGATGAAGGAAAAGGACATCCTGCGTTTCGAGGGACCCCTGGGTACATTTTTCATGCGTGAGGATTCCGACAAGCCGATGATCCTGGTCGCCAGCGGTACTGGCTTCGCTCCGATTAAAAGCATCATTGAGCATGCGTTCCACATGGGTACCACGCGCGAAATGGTGCTTTACTGGGGTGGCCGTCGCCCGGACGATCTGTACATGGCGGATCTCGCGGGGCAATGGCAGCAGGCGCACGGCAATTTCAGCTTCATCCCAGTCGTTTCGGATGCCGTTGCCGAAGATGCCTGGAAGGGGCGCACGGGATTTGTCCACAAAGCGGTCATGGAAGACTTTCCCGATTTGTCGGGATTTCAAGTCTACGCATGCGGCGCACCCGTGGTCGTCGAGTCCGCACACAAGGATTTCACCACACTGTGCAAGCTGCCGGAAGACGAGTTCTATTCGGACGCTTTCACGCCTTCGGTCGACCCCAAACCCGCAAACGTATAACTTTTTTTTGCTGCCAACGGGTGTTTGCTAGCCGCTGTTGCGCAAGCCGGCGGCGATGCCGTTCAAGGTCAGCAGGATGGCTCGCCGGGTCCGTTCATCCGTTTCCCCCGCGCGATAACGCCTCAGCAATTCGACCTGCAGGTGATTGAGTGGATCGATATAGGGCGAACGGTTGCGCAAGCTGCGTGAAAGCGCCGGATTCGCTTCCAGCAGTTCGCTCTGGCCGGTAATCGCCAGCAGATAGCGCACCGTTCGGTGCCATTCGTCCTGAATCTGTCCGAATATGCTTTCGCGCAGTGTCACGTCCGTCACCAATTCCGCATAACGCGACGCGATGCTGATGTCGCTTTTCGCCAGCAGCATGTCCATGTTGGATAACAATGTGCGGAAAAATGGCCAGTTCTGGTACATGCTTCGAAGTAGTTCGATGCCAGCTTCGCCGCGACGCCCCACCAACGCTTCGACTGCTGCTCCGAAGCCAAACCAGCCCGGCAGCATGATGCGTGACAGTGACCACGAGAACACCCAGGGAATGGCCCGCAGGTCTTCGATCCGGTCGGATTTCTTGCGCGAAGCCGGACGGCTGCCGACATTCAGGTCGGCGATCTCCGTAATCGGTGTCGCACTGCGGAAGAACTGCACAAAGCCAGGCGTTTCGTATACCAGCGTTCTGTAGGCGGCAAATGCAACCGCGCTCATTTCTTCCATGACCTCAAGATAATCGGGCTGCCCGGCGCCTGTGGGCCGGAGGACCGTAGCCTCGAAGGTCGCCGCCACAAGCGTTTCCAGGTTCCGCCGGCCGATGTCCGGATCGGAATACTTGCTCGCAATCACCTCCCCCTGCTCGGTGATGCGAATCTGCCCGGCAACGCTGCCGGGCGGCTGCGCGAGAATAGCCTGATAACTCGGCCCGCCGCCGCGGCCCACCGAGCCGCCACGGCCGTGAAACAGCCGCAGCTGCACGCCATGGCGGTCGAACACTTTGACCAGTTCGACTTCCGCCTTGAACAGCTCCCAGTTTGCGGTCAGGAAACCGCCATCCTTGTTGCTGTCGGAATAGCCGAGCATCACCTCCTGCACGCCGCCGCGGCTCGCCAGCAATTGCCGGTAGTAGGGCTCCGAAAAAAGCTCGTCCATGATCGGGCCGCAGCCACGCAGGTCTTCGATCGTCTCGAATAGCGGAATGATATTGAGTTCGAGTCGCGGAATTTCACCCGGGTGCAGCAGACCGACTTCCTTGAGCAGCAGCGCGACTTCGAACAGATCGCTGACGCCGTCCGCCTTCGAAATAATGTAGTTCGGCAGAGCGTGCGCGCCGAATTGGCGATGCATCTGCGCGGCGGTATCGAGGATCGCCAGCTCCTTGGCTACGTCCTCGCTGTATTCAAGATAGGGCGAGCGCAGCAGCCTGGGCAGCTTGAGCTCCTGCAGCAGCCACTCGCGACGTCCACTTTCGTCAAGCTCGGCATAGCCGCGCTTGCGCGTGCCGAGCGCGAACAATTCGGTGACAACCTGCTCGTGCACGCCACTGTGCTGGCGCATGTCCAGCGGTGCCAGATGGAAGCCGAAGATGTCCGCAGCTCGCAACAGATTGCGCAGTCTGCCGCGAGCCACGCGCTTGGATCCGTTGGCCGCGAGAGAATCCGCGAGTACGGCAAGGTCTTTGGCGAATTCGCCGTTGTCCGGGTAAGGCTGGGCATCCGCGACCGCCGGCCGGTCGGGCACGCGGTGACCAAGCGCATGCGAGGTCGCGGAAAGCCGCGCATAAATCCCGGTCAATGCCCGACGGTAAGGTTCATCACGGCGATGTTCGGAAATGTCCGGCGAGCGTCGCGCCAGTTCGTCCAGTGCAGGCGTGGTTTCCACGACGCGTACCGATTGTGACAACTCCCCACCCAACTGATGAAGTTCGCCGAAGTAAAAATCCATCGCAGTCGCGCTATGTCGTGTCAGCGCATGCCGCAGCACCTCATCGGTTACGTAGGGATTGCCATCGCGATCGCCGCCGATCCAGCTGCCCAGCTTCAGAAAATTCGCGGCCCTGACTTTGCCGAAATTACGCTCCGCAAGAAGATCTTCGATCTCCGCGTAGAGCTTCGGCAACTGGCGCAAAAAGGTATACCGGTAGTACGAAAGGCCGTTCTCGATCTCGTCATTGACGGTCAGGCGCAACTCGCGAAGGATGCGCGTCTGCCACAGCGTGAGGACCACGCGGCGAAGGCCCTCTTCATTTTGCGCCAGTTCGTCCGGTGTGAGCTCGATGCGGTCGCGCTCGGTCAGCAGCCGCGCGATTTCCAGCTGGCAATCGAGAATGCTCTTGCGCTGGACTTCAGTCGGGTGCGCGGTGAGTACCGGCGATATCAATGCATGGGAGAAAAATGCCGAAACCTGATCCGCCGTGACTCCGTCCTCGCGCGCTCGGGCCAGCGCGAGCGCCATGCTGCCTTCTTGCGGGGCCGAGCCGGCAATCAGGTGGGCGCGACGGCGCCGGTTGTGATGCTGGTCCTCGGCAATATTGGCCAGTTGCGAAAAGTAGCTGAAAGCCCGCACAACTGCGATGGTGCGCACCGGATCAAGCTTGTTCAGCATGGCCTCGAGTTCGCGCTTGGCGTCGGGGTCGCGATCCCGGCGAAAGCGGATGGCATTCTGCCGGGTGCGCTCGATCAGGTCGAATATCGCCTCGCCCTCCTGCTCCCGCAGCGTATCGCCGAGAATGCGCCCGAGCAGCCGGATATCCTCCCTCAGCGGCGATTCCTTGTCGCTGGTATCCGGATTCTGGCTTGGAGCATTCATCTGAACAAACTCGGTCATGGTTTTGCCGCGAAAGGCCCGCGGCAGACGGCAAAGCCTGGGCAGGGCAACGGCCCGCACTCCATCAAGCAAACGTTGCGCCCGCGCCTATGGGGCCTCCTTTTCCCCGCCAACTCAAGGCGCTGACCGTTGAATCCGATCCGGTGCCGACCGGCCGCTCGCGCAATAACAGTGCGCGTTATCAAACCACCGGCCTTCTACGCCCGCCGCCGTGTTGCTTCAACTGTTGGAGCGTGACCTCGAGTGCCTTCTGATACTCGGCTGCAGCCTCGGCGGGCTTGCCCTCGCGCTCAAGCAGACGCCCCAATTCAAGTAGCGCCGAGTGCGTATGCTCGATCGACAAGCTGGCCTCGAGATAACTGCGCGCCTTGCCCCACAAGCCCTGGCGGGCGCAGAGCCGTCCCAGCGTCAAAAGGAGCACGGCATCACGTGGGTATCGCTCCAGCCACATTTCCGCTCGCTCCAGCTGTTGTCGCACGTCCGTACCGAGGCATTCGGAATAAATCGCCAGAAGCGCCGCGTCCCACTGGCGCTCGAGCCCCTCTTCGATGATGCGGTGGGCGTCCTGGCAGCGGCCGAGGGCGATGAAAGACTGCGCTGCAGTCGCGGCAACACGGGGATCGTGCCGATCCTCGGCAGGCAGCCTGTCCCAATAATCCCGAAGCGATTTATCGTCCGCCTTGCGCTTGAGGCTTTCGATGACCGCCTGACGGCGCAGTTGCGCGACGACCGGGCGCTCGAACACCCGGCGCTTTTCCAGCTGGGGAATGAGCGCCAGGACGCGTTCCCAGTTCATCGCCATTTGCTGCGCACGCAACTCGAGCCGCAATGCCGCCGTATGCTTTTCCGGAAGCTTCTTGAGCACGTCCAGCGCATCGTAATAACGACGCTCGTCGAGCAACATTTCAGCCTGCGCCATCAACTTCATGGCATCGCCTTGCGGATCCGCGCCGGTCGATCTCGCGAGATATTTGTCACGGGTGGCGAATGCCCGCATGCCGTGTGCCGACCGTGCGGCGAGCATTGCGCAAAGCGCGGGCGACTCTCCCGCCTTGAGTGCCGCGGAGGCCGCTTTTTCCGCCCGACCAAAGCGGCCCTCGAAGAAATTGACCAGTGCGTTATTGAATGTTGCGCGGGCGCGAGTTTCAGAACGCCGCTTCTGGAATGCGCGTACGCGCGATGGCATGGTCGTCACGATGACGATCGTTCGCAGCGCGACGTAGGCGAGCAGGAAAACCCCCAGCACAAGAAGGACCGCGAAATTGAACGAAAGCTCGGCACGCCATGGCGGCAGTACCACCAGCACATAACCGCTGCTGTGGCGCGCGACCATTACCAGCCCGACCGCAAAGGCAAACAGGCCCAACACCCACAAAAGCGCCCGCATCAGTTCACCTTGTCAAGTTCGGTACGCATCGTTCACCGGATCACCCGTTCGCGCACATGTTTGAAATTGCGCGCGGCATCCAGACTCGCGGAAATATCGGGTAATTGACGGCCGATATCGACCTGAAGCAATTGCTTGAGCGCGGACTGCGCCGTCGCCACAGTTCTGTTGCTGCCATCGTAGTAACGGGACAGCCATTCGGAAGCAGCCGTCAGGTCCGCCTTGAAACTCGCTTCGTCGCGCGCGAGCAATGACAGGCGCGCGCCAAGCATCCTGGCCTTGAGATTCTCACGCAGAAAAAACCCCTGCTCCGGCGAAAGCAGCGCGACTTCGGGTTTCTCGACATTTTGAATACGGACCAGATCGCGCAGGTCGCGTTTTACCTCGCGCCACAATCGCGGCCATAAGCCGGTCCCGGTCGCTTCCGGATCAAGATCCGGTCTTGCGGGTCTTTGCTCCATGGCCAGTGACATGGTGTCGATCTGGTTCATGATGTTGTCCAGGCGCAATGCGATACCAACAACATCCACGTAGGGCGCTGCCTTCAAGCGCTGCATATCCTGGTCGATCACGCGCCGCAGGGGGGTCAACTGCGGCCGATCCATGCGGGCCAGCCGCGCATCGGCCGTTTCCAGGGCAATCAGCGCCGCCTTCACGTTGCCGGCAAGTTGCAACTGCTGGTTGGCTACCAGCAAGGCCTGCTCGACTTCGGCCAGCGTCCATTCGTCGCGACTGCGCGAGAGATCGCGATAAAGGGACTCCAGTGCAAGTCTCTGGTTCTGCGTTTCAAACATGCGCGCCTCGAGTTGTCCGAGCCTGGCGGCGGCGTCACCCATCGCGTCACGCGATTGCGCGGCCTGCGCGCGGGTGTCGCGGATCAGGGCATCGACTTGGCCGAGACGCTTGGCCACCTCGTGCTCGAGCAGACCGAAACTGCGGCGCGAATCGAACCACTGCCACCCGGCTAGAGCAAATGCTGCGATCGCCAGCAGCAAGGCGATGATGGGGAGCAACGACGGCCGCGGCGTGCGTGCCGCCGCGATCAATTGCTTATCGTCGGTTCGATCGGCCATATTTCTTTTGTGTGAAATCCAATGATTTATAAAGCGGTGGGCGACACACGCAAACGCGCGAACCAGGTTTGCATTCCCGCCACCAGCGCCTCATCGCCATTGCCGGCAACGAACACAGCTTGCACCCCGCGGAAAAATGCCACGCCAGCCACGCGCGAATGAGGAACGAAGAACGGAATGCCGCACAACCAGGCGCGCCCCGTCGCTCCGGCCATCTCAAACAGACTTTCGACGATGTTCGAGCTGGTTGCCAGGCAGGCTTTCATGCCGCCGCGACCCGAGCGTGAAATTAATTCCCCCATGTCCCGAGCCGGTCTTACCCGGCGATAGCACTCGAGATATTCGACTGCGGCGCCACGAGCGCGCAAATTTTCGCCGAGCAGTTCGCGGCCGCCCAGGCCCCTGACTATGAGAACACGCCCGCCATCAAGCGGCATGGTCGAAAGCTCGCCGATTAAGGCCTCGCTGTCGAAACCCGTCTTCGGTGAAATGATGTTCCGCACACCGGATTTTTTCAACTCGGCCGCCGTTCCGGGTCCGACTGCCGCAAATTTGGCGCCGGCAAACGGGCCACCGTTGTCAAGAATATACGGCATGGCCAGGCGCGCCGCATTCGGGCTGACAAAAACCACCAGATCGAAACGAGAAAGTTGGCTGACGAACGCTGCGATCGCCGTATTCGCCACCGGTTCGATCTCCAGAGCCGGGAACAAAATAGGCTCGCCGCCCGCGTCGCGGATAAGGCGGGCAAGGTGCACGGATTGTTCT
>DATFUO010000173.1:0-23564 GCA_035260785.1 Burkholderiales bacterium
GTTTCGGTTCGCCGATCGACAGGCTGATCGGGCGCAGGGAAGCGTCCGGTGTGACGCCTGCGAGCAGGGTCGAGAGCTTCTGGAACGGGTAAGGCTGAAGCCTGGAGAGATTCGGATCCATTATCGAAGCAATGCCCTGCGTCGTCCGGCGCGGGTGGTTGAATTATAAGGGCTGGCGCGACGGGCTCGGGGGTGCCGTGCTCGTCGTTGCCGCCGTGTGTTCGCGGCGGCTGGAAGCGTCAGCGCAGCGCTGATTGCGGTTCGAACTGCGCGAGATCGAAGCGCCCTTGCGGTTTCCAGCCCTTTTTGCTGTGCTCGGCCGACACGGTCGTATAGATGCCGCCGCGGACGAAGAACCTCGCGGTGAGCCGCATGAAGCGGGGTTGTGTGGCCAGGGCCAGATCATCGAGCATGCGATTGGTCACCGCCTCATGGAAAGCGCCTTGATCCCGGTATGACCAAACATAGAGCTTGAGGCTCTTCAGTTCCACGCATTTCCGGTCCGGGATGTAATCGAGGAGCAGCGTGGCGAAATCCGGCTGGCCGGTCTTCGGGCACAGGCAGGTGAACTCGGGAATCTCCATATGAATCAGGTAATCCCGTGCCGGACTCGGATTTGGAAAGGTGTCGAGTGATAAAGAGGGCTTGCTCGGCATTCTCTGATGGCCATTCCATTGTTAAAATGCATGAAGAAAAAACTTGCGCCTGGTCCGTTGGTTTGGGGCCCCAGGCGCTTGTTTTATGAGTATCCGTTGAAATTATAAGCCTTTATAAAGCCCCGACAGTGCGACTCACACACATCAAGCTTGCTGGATTCAAGTCTTTCGTCGATCCGACCCATATCCCGGTTCCGGGCCAGCTGGTCGGCGTCGTCGGCCCCAATGGTTGCGGCAAATCGAATGTAATCGATGCGATACGCTGGGTGCTGGGCGAATCGTCCGCCAAGCAGTTGCGCGGCGAAAACATGCAGGACGTCATTTTCAACGGCTCGGGCGATCGCAAGCCGGTCGGCCGCGCCAGCGTCGAGCTGATCTTCGACAACAGCCTCGGCAAGGCGGCCGGGGCCTGGTCGGCCTACGCGGAAATCTCGGTCAAGCGCGTACTCGAGCGCGACGGCGAGTCGTCCTACTTCCTCAATAACCTGCATGTGCGCCGCCGCGATGTCGCCGATATCTTCCTGGGCACCGGTCTGGGCGGGCGCGGCTACGCCATCATCGAGCAGGGTATGATTTCGCGCATCATCGAGGCGAAACCGGAAGACCTGCGCAGTTTCCTCGAAGAGGCGGCCGGGGTCTCGAAATATCGCGAGCGCCGCCGTGAAACCGAGTTAAGGCTGGAGGACACCCGCGAAAATCTGCTGCGCGTCGACGACATTCGCCAGGAACTCGGCAAACAGCTCGAGCATTTGGAGTCGCAGGCGGAAAAGGCCGGTCAATACCGCGCCTTCGAAGCCAGCCTCAGGCGCACCCAGCAGTTGCTGTGGACCTTGCGCAAGCGGGACGCGCAAACCCAGCGCGCAAAGATCGGCCGCGACATCGAGGCGATGGGGATCGAGCTGGAGGCTGAAACGGCGCGGCTGCGGGACGCGGAAAAACGGGTCGAGGAACTGCGCACCAGGCACTATGGCGCAACGGATACCGTCCATGCCGCGCAAGGTTCGCTTTACGAAGTCAACGCCGAGATCGCCCGCCTCGAGCAGCAAGTTCAGTTCCTGCGCGACAGCCGCAACCGTGCCGAGCAGCAACTGAATTCCCTGCGTGCCCAGGAGGCGGAGCAGCGCGAGCGCCGGCAATCGCTCGATGCCGCGCGCGGCGAAAACACCCGCGCACTGGCCGAAGCCACTGAACAGCTCGCCGCATTCGAGGAGGCGCTGCGGGAGGCGCGTGCAGCCCTGCCCGTGGCCGACGACGATTACCGTGCAGCGCAGGCGTTGCTTGCACAGGCACAGGACGTACTGACGCAGGCGGAACAGCAATTGCGCCTCGAGGATACGCGCAAAGGCCATTCCGACAAGCTGCTGCAACAGCTTGCCGCGCGTCGCGCGAGGCTGGAGGAAGAGCGCGATGGCTTGCAAGTGCCGAACCTGAGCGAGCTGGTCCGGCTCGAATCCGAGATCGGCGAACTCGGCCACCAGCTTGCCGGTCGGCGCGAGGCCTTCGAGCAATGCGAGGCCGCGCTGCCCATGCTCGAGCGGTCTTTGCAATCGGCCGGGGAAACCGCGGAAGAGGTCCAGCAGCGAGTGCATCATCTCGATGCGCGCCTGACCGCCCTGCAATCGCTGCAGGATCAGGTCAGCCGATCGGGCGAACTCGAACCCTGGCTGGATCGTAACGACCTGCGCCGCAACGCCCACTTGTGGCAAGGCATACGCATCCGCGAGGGATGGGATGGCGCCCTTGAAGCGGTGCTGCGCGAGCGTCTGAACAGTATCGGGCTCTCTGATCTGGGACAGGCGCACGGTTGGCTTCTCGAGCCGCCACCGGGCAAGCTTTCCTTCCACCGCACAAATGCGGATTCACCGATCAGCGAGGTTGCGCCATCCGGGCTGGAACGTCTGACCGATTATGTGACCTGCACCGACGTGCGCCTGGCCGGTGTACTTGCCGACTGGCTCGCGCGAGTCTACGTGCTGCCCAATCCGGAGCGGGGCATGGAAATCGCCGAAAAATTACCCGCTGGCGCGATGCTGGTCAGCGCCCAGGGCCACGTGTTCACTTCGACCAGTGTCAGCTTCCACGCCGCCGATTCCGAGGTTCACGGCATCCTGTCCCGCCAGCGTGAAATCGAAGCCCTGTTTGCCGAGCGCACGGTGTCGGATAGCAGGCTCGGTGCGTTGAATCAGGCAGCGTCCCAGCAGAAGGTCGAATTCGAAGAGCGCAGGGTCGAGGCTGAACGCCTGCGGCGGCAGGTATCGGATCTGCAGGAAACCCAGCACCAGCTCAAACTGGATCACGTGCGGCTGTCGCAGCTGGCCGAACGGCTCAAGGCCCGTGGCGGGCAGATCGTCGCCGAGCTTGCGGAGATTGACGCCGAATCGGCTCGCGAATCCGCGCAGCAGGAAGAGTCCGCCCGGCAAATGGAGCATCTGCGCGCCGGCATGTCGAAGATGCACGCAGGAGTCGAGGAGGCGAGAAGGGCTCACACGGAAGCCGAATCAGCCTTGCAGGCCAGCCGGACGATCGTCCAGCAAGCCGAACGCCAACACCAGGAAGCGCTCTATCAACTGAAGATTATAAATAACAAAATCATTGATATAGATTCTTCACTTCAAGTGTCCTCGCAGACTCTTTCGCGACTGCAAAGCGACGCGGAAGGCCTGCAGCAGGAGGTATCCGGCAGCGACGATACGGCCTTGCAGGAGCAATTGCAGAAACGACTCGCCCTGCGTGACGAGCGCGAGCAGGCGTTGAAGCAGGCGCGCGACGAGCTGGAGGGGGCCGAGCAGACATTGCGCACAACCGAGCAGGAGCGGCTTGTGTCCGAGCAGAGACTTGCGCCGGCGCGTGAACGCATCAATGAACTTCGTCTCAAAGAGCAGGAGGCTCGACTGGCCGAGGAAAGTTACGCCGGCCAGCTTGCCGAGGCACAGGCCAACGAAGAGGAACTGCTGCCGTTGCTCGAAGAGGGGCTGCGCGTCAGCAAACTGCAGGCCGAAATCGGCCGGCTCAACGAAGACATGGCCGCGCTCGGCGCGGTCAATCTGGCCGCGCTCGACGAACTGTCGACCGCCAGGGAGCGCAAGAGTTACCTCGATTCCCAGTCCCAGGATCTGACCGAGGCGGTGCAGACCCTGGAAACGGCGATACGCAAGATTGATCGCGAAACCCGCGAGCGGCTGCAGGAGACGTTCGATACGGTCAACAGACATTTCGGGGAAATGTTCCCGGTGCTGTTCGGCGGGGGCGAGGCGAAACTGCTGATGACGGGTGAAGAAATCCTGGATGCCGGGGTGCAGGTGATCGCACGCCCGCCGGGCAAGCGCAATGCCTCGATTCATCTGTTGTCCGGCGGGGAAAAAGCGCTGACCGCGTTGTCGCTGGTGTTTTCGATGTTCCAGCTCAATCCGGCGCCGTTCTGCCTGCTGGACGAAGTCGATGCGCCGCTCGACGACAGCAATACAGAACGGTTCTGCGGCCTGGTGAAGAAGATGTCCGCCAACACCCAGTTCATGTTCATTACCCACAACAAGATTACGATGGAAATGGCCAGCCAGTTGATCGGCGTCACCATGCAGGAGCAGGGCGTGTCGCGGGTGGTCGCAGTCGACGTCGACGAAGCGCTGCGCATGCGTGAAGAGGCTGCGGCTTGACGCCGCTTTGCCGTATCGTACGCAAGGGGAAAGTGCGATGAACGATCTGCAGATCGGTCTGGCGTTGCTTGGCGTGCTGCTTGTGGCTGCCGTACTGGCGTTCAACTGGTGGCAGGAACGGCAATTCCGGCAGCGCGGCGAGCAGGCGTTCTCGGGGCAGCATGACGACGTTCTCCTTGGACATTCTGCTGCACAAGGAGCCGCCCCGTCGCCCCGGCATCTGCTGGACGAGTCGCGCGTCGAGCCAAGCATGGAGACTCGAACGGAGCCACGTTTCGATCCTGCGCGCGAAGCCGTCGTCCCCGCTTTTTCACCGGCCCAGAAGCCCGGTACAGCGGACGTCCCGCGGCCCGAGATCGATTACATAGTCGAGATCCGCGCCGGCGAATTCATTGCCGTGGATAAGCTCCTCGCGATCCGACACAGCCTGCCCGGCCTGACCCGCACAATCAGTTTCGCGGGATTCGATTACCAGTCGAAGTCCTGGGGGGCGCTGGCGCTCGATGATGCCCGCTATACGTCGGTGCGCGTCGCGCTGCAGCTCGTAGACAGGACCGGGCCGGTCAATGACGAGCAGCTGCGCCAGTTCGGCGAGGCCGCGAAAAACACGGCAGGTCAGATGGCTGCGATTGCCGAATTACCCGAATTTGTTCCGGCGCTCGAGCGGGCCGTCGCGCTGGACGAATTCTGTGCCGACGTGGACGTTCTGGTCGGGATCAACGTGATTGCCAACGCGGGACAGGTATTTCATGGCACCAAGATCCGCGCGCTGGCGGAGGCCGCCGGGTTGCACCTGCAATCGAGCGGAGTCTTCCATTGCCACGATGAGCAGGGCGGCACGTTGTTCTCGGTCGACAATCAGGAATCCGAGCCGTTCCTGATCGACCGCATCCGCAACATCACCACGCCCGGTATCACCTTCCTGCTCGACGTGCCGAGGGTTGCGAACGGAGTACGCATCTTCGACCGGATGATAGCCATGAGCCGCAGTTTTGCCGACTCGCTCGACGGAACGCTGGCAGACGACAACCGCGCGTTGCTGAACGATGCCGGCCTCGACCGCATCCGGGCCCAATTGCGGGCCATCTATGCAGCCATGCAACAAAGCGGCATCGAAGCCGGAAGCGCGCTCGCGTTACGCCTGTTTTCCTGATGGCGGTACCGAGCGAAGCGGCCGCGCGTGCCGACCGCCTGCGCCGCGAATTGGAGCGGGCGAATCACAACTATTACATCAAGGACGCCCCGTCGATTCCGGACGCCGAGTACGACAGGCTGTTGCGCGAATTGCAATCGCTCGAAACGCAGCATCCCGAATTATCCGGGCTTGATTCTCCGACCCGGCGCATTGGCGCCGCACCGCTCGCGGCATTCAGGCAGGTTACGCATGCGATGCCGATGTTGTCGCTTTCAAATGCCTTTGACGAGACCGAGGTCGAAGCCTTCGACCGGCGCGTGCGTGAAGCGCTGGCCGAAGATGGACCCGTCCGGTATGCGGTCGAGCCTAAATTCGATGGCCTGGCGATCAGCCTGACATACCGGGATGGATTGTTTGTGACGGGCGCCACGCGTGGCGACGGCTATACCGGCGAAGACGTGACGACCAACCTGCGTACGGTGCGAGCCATTCCGCTGCGACTGCAGGGAAAGCCGCCGCCCTTGCTGGAGGTCCGCGGCGAGGTCCTGATGCTCAAGCGCGATTTCGAAACGCTCAACCGGGAACAACGCGATCGCGGAGAAAAGGAGTTCGCCAATCCGCGCAACGCGTCCGCAGGCTCGCTGCGCCAACTCGATTCGCGTGTCACTGCCTCGCGGCGGTTGACTTTCTTCGCCTATGGATTGGGGACGGTCGAGGGCAAGGTTCCACTCGATACGCACAGCCACCAGCTCGATCATCTGCAGTCGCTGCATTTGCCGGTGACGAGCGAGCGCGAAGTGGTCGAAGGTGTACAGGGCCTGCTGCAGTACTATCGCGCAATAGGCGAAAAGCGCCTCGCGTTGCCGTATGAAATCGACGGCGTGGTCTACAAGGTTGACGATCTGGGCAGCCAGGCACGCCTCGGTTTCGCATCTCGCGCCCCGCGTTTTGCAGTGGCGCACAAGTTTCCGGCGCAGGAGGAAATCACCCAGGTTCTCGATATCGGCGTGCAGGTTGGGCGTACCGGGGTGCTGACTCCGGTGGCGCGACTTGCGCCCGTATTCGTCGGCGGCGTAACGGTAACCAATGCGACGCTGCATAACGAAGATGAGGTCAGACGCAAGGATGTGCGAATCGGCGATCATGTCATCGTGCGCCGCGCCGGCGACGTCATTCCCGAAGTGGCAAGCGTAGTCAGGGAACGCCGTCCGGCCGATGCACGGGAATTCGTCATGCCGGACAAATGCCCGGTCTGCGGCTCCCGGGTCGAGCGGCTCGAGGGTGAAGCCGTTACCCGTTGTACCGCCGGCTTGTTCTGCGCGGCGCAGCGCAAACAGGCGCTGCTGCATTTTGCTGGACGGCGGGCGATGGATATCGAAGGGCTGGGCGAAAAGCTGGTCGATCAGCTGGTTGACGCGGAACTGGTCAAAACGCCGGCCGATCTCTACCGGCTCGAATTGCAAACGCTTTCGAATCTGGAACGCATGGCCGAGAAGTCGGCCACGAACGTGCTCGACGCGATCGAAAAAAGTAAAAAAACGACGCTGCCGCGATTTATTTTCGCGCTCGGCATTCGCAACGTCGGCGAAACGACCGCCAGGGACCTGGCGCGCCACTTCGGGAAACTGAAATCGCTGATGCGCGCAGATGAAACGGAGCTGCAGCAGGCGCCGGATGTGGGGCCGGTCGTGGCGCAGAGCATCGCTCATTTCTTTGCCGAGCCCCACAATCGCGGAATCATCGCGCAGATGCGTGCGGCCGGAGTGCACTGGCCGGAAACCGAGATCGTAGAGGCCTTAAAACTGCCTCTGTCGGCAAAGACTTTCGTGCTGACCGGGACGCTGCCGGGCCTGACTCGCGAAGAAGCAAAAGAGCGCATTGAATCCCGGGGCGGAAAGGTGGCGGGCAGCGTATCGAAGAAAACCGACTACGTGGTGGCAGGCGCGGACCCCGGCGGAAAATTGGACAAGGCACGGGAACTTGGCGTGCCTGTGCTGGACGAAGCAGGGTTGTTAGAATTGCTCGGGTAACCCATGGTGCTTCGGCTTATGGCGCTGCAAGGAAAACAATGACCAAGATTACCAAGGCCGTTTTTCCGGTCGCCGGAATGGGTACGCGCTTTCTTCCCGTCACCAAAGCGAGCCCCAAGGAAATGCTGCCGGTGGTGGACAAGCCGCTGATCCAGTACGCGGTCGAGGAAGCGGTAGCGGCCGGAATAACACAGATGGTCTTCATAACCGGGCGCAACAAACGCGCCATCGAAGATCATTTCGACAAGGCCTATGAACTTGAGACCGAGCTACTGGCCCATAACAAGCTCAAATTGCTCGAACAGGTCGACAAAATCGTGCCAAAGCACGTCAGTTGCATCTACGTGCGTCAGACCGAGGCACTCGGCCTTGGCCACGCCATCCTTTGCGCGCGACCGGTGGTCGGTAACGAGCCCTTCGCGGTGATCCTGGCCGACGATCTGATCGACGGCGATCCACCGGTCATGAAGCAGATGGTGGACGTCTACGCGAGCGAGCGCTGCTCCGTGCTTGCGGTGCAAACCGTAGCGCGGGAACAAACGTCAAGTTACGGGATTGTCAAAACCGAGCCGGGGGAACGCGGCATGCATCGCATTACCGGCATCGTCGAGAAGCCAAAGCCCGAAGTCGCCCCTTCCACGCTCGCGGTGGTTGGCCGCTACCTGCTTGAACCGGAAATTTTCGACCACCTCGCGAAGGTCAAGCCTGGAACAGGCGGGGAGATCCAGCTGACCGACGGCATTGCGTCGATGCTCAACAGCCAGCGCGCGCTTGCCTACGAATTCCAGGGCCAGCGTTATGACTGCGGATCGAAGCTCGGTTACCTGCAGGCCAATGTGCTCTATGCGATGCGCCACCCGGAGATCGGCGACGAATTCCGCGGGTTTCTCGATTCATTGGATGCCAGGGGCAAAAGGATAAAAACGGATGCTCAATAAGGATCAGGCCTGGCAGATCCTGCGCGAAGCCGAGCTGATACATGACGAGGATGCGGTCGGCCGCGCGGTCAGACGCCTGGCCATCGACATCACTGCAAAGCTGGCCGATTCCAACCCGCTCGTCATGCCCGTCATGGGCGGGGCTGTGGTGTTCACGGGACAACTGCTGCCGCTGCTGCGCTTCCCCCTCGAGTTCGACTACCTGCACGTGACGCGGTACGACGGTAAGACGCGGGGCGGGCAGATTCAATGGAAGACCCTGCCTCATGTCGATTTCAGGGGACGCACGGTGCTGGTGCTGGACGATATTCTCGATGAAGGCAACACCCTCGCGGCGATCCGCGACCGTCTGCTCGGCGAAGGGGCGGCGGCCTTCTATAGCGCGGTGTTCGCCGACAAGGATATCGGTCGGGACAAACCGATCCGGGCGGATTTCGTCGGCCTGACCGTACCCAATCGCTACGTGTTCGGATTCGGCATGGACGCGCACGAGACCTGGCGCAATCTGCCGGCCATCTACGCGCTGAAGTCCTGAGGAGAGAAGCGTTGCTCGGAATCATAGGTGGCACCGGCCTGACCCAGTTGTCCAATCTCGAGATCACGCGCCGCCTCGTGGTGCGCACGCCGTATGGCGATCCTTCGGGCGCCCTTACGTTCGGAAAATTGAACCGGCGTGATGTCGTGTTTCTCGCGCGCCACGGGTACGGCCATACCATTCCGCCGCACGAGGTCAACTATCGCGCCAATATCTGGGCCCTGCATGCGGAAGGCGCCGGACGGATTGTATCGGTCGCGTCGGTCGGCGGGATCCGCGCCGACCTCCTGCCTGGCGTACTTGCCATTCCACACCAGGTGCTCGACTACACGTGGGGACGCAAGCACACTTTTTTCGACGGTCCCGACCAACCTGTGACGCACGTCGATTTTACGCACCCTTATTGTGAAAAGCTGCGGGCCAAATTATTGGAGGCGGCGGCGGCGGCCGGGCAGGCCATCGTGGGCGATGGCGTTTATGCGGCAACTCAGGGCCCGCGGCTGGAAAGCGCCGCGGAAATCGACCGGCTCGAGCGCGACGGAGCGGACATGGTCGGCATGACCGGGATGCCGGAAGCTGCGCTGGCAAGGGAAATCGGATTGCGCTACGCGGCCGTGGCGGTGGTGGTGAATCACGCCGCGGGCCGGGGAGACAGCAGCGATGCGATTCATCTTGAACAGATCAATGCGGTCCTGCAGGCCTCGATGGTGAGGGTGCGCACGCTGTTGGAGAAACTGGTGGAGAGCGATGATTAAGCCCGTCCTCAGGATGGGCGACCCCATCCTCTTCAAGCGCGCTGAACCGGTAATGCAATTCGACACGCCGGAATTGCATGCGTTGCTGCAGGACATGGACGATACCATGCGTTCGAAAAATGGCGCAGGCATCGCCGCACCTCAGATTGGCGTGAGCCTGCAGGTCGTGATGTTCGGCGTCGGTGCCAATCCCCGCTATCCGGATGCCGAGCAGGTGCCTTACACGGTGCTGATCAATCCGGCGCTGGAGCCAATTGGCGCGGAGATGGAAGAAGGCTGGGAAGGCTGCCTGTCCGTGCCAGGAATGCGCGGCGTGGTTCCGAGGTACAGTCAGTTGCGCTATCGCGGATTCGACCCGTTCGGCAATGCCATCGACCGTACGGTGTCCGGATTTCATGCCCGTGTTGTCCAGCATGAGACCGATCACCTGTCCGGCATCCTCTATCCGATGCGCATTCGAGATCTGCGTCAGTTCGGCTTCAACGAGGAATTGTTTCCCGGACAGCAGATAGTGGACGAGTAGACTTTCGCGTCGTGCCGGCTAGGGCTGCAGTTCCTGCACCAGCTCGGTTTCCAGGCGCACCACGGCCTTGGTGTCGCGCAATATCTCCCCGCTGACAAGGAAAGTGTCTTCGGCACGTTCTCCCAGCGTATTTATTTTCGCCGTATAAAGGTTGATGCCGTAATTGTCGAGTACCCGCGCGATCCGGTAGAGCAGGCCAGGCCGGTCTCCGGCAACCACGTTCAGGTAATAGTAGGCGCCTTTTTCATCCGGGCGGATGTGTACTTCCGGCGTCATCGGCACGTACCTGACCTGGCGCGACAGCCGTCCCCTGGACGGTGCCGGCAATTCGCCGTGCGCGCGCAGTTGGGTTTCCAGCTCGTGCTCGATATAGCTGATCAGGTCGCGGTAGTGCGATGTGGCGCGCGCCGGGTCCATGACCTGAAAGCTGTCCAATGCATAAGCGTGGCGCGTGGTATAGATCTTTGCCTCGGCGATGCTGAAACTGATGCTCTGAAAAAAACCGCAGATGCGCGCGAACAGGGATTTTTCGTCCGGCGCGTAGATCATCACCTGCAATCCTTCGCCGATGGGAGACAGCCGCGCCTTGATGATCGGACCCGGCGTATCGACGCGATAGTTCAGCAGGCGCGTGTGCCACACGATGTCCTGTTCGTCGTGGCGCAGGAAATAACTGTCGTCGAGCTTGTCCCAGAACCTGCGGGGCGCGTCGTCCGCAATGGCGTAGGCGCGCAGCTTGACGAGCGCGCGTTCCTGCCGGGCCTGCAGCGTATTCTCCGCCGGGGCCGTGCCGGGATTGAGCAGCCTGCGCGTGCTGCGGAACAGGTCCTCGAGCAGTTTTGCCTTCCAGGCATTCCAGACCTTCGGACTGGTGCCGCGGATGTCCGCCACGGTAAGCAGATAAAGCGCCACCAGCCGCCGATAGTCGCGCACCTTGTCCGCAAACGCGCGGATTACGTCCGGATCCGACAAGTCCTGCTTCTGCGCCGTGGCGGACATCATCAGGTGCTGCTCGACCAGCCAGATGACCAGTTCGGTGTCGTCCTTCGACAGGCCGTGCGCGCGGCAAAACCTGGCGGCATCGGTCATGCCCAGTCTGGAATGATCGCCGCCGCGGCCTTTGGCGATGTCGTGGAACAGGCCACCCAGATAAAGGACCTCGATGCGCTCGAATTCCGCGATCAGCCGGCTGCACAGCGGATATTCGTGGGCCATTTCGGGCACAGTGAAGCGGCGCAGGTTGCGCACCACCATGAGGATGTGTTCGTCGACCGTGTAGACGTGGAACAGGTCGTGCTGCATGCGACCGACTATGCGTCCGAAAGCCGGCAGGTAACGGCCCAGCACGCCATACTGATTCATCCGGCGCAATGCATGGGTGATGCCGGTGGGCCGGCGCAGGATTTCCATGAAGAGGGCGCGATTTTCAGGGTTGCGCCGGAACGCGGCGTCGATGTGGTCGCGCGCGTGCCACAGGGCGCGCATTGTCGGGACGGCAAAGCCCTTGAGTTCCGGGTGGTCCTGAAGCAGCAGGAAAGCCTCGAGTATCGCCGAGGGCTGGCGCTGGAACAGACCGTGACTGGCTTCGAGCAATTCCGCGTTGATGCGGAAGCGTTCGTTCAGGTCGCGCGGTTCCACCGTCGAGGCGGGATAGATCCGTCGCCGCAGATTCTGCAGCACGATGGTATTGAGCAGCTGGACGGCCTTCGCGGTGGTGTAGAACTGTTGCATCAATTGTTCACTGGCACGGCGGGCCGGCGTATCGGTGAGGCCGTATTCCTTGGCAAGCGCGGACTGGAAATCGAACAACAGGCGATCTTCGCGCCGGTTGGTGAGGTAATGCAGGCGCACGCGCAATACGGCAAGGGTGGCCTCGTGGCGTTTGAGTTGACGCGCTTCCTCGCGGGTCAGAATTTTCTGCCGCGTGAGGTCCTGCCAGCTGTGTCCGAGACCCGCGGCACGGCTGATCCAGAGAATGTTTTGCAGATCGCGCAGGCCCCCCGGACTTTCCTTGATGTTCGGTTCGAGGTTGTAGGCGGTATCGTTGAAGCGCGTGTGCCGCTGCTGCTGTTCGAGCAGCTTGGCTTCGACGAAATACGCGACGTCGAGATCCCTGAGGATCGCGCTCGCAAAGCGCATGTAGAGCTTCGAGTTGCCGGCGATCAGCCTCGATTCAAGCAATGTGGTCTGGACGGTTACATCGCGCCGCGCTTCCTCTTGGCATTCGCCGATGGTACGCACACTGTGGCCTATTTCCAGGCCGATGTCCCAGAGCATGCCCACCAAACTTTCGACGCCGGCGCAGGCCTTGTCGCCGGCTTCGTCGGGAAGCAGGACCAGAACGTCGACGTCGGAGTAGGGATAAAGCATGCCGCGACCGTAGCCGCCGACTGCGATCAAAGCGAGTTCGCCGGATTGCCCGGATTCACTCCAGATCGCCAGGAGCGCCTCGTCCACCAGCGCGCATTGCCTTTGCAGCGCGCTTGTCGCGTTCGGCTTGTCTCCAAAGGCCGCCTTCAGCTCTGCGCGCCCTTGCGCGAGAGATTGGCGCCAGTCGTTTACAGTCGTGGGCAAAGCGGTCGTCCGCGCGGGGCTTGGGGCAATTGCCGATGCCATCTAGGCGGTGAACGACGGCGGCGGGGGCGTGCCCGACGAGACGGTCAGCACTTCGAACCCGCCCTCGGTTACCAGAACCGTGTGCTCCCATTGAGCCGATAACGAATGATCCTTGGTCACGACCGTCCAGCCGTCCGCGAGCTGGCGGATGCCGGCCTTGCCTGCGTTGATCATCGGTTCGACGGTGAAAATCATCCCGGACTGAAGCTTGATGCCGGTTCCCGCGCGCCCGTAATGCAGCACCTGCGGCTCCTCATGGAATTTCCTGCCGATGCCGTGGCCGCAGAACTCGCGCACGATGGAGAACCCGTGTTCCTCTGCGTGCGACTGGATGACTTCGCCGATGTCGCCCAGATAGGCGCCGTGCCTGACTGCCTGGATGCCCCGCCACATGCATTCGTAGGTAATTTCCGCAAGCCGGCGCGCCTGAATGGAAGGTTCGCCGACATAGAACATACGGCTGGTGTCGCCATGAAAGCCATCCTTGATCACCGTGATGTCGATGTTGACGACGTCGCCCGGCTTGAGTTTCTTCGCTCCCGGCACGCCGTGGCAGACGACGTGGTTGACAGAGGTGCAGATGGACTTGGGGTAGGGTTGGTAGCCCGGAGGCGCGTAGTTCAATGGCGCAGGCACGGTGTGTTGTACGTTCACCATGAAGTCATGGCAAAGCGTATCGAGTTCGTCGGTGGTGACGTTGGGCCGGACGTGCGGCCCGATGAAATCCAGCACCTCGGCCGCAAGACGGCCGGCGACGCGCATTTTTTCGATCTCTTCGGGGGTTTTGATGTTGACTGACATGATTGGACCATCTTTGTGCGGGGCCATGATAACACCCGGTGCAGATGCCTCAGGGCGCCTGGCATTTTCCCAGATGCGGGCTGCCGGACAAGAAATCAACCGCACTCCTTCCTATGTTTCCGTCAGACAGCGCACGATTAGTTCCGACGTTATCGATACGGATACGATTGCGGGCTTGCAGATCGATATGCCCACCGCCCCCACGCCGCGGGTGACTTCATCGAGATCGATCAGCCTGGCTTGCGCACCAACTTGTGCATCGGTTCGTGTATATTTGGTGCGGGCCACCCCACATTAAATCTACCGATGCCTTTTGAACGGATCGAAGTTCTGCAGCAAAATTAGCGGGTTGATATTGACATTGGCATTGGCACAACGATTGCTAACGAAGTCGCTGCTTGAACGCACCTGCCGAATCCGTTCTCCGACGATGTGCACACGTCGAGCTTCATCGGCAAGTAGCTTTAACCTGCGCCCATATGCTAGTTCCGGATTATTCACTTAGGAGATCCAGTTGTGAAAACACCCTTCAGAAAATTATTTGCCGTCAGCGCCGCTGTTGGCGCGCTGTCGTTATCGTCCTTGCCGGCGTTTTGCGCCGATCCGATCAAACTCGGGCTGCTTGAGGACGAGTCCGGAAACTTTGCCATTGCGGTCGTTCCCAAAATCTATGCGGTCAAACTCGCGATCGAGGAAATCAATGCCAAGGGCGGCATTCTGGGCAGACCGATCAAGTTGATTCACTACGATACGCAATCGGACAACACACGATTCCAGGAAATGGCGCGGCGCGTGATCCAGCAGGACAAGGCCGATGTTGTTTTCGGCGCGTTCTCTTCCGCATCGCGGGAGGCGATCCGTCCAATCATGGATCGGTACAAGCAATTGTATTGGTACAACAACCAGTACGAAGGCGGCGTATGTGACGCCAATGTATTCGTGACCGGCGCGGTGCCCGAACAGCAATTCTCGACCCTGATCCCCTGGATGATGGAGAAGTACGGCAAGAAGGTTTACACCATCGCCGCGGATTACAATTTCGGCCAGATTTCCGCCGAGTGGGTGCGCAACATCGTCAAACAGGCGGGCGGTACCATGGTGGGTGAAGAGTTCATCCCGCTGTCGGTGTCCCAGTTCAGCCAGACCATCCAGAACATCCAGAAGGCGAAGCCCGATTTCGTGGTGACGCTGCTGGTCGGCGCGAACCAGGCTTCTTACTATGAACAGCAGGCCGCGGCAAAGGTCAATCTGCCGATGGCGAGCTCGGTGAACGTCGGCCAGGCCTACGAGCACAAGCGCTTCAAGGCACCCGCGCTCAAGGACATGTACGTCACCGCCAACTACGTCGAAGAAGTCGAATCGCCCGCCAGCGACGCGTTCAAGAAGCGCTTTCGCGCCAAGTTCCCGGAGGTTGTATACATCAACCAGGAAGCGGCCAACTCGTACAACGCGGTCTACATGTACAAGGCCGCGGTGGAAAAAGCGGGATCGACCGATATGAAGGCGGTGCGCAAGGCGCTGGAGAGCGGCAGCATCTGCACCGATGGTCCCTCGGGCAAGGTGTGCATCGACCCCAAGAGCCATCATGGCAGCCAGACGATTTATCTGGTGCACGTCAAGGGCGATCACTCGGTGGATATTCCGAAGGTGTGGGACGACATCAAGCCTTACTGGCTCGGCGATGTGGGCTGCGATCTGTCCAAGAAGGATGATTTCAGCCAGTACACGCCCAGCAACCTGCCGAAGAAATAACCCGCACCTGTAACGTGCTTACCGCGGTCGGCGCTTTGGCGCCGGCCGCCTTGATTGGACAGGCCCCGGCCGGACGGCGTCCGCGAACTCTATGCAATTCCTGTATCAGGCGTTCGGCTTTTTCTACCAGTTTGCCGATGCGTTTGCCTTTCTGGTGTTATGCGGAATGGGGCTCGCCGTCATCTTCGGGATGATGGGCGTGATCAACCTCGCGCATGGCGAGTTCATCATGTGCGGGGCTTATGTGACGGTGCTCTCAGCGCGAGCCGGCGCGCCGCTGCCGTTGGCGATGTTGCTCGGTACGCTGGCTGCAGGCCTGGTCGGGCTGATCCTGGAGCGACTGATCATCCGGCGGCTTTACCATCGGTTGTTCGATTCCATCGTTGCCACCTGGGCGCTCAGCATGATTGCCACCCAGGGCATGCTGATTGTCGCCGGGCCTTCCATCGAGGGACTCAAGACCCCGTTCGGGAGCTTCCAACTCGGTGAACTGTCGTTCTCCACCTACCGTGCGCTGCTGCCGCTGATCGCATTGCTACTTCTGCTTGGGGTATACCTGCTGTTCATGCACACGCGCTTCGGCGTCCGCGCACGCGCTACGATCGAAAACGCGGACATGGCGAAGGCGCTCGGCACCAACACCAGCAAAGTTTACAGCCTGACCTTCTCGCTGGGAGCGGCGCTCGCCGGACTCACCGGTGCACTCTATGCGCCAACGATTACGGCGGTGCCGACCATGGGGCAGGCGTTCATCGTCCAGTCGTTCGTGACGGTTGTCGTGGGTGGGGCGGACGTGCTGCTCGGCGTGGCGCCCGCGGCTGCCGTGTTGGGCCTGATCCAGTCGTCGCTCACCGCGTCTTCCGGACAGCTGATCGGGCAGATCGGCCTGCTGGTCACCGTCATCGTCGTCGTCCGCGTGCTGCCCAAGGGTATCAGCGGCTGGCTGCTTCGCCGCGGCGGATAAATGTCGTCATGCGCAATCTGATAACGCTTCTGCAGGGGCCGCAAACCATGGGGCGCGGGCCCGTCTTCTGGACGGTTTTTGCAGCGGTCGTGCTGGCTGCCGCCGCATTGCCGGGTGTCGCCAGTGCATTTGCCGTTACCAATGTCGCCTATTTCCTGGTGTGGGTGTTCATGGCGCTCGGATTGTCGCTGCTCTGGGGCTACACCGGCATCCTCAGTTTCGGGCAGACCGCCTTCTTCGGCCTGGCCGGCTATACCTATGGCGTCGCGAGCATCAATTTCGGTGATTCCGCCACGCTCGGGTGGGTGTCGTTCGTGATCGCGCTTGCGCTGCCGGCGCTGTTTGCCGCGCTGCTCGGTTATCTGATGTTCTACGGCGGCGTACGCGACGTATTCGTAGGCATTGTCACCTTGTCGGTCACGCTGGTGTTCGAGACCTTCATGGCGCAGACCGCGGGGCCGGAATGGACGATCGGCAGCGCCCGGCTGAACGGTTTCAATGGCATGTCGGCCATGCCACCGCTCATGCTGCGCTTCGGCGGGCAGGAGATCGTGTTCGACGGCCCGCCTTTCTTCTGGCTTGCGCTTGCGTTGCTCGTGATGGTGTATCTGGCCCTGCGCATGCTGACCAACTCGAGCTTCGGCAACGTGCTGGTCGCCATTCGCGAGAATCCGGATCGGGCGGAAATGCTGGGCTACAACGTCCGGTTCTACCAGCTCGTGGTATTCATCATCGGCAGCGTGCTGGCCGCGATGAGCGGCGTGCTCTACACGCTGTGGGGTTCCTACATCACGCCCTCGTCGATGGGATTGACGGCGGCGGCCCTGCCGATCATCTGGGTGGCGGCCGGCGGCAGAAAGGATCTCACCGCCACCGTCCTGTCGACCGTCGTCCTGCTTTGGGTGTCCCAGTCGCTCGCGGTGCACGGCAGTCAGTACGCGCTGGTCCTGATGGGGTTCATTCTGCTCATCGTCGTATTGTTCGCGCCGGAAGGCTTCGTCGTCACCACGGTGAAGACGCTCGGCGCAAAGTTCCGGCGCCGCGCTGCGAAGTCTGGTTGAGAAAGTAATCGTGACTCAAGCGGCTTATCTGCTCGAAACCCGTGGCCTGAAGAAGTATTTCGGCGGCCTGTATGCCGCCAACGGCGTGGATTTCAAAGTCGCTCCCGGAGAGATCCGCTGCCTCATCGGGCCCAATGGTGCAGGCAAGAGCACGCTCTTCAAGCTCATCCTCGGCAATTACGAGCCCACGGAGGGCGCGATCCTTTTCGATGGCGAGGACATCACCGGACTGCGGTCGCATTCCCGGGTACAGAGGGGACTCAGTATCAAATTTCAGGTCCCGGGAATTTTCCATGCGCTCTCGGTCGACCAGAATCTGCGCATCGCGCTGCAGCGTACCGTTGACCCATCGGAGCGCACAGACGAAATTGACCGACTGCTTGCGCTGCTCGATCTCGCTCACCTGCGCAGCGAACTCGCCGGCAACCTTTCCCATGGCCAGCAGCAATGGCTGGAGATCGGCATGGCCATCGCCTGCCGGCCGAAATTGCTTCTGCTCGACGAGCCAACGGCAGGTATGTCGCCAGAAGAGACCTTCAAGACCGGCGAACTGGTCAAGCGCTTGAACGCCGATGGCATGACGGTGATCGTCATCGAGCATGACATGACCTTCGTCCGCCAGATCGCCTCGCGCGTCACCGTTCTGCACTTCGGCAAGATCTTCGACGAAGGCACGCTCGATGATATCGTCAGGAACGAAGACGTGATCCGCATCTATCTGGGAAAAGCCTGATGTCCTATCCGATTCTCGAAGTGCACGATCTCAAGGCAGGCTACGGCGGGACGCAGATCCTGCAGGGGGTCGATTTCACCATCGGCCGTGGCGAGATCGTCGCCATCATCGGGCGCAATGGCGTCGGCAAATCGACGCTGATGAAATCCCTGATCGGCCTGATTCCGGCGAAGCAGGGCACCATCCTGTTCGAACGCGAGGACGTCACGGCGGAGCCGGCAGATGCGCGTGCCCACCGCGGCATCGGCTACATTCCCCAGGGTCGGGAGATCTTCCCGCGGCTCACGGTCTGGGAGAACATGCTGATGGGGACGCGGATCAATCTCAAGAAAAAAGAGAAGCTGTTCGATTTGGTCCAGCGTTACTTTCCGATCCTCGCGGAACGCCGTAGTCAGCGGGCCGGCACCATGAGCGGCGGCGAACAGCAACAGCTTGCCATCGCGCGCGCGCTGGTCGGCAATCCGGAGCTGGTCCTGCTCGATGAACCCTCGGAAGGGATTCAGCCATCGATCGTCCACCAGATTGGCGAAAACATGAAAAAACTGAATGCCGAAATCGGCCTCACCGTGCTGTTCGTCGAGCAGAACATCGACATGATCATGTCGATGGCGCAGCGCTGCTACGTCATGGATAAGGGCACGGTGATCGACGAGGTGGCGCCGGAACACCTCGCCAGTGATTTGGTAGTGCGCAAGTACCTGGCGGTCTGACAGACAACCATTTATTCGGAAGGAGACGAAAATGTCCTGGATGGAATCCTCGATCATGAAGACTCACGGTGTCGCCGGTCGCAAGGACGGTGCGACCCATCATCTGACGGAAGCCAAACAAGGCGCCTATCACTACACCATGGGGCCTTACTCGCAGCCGGTGCTGCACGTCAAACCGGGAGACCGGATCGTCGTGGAGACGCGTGATGCGTTTGAAGGCGCGATCAAGACCGAGCAGGACCTGCCCACCCAGAAGCTGCGCATGCCGTTTCTAAATCCGCAGAACGGGCCGATCATGATCGAGGGAGCGGAAAAGGGCGATGCGGTGGCGGTTTACATCGAATCGATGGTGCCGCGCGGCGACAATCCCCGCGGTACCTGCTGCATGATTCCCGAGTTCGGCGCGCTGACCGGAACCTATTACACCGCGACGTTGAACAATCCGCTGCCGGAGGTCGTCCGCAAGGTCAATGTCGATGAAAAATGGGTTTACTGGAGTGACCGCGTGACCTTGCCATACAAACCGCACATCGGCACGTTGAGTTGTTCACCGGAGATCGATTCGATCAACTCGCTGACACCGGACAACCATGGCGGCAACATGGACCTGCCGGACATGGGCCCGGGCAGTGTTACCTACCTGCCCGTGCGCTCGCCGGGTGCCCGTGTGTTCATCGGCGATGCCCACGCCTGCCAGGGCGATGGCGAAGTCTGCGGCGTTGCCGTCGAATACGCAACGGTGACGACCATTCGTGTCGATCTGATCAAAGCCTGGAACATCGAATGGCCGCGTCTTGAAAACGACGAAGTCATCATGTGCATCGGCAGCGCGCGTCCGCTTGAGGATGCGACGCGCATCGCTTATCGCGAACTTGTGTTGTGGATGGCGCGCGATTACGGTTTCGACAAATGGGATGCATACATGATGCTCAGCCAATGCGGAAAGGTACGGCTCGGAAACTTCGTGGACCCCAAGTACACCGTCGGCGCTGCGATCAGCAAGAAGTATCTGGCGAGAAAATAAGCGGGGCAACCAGCGGCCAGGGCGTTAGTCTCGACGGCGCCGCGGGCAATTGCGGTCCGTGAATGCGTTGACCATGTAGGGGCGAATGGCTATGATACGCGCCTTTCCGTTCCCTGATAGCTCAGTTGGTAGAGCGACGGACTGTTAATCCGCAGGTCCCAGGTTCGAGCCCTGGTCGGGGAGCCAAACCCTTCATGCGCTTGTCTCCCGCCGATGGCGGATCCGGTCGGCTCGAGTCCCCAGAGCGCCATGGCGAGGAGGGACTGAGGTGCCAAAAGCCCAATGAGGTCCCGCAAGCGAATCGCCTTCGGTGCATGCATTGCGGCGGCCGTGCTGCTCGTCCTTCCATTCCTGTTGCCGCTGGATCACTTCATTCCGGAAATCGAGCGGATCGCTTCCGAGCAATTGAAAGCGCCGGTCAAGGTCAATTCCCTGAGTATGTCTTTTCTGCCGCTTCCGCACCTGACCGTCAAGGGCATTGCGGTGGGCAAAAAACCGTTCCTCGAGGTCGAGAAAGTCATCATCACGCCACGGCTGACATCGCTTTTCAGCAGCCAGAGGGTCATCAGCGCGATCAGCCTGCGCGGTGTGGTCATCGGTCAGGAATTGATCGCAAAGGCATCGGCCTGGGCTGCCAGATCCGGAAGTGACGGATCTGCGGCGGTTCGAGTCGAGCGTATTGAAGTACGGGATGCATTTCTCAATCTGACCGAATTCAAGCTGCGACAGATCGATGTCGACCTTGAGCTGACGCCGCAAAGCGGGCTTGCCCGCGCGCGGGTAGGCGCCGACCACGATCACCTGAAAGCAACCCTGGTGCCGCAGGGCAGGGACTTAGCGGTGGAAGTGACGGCCCAGGACTGGAAATTGCCCGCCGGACCGCCATTGCTGATGTCCAGCCTCACGGCGTCGGGGACACTCAATCCTCAGCAGGGACTCTCGCTTGCGATGATCGACGGGCGCCTGTACGACGGTGCGATCTCCGGCAAGCTTAATGTCGGCTGGGCGAAGGAGTGGACCATCGCCGGCAATCTCGATATCCGCGGCGTGGAAATTCAACCGGTGGTGGCCCTCTTTACGAAAGATACGACGATCAGCGGGCGGCTAAGCGCCAGTCCGGTGGTCGACATGCGCGCACCAACCGCGGCCGGGCTCAGTGACGCGGTGGATGTCGAATCGGATTTCAAGGTGGAGAACGGCATCCTCTACAAGTTCGACCTGAGCAACGCACCGAAGGCGCTGGTGAACAAGGACGCACTCAAAGGCGGGGACACGCGCTTCGACAAATTCACCGGTCATCTCAGCGTCGACTCGGAAGGCTACTACCTGAGCAAGGTGGAAATCGCATCGGGCGCGCTCACGGCGGACGCAGAACTGTCGGTTTCGTCGAAGCAGGAACTTTCCGGGCAGATCGATGTTGCGATCAAGGGGACCTCGGCGCTGATCACCACACCGCTTGCGTTATCCGGAACCGTGCAGAATCCGTCCCTCTATCCGTCCAAGGGCGCTCTTGCCGGTGCCGCTGCCGGGACGGCACTGCTCGGTCCCGGTTTTGGCACGGCGGTGGGTATGAAAGCGGCCCGCATGACGCAGAAGTTTTTCGGCGCGAAGCAGAAGCATAAGAAGAAGGCAGAATCGGCGACTGCGCCGGCAACGCAGCAGGAGAAGGACAAGGCAGACGCAGACGAAAAGAAGCGGCCCTCCGACGTGCACACCGGACGCTGACGTCGATCAGCCCATGACTTTGGCGATCGCCCCGGTGACGTGATCGATGTTGCGCGAATTCAGCGCAGCCACGCAAACGCGTCCGGTATCGATTGCATACACCGAAAATTCATCCCGCAAGCGGTCCACCGCGCGCTTCGAAAGCCCGGAATAGGAAAACATGCCGCGCTGCCTGATGACAAAATCGAAGTCGGACGCAGGCAGCCGCACGCGAAGTTTTTCGACGAGCTGGCGGCGCATTTCACGGATGCGCTCGCGCATCTGTCCGAGTTCTTTTTCCCACAATGCGCGCAGCTCCGGGCTGGTGAGCACGGTGGCGACGATCTGGCCGCCATGGGTGGGCGGGTTCGAATAATTGGTGCGCACAACGCGCTTCAACTGGCTCAGAACACGAGCCGCTTCTTCACTATCACTTGTAACCACGCTCAACGCGCCGACGCGTTCGCCATAGAGCGAAAACGATTTCGAGAAGGAGCTCGAGACGAATACCGGACAGCCGGCCCGTGCAAAGCGCCGCACGACTTCGCCGTCGGCATCTATACCCTCGCCGAATCCTTGATAGGCGATATCGACGAAAGGCATGAGGCCGCGGGACACGACGACGTCGATTACCTCGGTCCATTGGGTGGCCGAAAGATCCACGCCGGTCGGGTTGTGGCAGCAGGCGTGAAGCACAACGACGCTCCCGACCGGAAGTGCCTTGAGCGATTGCATCATGGCCTTAAAGTCGATGCCGTGTGACCCAGCGTCGTAATAAGGATAATTATTCACCGCAAATCCGGCGCTCTCGAACAGCGCCCGGTGGTTTTCCCAGCTCGGGTCCGAAATCCACACTTGGGATTGCGGCAGCAGGCGGCGCAGGAAATCTGCGCCGATCTTCAGTCCGCCGGTTCCGCCAAGTGCCTGCACCGCGATCACGCGATTTTCCTTCACTGCCGCGCTGTCCGCACCGAAAACCAATTCCCTGACTGCGCGGTCATAAGCGGGCAGACCGTCGATGGGCAGGTAGCTGCGCGGCGCGGATTTTTCGGCGAGCTGGATCTCCGCCTGACGTACGCATTCGAGCAGCGGCACCTTGCCGTTGTCGTCGTAATAGATGCCGACTCCAAGGTTGACCTTGTTCGGATTCTTGTCGGCATTGAAGGTCTCGGTCACCCCAAGAATGGGGTCCTTCGGGGCCATCTGCACGGCAGCCAGGGGCGAGGCCGGGGGAGGAGCATTCATCGTGATAACATCAAAAATTCAGAAGGCCGATATTGTACCGTGACACTTACATTTCCCAATAGCCCGTTCATCCTTCATCAGCCTTTCGAGCCGGCAGGGGATCAACCCGAAGCGATCGCCGCTCTGGTCGAAGGACTCAACGACGGACTGGCGTTCCAGACGCTGCTCGGCGTAACCGGGTCCGGCAAGACGTTCACAATGGCCAACGTAATCGCGCGGACCGGCCGGCCCGCGATCATCATGGCGCCGAACAAGACGCTGGCTGCGCAGCTTTATGGCGAAATGCGCGAATTCTTCCCGGAAAACGCCATCGAATACTTCGTTTCCTACTATGACTATTATCAGCCGGAAGCGTATGTCCCCTCGCGCGACCTGTTCATCGAGAAGGACTCGAGCATCAACGAGCACATCGAGCAGATGCGCTTGTCCGCGACCAAATCGCTGCTAGAACGCGACGATGCCGTGATCGTCGCCACGGTCTCCGCGATCTACGGCATCGGTGACCCGGTCGATTACCACGGCATGATCCTGCACCTGCGCGAGAGGGAACGCATGAGCCAGCGCGACATCATCTCGCGCCTCACCGAAATGCAGTACGACCGCAACGAGCTGGAGTTTCGCCGCGGCGTATTCCGGGTAAGAGGGGACGTTGTCGATGTCTTTCCCGCCGAGAACTCGGAAGTGGCATTGCGAATAACGCTGTTCGACGATGATGTCGAGACACTGACC
>DATFUO010000174.1:0-2983 GCA_035260785.1 Burkholderiales bacterium
GAGATGCGTCAATCCGGTATCCACGCCGACGACGACGCGTGCCCGCGACATCAGCGCCGCCAGTTGATCCAGGTCCAGCGCCGGCGGTACTCGTGCGCCTGGAATTCGCGCAGCCAGCCTTTCGCTGCGTTGCTGCTCCCCACAGTTGCCGAACGGGAGCACGCTGAGCACGCCTTGTGCGGCCAGCGTCTCGCCGAGCCGTGCCCAATCATTTTCCGGCCATTCCTTGCTCGCAGCGCTGGTGGCGTGCAGCAGCACAGCGAATGGGCCCGCGTCCCGCACGGAAAAAGCGGATTCAAGAGTCGCCAGGCTTTCCGGTCGCGCGACAATTCCGTATTCGGGTGTTTCGGAAGGCACATAACCGAACGCCCTGGACGCGAGGAGGCGATTGCGCTGGACCGCGTGCACCGACCAGGGCACCGCATGAACTTCGTCGTAGAACATCGACAGCGGCTCGCGCGAACTCTTCCAGTCGAATCCATGGCTGCGGCCGTTTGCGACCCATGAGAGCAGCGCACTCTTGAGCAGCCCCTGCGTGTCGATGACCTCGTCGTATTGCGTCCGACGAAGACGGTTCCTCAGTGCGGCAACATCATTTCGGGTGGCAGCGGCGAACGGGTGCTTGCGCCAGCGGCGAATAGAAACGGGGATGACGCAGTCGACGCCCGGATGCAATCCCGGAATGGCGCTGAAAGCATGCTCCACCACCCAATCGATGCGGCAATCCGGCATGGCTGCGCGCAGATCGCCGACTACGGGGAGATTGTGGACGACGTCGCCCATCGACGAAGTCTTGATCAGCAGGATGCGAGGCACGCGTTTCGGATTTCGGGTTCGACTGGATGCGCGATTATCCCTAGAATGACGGCCTTTAGACAGACGTGATTGCGCATCGGCGGCATGACGCAGACCAGCATCATTGTGACCGGAGGCGCGGGCTTCATCGGCGCCAACTTCGTTCAGCAATGGATCGCGCAGGAATCCGCGACCCTGATCAATCTGGACAAGCTGACCTACGCCGGCAATCTCGCGAGCCTGCGTGCGGTGGAGTCGAATCCGAACTATGTATTCGCGCACGCGGATATCGGTGACTTCGGCGCGGTTTCCGCACTGCTGGCGCAAAGACAACCGGTCGCAGTGGTGAATTTTGCCGCTGAAAGCCACGTCGATCGCTCGATCCATGGTCCCGCGGAATTCGTGCAGACCAACCTGCTCGGCACGTTCCAGTTGCTCGAGGCGGTGCGCGCCTACTGGACGGCACTGTCGGCCGCGGCCAGACAACGTTTCCGCTTCCTGCATGTTTCCACCGACGAGGTCTACGGGTCGCTGCAAGCCGGCGACGCGCCTTTTAACGAGCGCACCGCGTACGCGCCGAACAGCCCTTATTCCGCATCGAAAGCCGGTTCCGATCATCTGGTGAGGGCTTATCATCACACCTACGGGCTGCCGGCCATCACCACCAATTGCTCCAACAATTACGGCCCCTACCAGTTCCCGGAAAAGCTGATTCCGCTGATCATCCTGAATGCGCGGGCAGGCAAGCCGCTGCCGATCTATGGCGATGGATTGAACGTGAGAGACTGGCTTTACGTCGGCGATCATTGCACGGCAATCCGGCTTGCACTGAGCAAGGGCCGCCCCGGCGAGACGTACAACATCGGCGGCAACAATGAGCGCGCCAATATCGATGTCGTGCGCACGATCTGCCGCATCCTCGACGAGTTGCGGCCGGCCGCCAGCAAAAAGCCTTACGAATCCCTGATCAACTTCGTTGCCGATCGGCCGGGACACGATCGCCGCTACGCGATCGACCCGACGAAAAGCAGCAACGAGCTCGGCTGGAAACCCGCCGAAACGTTCGAGTCCGGCATCCGCAAGACCGTGCGCTGGTATCTGGACAACTCCGATTGGGTGCAGGGCGTAGTCAGTGGCGAATACCGCAAGTGGATGGAACAGAACTACGACAAGCGGGAGGCCAGGTGAAAGGAATATTGCTGGCTGGCGGGTCCGGAACGCGGCTGTATCCGGTCACCCAGGTCGTCTCGAAACAACTCCTGCCGGTGTACGACAAGCCGATGGTCTATTACCCGCTGTCAACGCTGATGCTCGCGGGCATTCGGGACATCCTGATCATTTCCACGCCGCAGGATACGCCACGCTTCGAGCAGCTTCTTGGCAACGGCGCTCAATGGGGCCTCAATCTGTCCTTCGAAGTTCAGCCCTCCCCGGACGGCCTGGCCCAGGCGTTCATCATCGGGCGCAATTTTGTCGGCAAGGATCCTTGCGCTCTGGTATTGGGCGACAATATTTTTTACGGTCACGACCTCTCGGTTCGCCTGCAGAAGGCGACGACGAATTCCTCCGGTGCGACGATTTTTGCCTACCAGGTGACCGACCCGCAGCGCTACGGCGTCGTGGAGTTCGACCGCACGGGTCGTGCCGTCAGCATCGAAGAGAAGCCGGAAAAACCGAAGTCCCGCCATGCAGTCACCGGGCTCTACTTTTACGATAACGCGGTGCTCGATATTGCGGCTTCGCTGAAGCCTTCCGCTCGCGGCGAACTGGAGATCACCGACGTCAACAGGCGTTACCTGGAAAGCGGACGGCTGCGCGTGGAAATGCTGGGCCGTGGCGACGCCTGGCTCGATACCGGCACGCACGAAAGTCTTCTGGAAGCGTCCCAATTCATCTCGACCATCGAGCACCGGCAGGGCCTGAAGATCGCCTGCCCGGAAGAAATCGCCTATCGATTCCGTTATATCGACGGGGAACAATTGAAGGCGCTGGCGCGACCGATGGGCAACAGCGCCTACGGCCGCTATTTGCTGAACATTCTCGAAGACCCGGTTTTCCGATGAAGGTGACGCCAGGCACATTGCCCGAAGTTCTCGTGCTCGAACCGCGCGTGTTCGGTGACGAAAGGGGTTTTTTCCTGGAAAGCTACAATCAGCGCGTATTCCGGGAAGCCGCCGGCATCGATGCG
>DATFUO010000175.1:0-7253 GCA_035260785.1 Burkholderiales bacterium
GCGCGTTCGGCGCGCCGGCGCCTGGTTAGCTCTGCGTTGTGCATCATGCAACCATTCTTGCGAGATTTGAACAGGGTATGACGATGTTCAATCGCGGCCCTTTGAAGGGCAAAACAATTTCATACGCTTCCTCGGAGCGAATGGAAGACTTCCGCCGTATTGCAGATGATTTCATGTTGGAGATATTCGACTTCCTTCCAGGGGATTATTTAATCACCGACGAGTCCAGTCTCGGCGACTTCACCGAATTGGGATCTTCCGAGACATCACCAATCTGGAGCCGCATCGATAAACTGTATGCAATCGGGCCGGCGGATGTTCCGTCCGAAAGACTGGTCGACATCTTCGCTGAGATTAAGGCGAGAAGGAACCAGCAATGATGATGCCTAACTTCAGGTTCAGTGGACCGTCATCGGCGGCCGTTGACCAAACACGCCAGGCGGCAATGACGTGGTATCTCAGTCTCGTTTTCTTGGCGCTGATCTCCTGCGGTGTCGGTTTTGCCCTCGAGACCGTCACGGGAAACATCGGACACATCAAGAACGGGAGAGAACACAACACCGGCGCGGCAATCCTGCCCACCATACCGGTCATCCCCGCAATGTATTTGTTAGCCCCATTGGGCCTCAATCACCTGCACCACAACTCAGGCTACATGGCTGTGCCGGTGTACGGGGTCGCAAGCATTGCTATTCGCGTCGTGCAATACAGGTAAGGTCCGTGCCACACTTGAGGCACTTCGACCAGGCGCGTAGGTTGCTACTGAATGCTGCGTCCCGAGAAGATCGTCGTTAATACAGGTTTGCTTTTGTTCGTCCTCGCCGCCGTCTTCGAGGGTCTCAGTCGTCTTTTCAATCGTCCCGACCTGCACGACGTCGCGCGTTGGGCCGCAGTGGCCGCCTTGTTTGTCGCCCTCGTTCCCATTGCACTGGCCGGAGTCGTCCTGGGCTTCCAGAAACTGTTCAAGTGCAAGAAGGGCAACGACGGATCACGAGCCCCTGAGCAGCCGGGGAGACCGGTACCGCGCATGTCAGAGCCCGCAAGCCCGGAGCCGTTTTATGCCTTGGCCGCCGCCTTGAAAGAAAGCGGCTATGCCACGCATGGCCGTCGCCTGGAGAGCATTCTCGATGGGACATGGACGACCTCATCCGAACTCATTGCCGAGCTTGGGCAAGCGGTCGTGTCCGTTCGCAAAGAGTGCAGGCCGCTTGGCCCCGCTCAAAAGGCGCTGGTCAAGGACTGCCTGCGACGGGTACGTAAAGTCTGGCCCGGCTTTGGCTGGTTCAGCGGGCTTCCCTTCAACAGGTAATTCCCGAGCTGACGGCAGGCTCCAACCGGGTGAGGTCGGGTCGCCGGAAGACTTCGCGATTCCGGAAAGTATCCTGGAAAGACTTCGTGAACCTGTTCTCACGGCGTGGTGGGACTAACGTTGACGCGTTACAGAAGGACGCGCTCGATGCCGCCGTTGTTTGCTTTCGCGACATAGTCGGCCATCCAGTTTTCTCCGAGCACGTGCCGGGCGATCTCGACGACGATGTAGTCGGCTTGCACGCCGGTGTCGTCGCGATAGCGCGACAGGCCCTGCAGACAGGACGGGCATGACGTCAGGATCTTGACCGGCGCGTCATTACCTTTTGTGCGAAGGGCCGCCACGCCCTTGAGCATCTCCTCCTGCTTGCGGAAACGCACCTGGGTGGAAATGTCGGGCCGGGTCACGGCCAGCGTGCCGGATTCGCCGCAGCAGCGATCGTTCAGCGGCACCTCCGCTCCCATCAGCTTGCCGACCACTTTCAGCGGCTGGTAGGTCTTCATCGGCGTGTGGCAGGGATCGTGGTACATGTAGCGCACGCCGCTCACGCCTTCGAGCCGGACGTTTTTCTCCATCAGGTACTCGTGGATGTCGAGCAGCCGGCAGCCGGGGAAGATCTTGTCGAACTCGTATTTCTGCAACTGGTCCATGCAGGTTCCGCACGACACCACCACGGTCTTGATGTCGAGGTAGTTCAGCGTATTGGCGACGCGGTGGAACAGCACGCGGTTGTCGGTGCTGATCTTCTGGCCCTTTTCCGCTTCGCCGGCGGAAGTCTGCGGGTAGCCGCAACACAGGTAACCGGGCGGCAGCACCGTGATGGCGCCGACTTCGTACAGCATCGCCTGGGTGGCGAGGCCGACCTGACCGAACAGGCGTTCGCTGCCGCATCCGGGAAAATAGAACACCGCGTCCGACTCCTCGCTCACCTTCTTCGGATCGCGAATCACCGGCACCATGCGGTTGTCCTCGATATCCAGCAAGGCGCGCGAGGTCTTCTTCGGCAGCCCACCCGGCATCGGCTTGTTGATGATATGGATCACTTGCGCCCTGACCGACGGCTTGCCGAGTGTGGCCGGCGGATGCCTGACCTGGCTTTGGATGAGGCCGAGGGATTTGGCCACGCCGTGCGCGACGCGTTGCGCCCGGAAGCCCCATTCGATCATTATTTTGCGCGTGACCTTGATGGTGTTCGGATCGGTGGCGTTCAGGAACAGCATCGACGCGGCCGTGCCGGGATTGAATTTCTTTTTGCCTTGCCGGCGCAGGAAATTGCGCATTGCGATCGACACGTCGCCGAAATCGATGTCCACCGGGCAGGGGTTCAGGCATTTGTGGCAGACCGTGCAGTGATCGGCGACGTCGGAGAATTCGTCGAAGTGCCTGAGCGACACGCCGCGGCGGGTCTGCTCTTCGTAGAGAAACGCCTCGATCAGCAGCGACGTGGCCAGAATCTTGTTGCGCGGCGAGTAGAGCAGGTTCGCGCGCGGCACATGGGTCGCGCACACGGGCTTGCATTTTCCGCAACGCAGGCAGTCCTTGATCGAATCGGATATCTCGCCGATCGCGCTCTGCTCCAGGATCAGGCTCTCCAGCTCCAGCAGGTTGAAGCTCGGCGTGTAGGCGTTATCGAGGTTGGCGCCGGGCAGCAGCTTGCCCCGGTTGAAGCGGCCTTCCGGATCCACACGCTTCTTGTACTGCGCGAAACTGTCTATTTCCTGCGCTTCGAGATAATCAAGCTTGGTGATCCCGATGCCGTGTTCGCCGGAGATCACCCCGTTGAGCGCCCGCGCCAGCTTCATGATGCGCGCGACGGCGACGTTGGCCTCGTGCAGCATCGCGTAGTCGTCGGAGTTGACCGGGATATTGGTGTGCACGTTGCCGTCGCCCGCATGCATGTGCAGCGCCACGAACAGCCGGCTCTTCAGGACACGCTTGTGGATGGCATGGATCTCGGCACGGATCGGATCGAAGGCGCGGCCGTCGAAGATTTGCAGCAGCGGTTCGCAGACTTCTTTTTTCCACGAGACGCGCAGGCTGTAGCTTTGCAGTGCGCCGAAAACTGTGAGGTTTGAATTGTCTGTTTCTTTTGCGCCGGGGAAGTCGTGCAGCGACGCGTCGAGATGGCCGAGCAGCCATTGCCAGCGGTCGCGCGTCGCACGCACCAGTTCGGTTGCGTTTGCCGGCCGGCCGTCGAGCAATTCGTGCTGCGGAATCTTCTCGGCCTCCTGATGCACGGGCAACTCGCCCTGGAAAAATTCCTCCATCGCATCGAGCAGGCGGATCTTGTTCTTGAGCGACAGTTCGATGTTGATGCGCTCGATTCCGTCCGAATAATCGCCAAGGCGACCGAGCGGGATGACCACATCCTCGTTGATCTTGAACGCGTTGGTATGCCTGGCAATGGCGGCCGTGCGGGACCGGTCCAGCCAGAATTGCTTGCGCGCCTCCGGCGAGACCGCTATGAAGCCCTCACCGCCACGCGCATTGGCAATCCTGACCACCGCGGAGGCCGCTTCGCCGACCGCCTTGTCGTCTTCACCGACGATATCGGCGAGCAGCACCATCTTCGGCCTGCCGCCGCGCCTGGCTTTGGTGGCGTAACCAACGGCTTTGACATAGCGTTCGTCAAGATGCTCGAGTCCGGCCAGCATCGCGCCGCCCGGGCGGCCATCCAGGTAGGCCTTGATTTCCACGATCGACGGGACCGAATGCGCAACCTGACCGTAGAACTCCAGGCAGACGGTGCGCGTATGCGCCGGCATCTTGTGCAGGATGAAGCGTGCCGACGTAATGATGCCATCGCAGCCTTCCTTCTGGATGCCGGGCAGGCCGGCCAGGAATTTGTCGGTGACATCCTTGCCCAGTCCTTCCTTGCGAAAGCGCCGCCCAGGCACTTCCAGGATCTCGGGTTCGCGCGGCATCCTGCCGTCGCGCCCGAATCGCGTGATCCGGAACCGCACCATGTCGGCGTCGTGGATCTTGCCAAGGTTGTGGTCGATGCGCTCAACCAGCATCCACTCGGCCTCGGGAGTCACCATCTTCCAGGACGCGAGATTGTCGATCGCCGTGCCCCACAGAACCGCTTTCTTTCCACCGGCATTCATGGCGACATTGCCGCCGACGCAGGACGCATCCGCCGAAGTCGGATCCACCGCGAATACGCGGCCGGCGGCCTCCGCCGCTTCCATGACCCGGCGGGTCACGACGCCCGCCCCGCAATGAAGGGTCGCCACCGGTTGCGACACGCCGGGCAACGGCGTGATTTCCACCGCGCCGAGTGCATCCAGCTTCTCCGTGTTGATCACCGCGGACAGTTTGTCGAGCGGAATCGCGCCACCGGTATAACCGGTGCCGCCGCCGCGCGGAATAATGGTGAGGCCAAGTTCGATGCAGGCCTGGACCATCGGCTGCACCTCTTCCTCGGTATCGGGATAGAGCACCACGAACGGATACTCGACGCGCCAGTCGGTCGCGTCGGTCACATGCGATACCCGCGCAAGGCCGTCGAAAGCAATGTTGTCGCGCCGGGTCACGCGCGTGAACTGGCGCAAGGCCTTGCGCCGCAGTTTCGCCGTCGCTTCGAAATCACGCTCGAAATCGTCCACGGCTTTGTGCGCAGAGGCGAGTAACTGCGCGACCTTGCCGGTCACGCCGGCGGACTCCTCGCCTTCGCCGCGGCGCAGTTCGATCTGGTGCAGGCGGTGGCGCAATGCCTCGATCAGTGCGTCGCGGCGCCGGGGATTGTCCAGCATGTCGTCCTGCAGGTAAGGATTGCGGTTGACGACCCAGATGTCGCCCAGCACTTCATAGAGCATGCGCGCCGAGCGCCCGGTGCGGCGCTGGCTGCGCAATTCGTCGAGCAACTGCCACATCGGCGCGCCGAGCAGCCGGATCACGATTTCGCGATCGGAAAACGAGGTGTAGTTGTAGGGGATTTCGCGAAGCCGAACGCCGGTGGAGGCGAAGGGAGGGATCGGTTGCATCTGATCAGGACATCATGATTGGAGAGGAATTCTACCGCGGCGCTTCCGTCCCGACATCGGACTTCAGGCCATGAGCCGGGCAACGAGGTAATAACGCGCGAACTTACCCAGCGCCATGAACAGTACCGTCCACCAGATGTTGAGCCTCAGCCAGCCGGCCGCGACACACAACGCATCACCGATGAGCGGCACCCACGACAGCAGCAATACCGGCGAGCCCCAGCGGCGCACCCATTCCAGCGCGCGCCCGCCCAGCTTGCGATCGGGGACCAGGCGCCCCACCAGATAGGAACTCGATCCCCCGAGCGTATTTCCGATGGTCGCGACGGCAAGGGCCGGCCACAGGGTGGCGGCGCCGGTCGCCAGCACACCGGCGAATACCACTTCGGAACCGCCGGGCAACAGCGTCGCCGCGAGAAAGCTGCTCAGGAACAACGCGCCAAGGCCGAGTGATTCGTTCAATTGAACGGCGGGAAACAGCAGAAACGACGGAAGGAATGGCGCGCCCGGAGGGAGTCGAACCCACGACCTTCGGCTTCGGAGGCCGACACTCTATCCAGCTGAGCTACGGGCGCATTGAACGGCAAGTGTACGGGCAAAGGGCATTCGAGTCCATTCCGGCGCTGTTTTAAGGCGGTGCGGATGGCCTATAATCCGAGCCGTCCAAAGATTCAACCGCAAAGGATTTTTCATGTCCGGAGTGCATGTCGAGGAACACTCCTCCCTGATCAAGACGCCGCAGCAACTGATCGTGGTCGTGCTGCTGGCGTTCCTCTTCCCGGTCATCGGGATCGTGATGATCGCCAGTTTCGCCACCGGCGGGCTGAAGGTCGACGACATGAATTCCGAGGCCAATGCGGTGGCGGAACGCCTGAAGCCGGTCGGCACCGTCGTAATCGGCGAAGTCCCGGCGGAACCCGGAGGAACAGCGTCCGTGAGCGGCGGTCCCGTCAAAACCGCCGCTGCGGGCGGCCCTGGCGCCGGAAAGAAACTCTACGACACGGTTTGCATGGCGTGCCACGCGGCGGGTATCGCCGGAGCGCCGAAGACCGGCGACAAGGCGGCCTGGGCCCCGCACATCGCGAAAGGCAAGGATTCGCTGTACAACAGCGCGCTGCACGGCAAGAACGCGATGCCGGCAAAGGGCGGCCTGGCCTCCGTGCCCGATGCCGATGTCAAGGCCGCGGTGGATTATCTGGTAAGCCAGGCGAAGTAGAGCGGGGATTGGTGAGGAGTAATTGGTGACGGGCAGGGCAGATATCCAGGAGGCGCAGCGAATGCTGCGCTTTTTTGTTTCAGTCAACCGGTTTCAAATAGTCCCCACGCCGTGTCTTCCGCTTGGATACCATTCACCAATTACTCATCACCATTCAGCGCTTCCAGATGGCTACCTACGCGATCGGCGACCTGCAAGGCTGCTTCGATCCCTTGCAGGAACTGCTGGGCGAAATCGGTTTTAGCGAATCGAGCGACCGGCTCTGGTTTGTCGGCGATCTGGTCAATCGTGGTCCGCAGTCCCTGGAAATCCTGCGCTTCGTGAAATCGCTTGGCAGCCATGCCGTCAGCGTACTGGGCAACCACGACCTGCACTTGCTGATGGTCGCGGAGGGACGCGTGAAACCGCACCGGAAGGACACGCTCGGCGCGATTCTCGATGCGCCCGATCGCGACGAGCTGCTGACCTGGCTGCGCGGGCTGGCGCTGATGCATGTGGACGGCGAATACACGATGGTGCACGCCGGCCTGCTGCCGTCGTGGAGCGTCGGCAAGGCGCTCGATCTCGCACGCGAAACCGAAGGTGCCCTGCGCGGACCGGACTGGCGCGACCTCATGGTACAAATGTATGGCAACCAGCCGGACCACTGGGACGATGCCCTCTCAGGTTACGAACGGCTGCGGGTGATCATCAATGCCATGACGCGCCTGCGCATCTGCACGCCGGACGGCCGCATGGAGTT
>DATFUO010000176.1:0-10653 GCA_035260785.1 Burkholderiales bacterium
CAACCATGTCCGGTTAAATGACCCGTGCCGAGCCCGAGAACCAGCATTGTCGCGGGCTGCAGGCCGATTTAGTTTGGTGCCGACTTGAACTTTGTTTGGCAAGAATCGCGTACTTTCTTTGGGTTGACTGCCCCAGGGAGCGCGCATGTATGTCGGCAAGACCTTGTTTGCCCAAGTCATGGAGTTCGTGCCATGGACCAGCTTCGCGCGCATCGTGCAGCGCTACTCCGGCAACGCGGGCGTGCGCACGCTGTCGTGTGCCGAGCAGTTCCGCGCGATGGCGTTCGCGCAGTTGACTTGGCGCGAGAGCCTTCGCGACATCGAAGCGAGCCTGTCGGCCAATGCGAACAAGCTCTATGCGATGGGCTTTCGATCGGCGGTCAAGCGCTCGACGCTGGCCGACGCAAACGAATCGCGCCACTGGCGTATCTGGTCCGATCTGACGGCCGTGCTGATCCGTCGTGCGCGCAAGCTCTATGCGAACGAGTCGCTCAGTGTCGAGTTGGACAACACCGTGTACGCGCTGGACTCCAGCACCATCGATCTGTGTCTGAGCCTGTTCGACTGGGCGCCGTTTCGCTCCACCAAGGCCGCTGTCAAGCTGCACACGCTGCTGGACCTGCGCGGCTCGATCCCCGCGTTCATCCATATCAGCGACGGCAAGCTGCACGATGTCAATGTGCTGGACATCCTGCCCGTGGAGGCCGGGGCCTTCTACGTGATGGATCGTGGTTACGTGGACTTCGAGCGCTTGTACGCGATGCATCAGGCCGGTGCGTTCTTCGTCACCCGCGCCAAGGCGGCCATGGATGCGCGGCGCGTGTACTCGTATGCCGCAGACCGAACCAGCGGTGTGATCTGCGACCAGCGCGTCATGCTCAACGGCTTCTACTCGGCCAAGAACTACCCGGAGCATCTGCGGCGCATTCGCTTCAAGGATCCCGAGTCCGGCAAGACGCTGGTGTTCCTGACCAACAATACCAGCTTGCCTGCCTTGACGATCGCCGCGCTGTACAAGAGCCGTTGGCAGGTCGAATTGTTTTTCCGGTGGATCAAACAGCACCTGCGTATCAAGCGTTTCCTGGGTACCAGCGAGAACGCGGTGAAGACGCAGATCTGGTGCGCCGTGGCCACCTACGTGCTGATCGCCATCGTCAAGAAGGAGCTTCAACTCGATGCCTCGCTCTATACATGCCTACAGATCTTGTCGGTCTCGGTCTTCGAGAAAACCGAGCTTTCATGCGCCTTGCAGCCCGATCGCTCCCAGTCTGATCCACCCGTCGCCGATAACCAATTGCTCTTGTTTGACTTTTAACCGGACACTGCTGATGTTTTAGTAATTCTTCAGCTCGGATGTGCGGCAATTTCGATCGGTGTACGCGTCATGGTGAACAGGATCGTCGCGCCCGCCACTAGCAACAGGCCGGCGATGCCGAAAGCCCAGTTGTAGCTGCCGGTGGCCTGGATGACGTAACCGGTGACGATCGGCGCCGCCACGCCGAACGAATTGCCGCCCACAATCAGAATGCTCATGGCCTTGCCGGAATCCTCCGGGTTGCGCAGCAGATCGTTCACCAGCGAGAAGTTCAGCGAGATCGCCGTCGCCATCCCGGTCAACGAAATCGTGAACAGGGCGAGCAGCAGCCAGATTTCGTCGACGAACGGCGTGAACAGGATGACCGCAGAAGACAGCATCATCACAATGCCCATCGAGCGCCGGCGTCCCTTCCCCACGGCATCGGGTGTGAGCAAACGGTCGCTCACGCGCCCGAGAATAATGCCGAGGACAGCGGCGCCCGCATAAGGCACCGCGGTAAACAGTCCGGTCTTGACGATGGTCAGGCCACGCGTGGTTTGCAGATAGCTGGGCAGCCAGGTCAGAAACAGATATTGGGTATAGACCGCGCAGCCTTCGGCGAGCGCCAGGCCCCACATGGTGCGCGTTCGCAACAGGTCCAGCACGCGTGTCGCCCTGGTGCGGCCCTGCAGGGCGCTGGTCTTTGCATCGCGCTCACGCAGGATCTTCTCGCGCTCTTCCGCCCCGAGCCATTTTGCCGTCTCCGGCTGGTCGAACCAGATCAGCCAGGCCAGCAGCCAGATGAACCCCGCGGCACCGACCACCAGAAACGATCCGCGCCAGCCGATCTGGCTGATGATCCATGCCACGAGCAACGCCCCCACTGCCGGGCCGGCTTGCGTGCCGGCCATGAAGATTGCATTGGTCATGCCGCGCTCCCCCGCGGGAATCCACTCGCGCACCACGCGCCCACCCGCGGGAAAGGTCGTCGCTTCGCCGATGCCCATTGCGAGGCGCGTACCGATCAGCGAGACAAAACTCCAGGAAGCCCCGGTGAGCATCGTCGCCGCCGACCAGAGCGTGATGCCCGCCGCATTGATGGTCTTGGTCCCGAGCCGGTCGACCAGAATTCCCATCGGAATGAGGCACAGGAGATAAGTCCAGAGAAACGAAGAGAATAGATAGCCCATCGTCACCGGCGACAAGCCAAACTCCTCGGCAATCGGTTTCGAGGCGACCGACAGGGCGACGCGATCGACGTAATTGATCATCGCCAGCGTAAACAGGAACAAACTGATCCAGCCGCGTCGCCAGGCCATCGCGCCCCCCTCGTTCGAATGTCGTTGTTATTGCCCTTTTGAAACACCACACCGCGGTCAAATTAAATCATGATTTCCTTGCGGTACGGCGAGTTTATCGGGATAAAGTCGGCCGGCACCTTCACCGTGATGTCGCCGAGAACGAGAAACGACAACGCCTTGCCATGGCCGTCCAGCCCCAGGCTCGCGTTCACGCCGCCCTCCAGCACATTGTCGATGACGAAATTCATCGCGTGCAGTTTCGGCAGTACGTAGCGCTTCACCGCCGTGGCGCCCCTGTGCGCGAACACCGCGAGCATGCGTTCTTCCGTGACCTGCTCGACCAGCGTCGCAAAGGCCTCGGCCCGATAGGGAATGACGCTGATGTTGGAGCGATTGCCCTTGTCGCCGGCACGCGCATGCGCCACGGCGTGCAGCGGGACTTCCACGACGTTCATGACTCCTCCACCATGGCGACCTGCGCATGGACCCGGGCGCGATCGATGAGGATCGACGCGGTGCTGACCTGGGGGCTGATGTGCTGGCGCACGCCGGCGCCGCCGGCTGGTCCGGAACAATACAGGCTCAGCACTTCGTCCGACACCTGCTGCGCGACTCTTCGCTTCGTGCTGCGCACCGCCGCGCGCACCCGATATTCTCCGCCCGCGCTTTGCGCGACAGGCGCGTGACGCCCGCGGCGGTTGCTGTCGAATATCGCTTCGGTGCCGAGCACTTCCACGCGCACAGGATCCTCGACGCCGATGGCGCGACAGCGGGCCCGCACCACCGATGCCGCAAGCTGCGCACGCGCCAGCGCGTTCGGACCCGCGTAAGAGATCTCGCCTTCGCCCAGCCATCCCGCATCCACGCACACGGTCGCTTTCAGCGTCGCTGGCGGCGGCTTGCCGCGCGCGCCCAGGACGCTTACGCGATTTAACCCGACCTCCTCGACTTTCACCTCACCCAGGTCGAGCACCACGTCCGGGGTCAGATAGTTATGAGGATCGTGAACTTCGTAGAGCAGTTGCTCGATCACCGTCGCGCGGCTCACCAGTCCGCCTGTGCCCGTCGGTTTGGTGATCACCAGCGCGCCATCCGCCCCGATTTCCGCAATCGGAAAACCGACGCGATCGAGATCGGGAACGTCCTTGAACCCGGGATCGGGAAAGTAGGCGCCGCTGACCTGTGCGCCGCACTCGAGAAGATGCCCGCATACGGTTCCTTGCGCGAGCCGGTCCAGGTCGCTGACTTTCCAGCCGTGCACATGCATGAGCGGACCCAGCGACAACGCGGCATCGGTCGTGCGCCCGACCAGCACGACATGCGCTCCGGTGGCAAGCGCGTCGGCCACCGGTCCCGCGCCGAGATAGGCGTTGGCCGCCACGATAGACCGATCATCCAACGCAATGCCTTCGATGATCGGCTCCCGGCGAATCTCCTCTTCGGACATCGATGCCAGCAGGTCATCGCCCGTGACCGCCGCCACTTTGAGACCCTGGACGCCGAGTTCGCGTGCAAGCGCCAGCACTCGGCGGGCCGCGCCAATCGGGTTGGCCGCGCCCATGTTGGTGACGATGCGGATGCCATGGCGATGGCAATCGGCGAGAACCAGCGGCAAATAAAGTTCGAGGAACGGCGAATAACCCTGGTCCGGATTCTCCCGTCTGAGCCTCTGGGCGATGGCCAGCGTGCGCTCGGCCAGCACTTCGTAGATCAGAAAGCGCTCACCCTTTACTTGCGCCAGCGCTTTGACGACCGGCACCGCCGCGTCGAAGCGATCGCCCGCGAATCCCGCACCACAACCGATATACACTTTGCTCATGCAACCGTCTTTCTCAATCTCACTCTCTCACCGCAGCGGCTGCGGTGAGTGCGTACGTGTAGAAAGCCGTGAAGATCAGGACTTGGATCCCGTAGAGACAAATTCGGCAACGTAGTCGCTGATGAGCTGGTCTTCGGCGGAAGTCAATCCGCTGACGCCGATGGCGCCAACCGTCCTGCCCGATTCGTCCTTGAGCACGCTGCCTCCAGGTAGCGCAGTGAGCAACGGATCGCAAAAATAGCCGATCTCAATGCCCTCTCTTTTCAGCCGCTCGAGGATTGCCTGCGTCGACACGCCCATGCGCGCCGCCGAATAGGCCTTGCCCTGCGAAATCCGGATGCTCCGGAGCGGCGCTCCCTCCATGCGCGCGAAGGCAACAAGAAAACCCTGAGGATCGCAGACCGCCACGCATATCGGCCGGCCGAAATCCTTTTTCGCTTTGTCCATTGCGCGGCCCAGCAAGCGCGTTGCCGCGTCCAGCGTCATTCCCGACATGCTCCGTGCCCCCCAAGGAATTTTAGATGTCGAATTGAATCACGCTTTGCACTCGGACCTTTGCCCCTGCCCACGCGATGAGCGCCAGTGCGATCGGCCCGCCAACAACTATCAGGAACGGGCGGCGACAGCCACAAAAACGAAAGCCTGCCTGTTTTTCTCTGCCGATAAGCCGAAACCGGCGTCAGCAGAACCGTAACGCCGCCCGATACGGGCATGACGGCATTCAATAACGGCAGTGTCAAAGCTTGATGCCTTCGGCTGCGATGTAATCCTTGATGATGCCCCCGATGTCTGTATCGGCCTTGAAACCCATGGCAGCCCCACGGTCGGCCCGGAAGCGTGCCGGGAAAGTCCTGACCATGTTGTTGATGCGTTCCACCGGCTTGAACACCACTCGTTTCGCCACTTCGTCGCCCGCGATGCGGCGCAGCGCTTCCACGCCTTCCTTCACCGAGAACGTGATTCCGGGAAGGGTGATCGCGCGATGGGTCCCCCACGCGGTCGCCGGCAGGTTGTGCGCATGCACGAAGTCGTCGAGCACCTTGCCGGGAGAGAGAATCCACATTTCGATCGAGTCCTCGACCGGCACTTCGCAGAGCACGCCGTTCAAGGGCTCCCTGAACATGCCGCTCGCGAACGAAGTCGAAGCGAGATTCGGTTTTCCCGGGCGCACGACGATGGTCGGCAGCCGCAGGCTGCGGCCGTCGATCATCCCTTTTCGCGAATAATCGTTGACCAGGTATTCACCGATGACCTTCTGGATTCCGTAGGACGTCTGCGGCGTCGGCGTGATCGAGTCGTCCACTACCTCAGGAAGCTTTCCGCCGAATACGGCCAGTGAACTGGCGAATACCAGCCGCGGCGGCAGGTCGAGATTACGACAGGCTTCCAGCAAATTGCGCGTCCCATCCAGATTGACGCGATAACCCGTGTCGAACTCGGCCTCAGCATGCGCGCTGACTACCGCCGCCAGATGAAAAACCGAGGCGGTGTCGCGATCCAGCGCGGCTTCGACGGCTTCGCGCTGCGCAATGTCGCCCCTGACGCATTGCAGCCGCGGATCCGGATTCGCCGGAAAAGCGGCATCGAACAATTTGATCTGCGATATGGAATTCGGCTTGCCGTCCCGTCCCGCGAGCGTCTTGCGCGCCAGCAGCCGAAGGGCCAGCCGGTAACCGAGAAATCCCCCTCCTCCGCTGATGAACACCTTCATGCCGTTTCCTCCGAGGCAACGACCCGTCCTGCGCCGACGCGGCGCGCGAGACTAATCCTGGCGCTTGCCTTTTCCTTTACCCTTTCCTTTGCCGCTGCCGGGATCGTCTCCGCCCGGCGCGCCGTCAAGACGGAAGTCGCCGCGCTTGAGCGCGTGGAATTCCGCCGAACCGGGCTTGATACCCAGATCCTTGGCCAGCGCGCCCCAGCCCCTCCCTTTTCCATCCTGGTAAACCTGCATGACCCTGTCGGTTGGCTGGTTTGCCATCTTGCCAAGCTGGAACACCATGAAGGCATCGGCGGGCTGCTTGACGGTGCTGATCACCACTTTGACTTGTGCGTCGGGAATGCCGAACTGGGCGCTGATCCGGGCGGAAAAACCGGCGAGGTCGCTCCTGGCCTGTGCATTGAGCTTGCTCAGAAAACCATCGAGGCCGCCCGCGGCCATTGCGTGTGCGGAGAAAACCAAACACGACAGCGTAATCAGAATTTTTTTCATGGTGCCTGTTCCCTTATGTGAACGACCCGGGTCATTCTAGTGCAAGACGGGTTGCAGGGCGCAGTACCTGTGCGAAGCCTCGGCCTCGTCGAAGTCGATTGCCGGCAGCCTGCGCCTTAACGAATGGCGTTTCATCGTGCGGCAGGCCGCTTTTGCAGGCGCTCGCGATAACTCTCGTAGTCCGGCAGAGCGCGCTCGTAGGACGACGACATCAAAGGCGACGAGATCACGAAATCCGCCGTCGCGCGGTTGCAGGCGACCGGGATGTTCCAGACCACGGCGATCCGGATCAGGGCCTTGACGTCGGGATCGTGGGGCTGGGGTTCCAGCGGGTCCCAGAAGAAGATGACGAAGTCGATGAGCCCTTCCGCAATCTTGGCGCCGATCTGCAAGTCGCCGCCCAACGGGCCGCTCTGGAGTTTTGTGATCGGGGTTTTGAGCGCCTCTTCGAGCAGCGTACCCGTCGTGCCCGTGGCAAGCAGTTCGTGGTAGGCGAGCAGATCGCGGTTGAAGCGCGCCCATTCCAGAAGGTCCTGTTTCTTGTTGTCGTGCGCGACCAGCGCGATGCGTTTGCGGGAGGCGATTTCGGCGGCGATCGTTGTCATGGTGGCGACCCTGGCTGCGGGAGGGATGCGTGAACGGGACGCTCAAGTATAGCCGGGTGCGACCGCCCAGGCGCCTCAAAAGCAAGGATCCGTACGAGCGACGCTTGCTTCTGGCCGGGGTCTGCGCAAGACTGCGAACGCGCTTTTGCGGACCGGGTCAAATGCAATTGCCGGGCCGCGTACCCAACGCACAGCATGATAGGACGGCCGCGCGGTAAAGGGGGGACACTGAATGAAATGGACATACCTCGGGGTTTCGGCGCTTTGCGCCGTGCATTTTTCAACGGCCGCGGCACAAGACGCGCCCGATATCACCATTTTCAGTTTCGAAGACATCTCGTGCGGCGCGTGGACACGCTCCCGGGGCAACGAACAATGGCGGGCCATTTATGGCGCCTGGTTCCGCGGGTTCGTCTCCGGCTACAATTTCGGCAATTCGGCCAATCAGGTTCTCGTCGGCGCCATGCCCGACCCGGCCGCCGTTGCCGCCTACGTGGACAAATTCTGCCGGGACAATCCGCAACTCCCCTTTGTCGCTGCCGCGGGACCCCTGGTGCAGGAAATTCGCGAGCACCGCATTTCGATCCCCGAACGGAAGCCATAACCCGATCCAGCTGCCATCGCCCGCGGCATTCCCTGGTCTTCAACTCGACCGACACTCCGTGATAGCGATGGTCGTCGACGTTCTTGGCTGCGTGCGCGCCTCCATCTTTACGGAAACAGACCTGCGGCGGATAATTCACAGGCCCGGTTCCCGGGATTCGTTCCCGGATCCAATATGGTTGACGTGGCCGCGCTGGCGGCGTAATTTTGAATCGATTTTCTGCATATGGGTAACGACATCTCGCTTCACGCGATGTCGCACTTTCGTGAGCGTCTCCCTGACCTCATTGATAAGGAGTCGAGATGACACGACGACTGATATGTCCCGGCGCGTTCGGAAGCCGCGTCGCGAAGCTGCGCGAGGTGATTTGTCTGTTTCTGATCTGGGCAATCGCGCTTGCACCGGCCGCCCAGGCCGGGGACCTGGGCATGGCGCCGCAGGCCGCGCTTTACGTGACACTTCCCTTCCAGCCGGGGAAAGAACCCGTGCCGGAATTCGGATTCCGGCTCACTTACGAACCGACGCTTCCTGCCGACCCGAAGTATTCCGCCGAGCCCGGGCGTGTGCTGGATTTCCGGCTCCGGCCGGACCGCGATGCATCCATGCTGAGTCTGAATGGCGTTCCCTTGAACGCGAAACTGTCGGGCGGAAAATCGGACGACACGACATTCTGGATCGTGGTCGGGGTAGCCATCGGGGTGGCGGCCATATTGATCATCAGCGACCACGGCGGTTGCGATCCCAGGCCGGGCCATCCCTGTTAGGTGAATGAGGTCGCAGTGCCCTTCAGCGCCATCCGGCACAGCAGCGAGTTGCCGGCGAATGCGAACATCGCAAGCGAAGTCAGCGCAAGGACTCGCGTTTGCGAATTCACTGGTTCACTTGCCCGGCTTGCCGCCCGGCCAGACCGGATTCTGCGCGAGTTCTCTCCACGCGATCGGTGCGCGCGACTTGCGCTCCGCCTCCCCGGCCGGCTTGCTCGCATCCCAGTATGAGGCAACATAGCGATTGCCGGTGATGCCGTTCGCTGCTTCCGAGCACAGCCAGAGGATCGGCGGCGCCATCACCCTGGGGGGAATCAGGTCCTTGCGATCGAAGCCCGACTCCTTCGGCACCATCGGCGTGTCGGCGGGGCCGCCGGGGACCACGACGTTCACGGTCACACCCGTCCCCTCGAATTCCTCGGCATGGCCCGCAGCCATCGCCTCGAGGCCGGCCTTGGCGGGTCCGTAGGGATGGAATCCGCCGCGCAGCATGGTGAAAAAACTGGTGGTGACGGTGATGATGCGGCCCCATCGCTGGGCAAGCATCGGGGCGATGACGGCGCGGGTCAGATACCACGCGCCCGAAAAATTCGTCGCGACGAAGCGCTGCCACATCTCAGGAGTGATCTCATGGATGCCAACCAGTTTTTTCAAACAGTCGGCGCGGATGGCGCCCAGGCCCATGGCGCCGTTGTTGATCAGGATATGCACGCCGCCGAAGTGATTCATCGCCGCGGCGACGGCCTCGTCGCACGCCCCGCAGTCGGAAATGTCGGCAACCCGCGTGGATAAACGGCCGGCGGCGTCCGGCGGCACCAGATCCTTGAGCGAGGCCAGTCCGATCTCGTTGATGTCGAGGGCGGCGACTTTCGCGCCTTCGTCGAGTAGCGCCCGCACCAGTACGCGACCGAAACCTCCGGCCGCTCCGGTGAGGACGACCACCTTGCCGTTCAGCGTACCTGCCATTCTCCCTCCCCGGTCGACCAATGGATTCCAGGCCTCTTGCGCAACGCGATCTTAAGAGCCTGTTCGTGCGTATCCAAATTAACGGCAGTCCGACCCGCATTCGTCGTTTGCGGGCACGGGTACTTACCGTCGCCAGTGCGCTATGCTCCCGCCTCAGCGGTCAGCTTTCGATCGTGACGATATGTGCCTGGATCCTGCCATCCACGGCGCCGCGCCCGAACCGCTTGCCGATAGCCTCGGCTGCGATGTCGGTTGCTTCGCCAAGCCGCGCGGCATCGCGCGACTCGATCTCGTTTCTCAGCGGCGTGCCCTGACAATACGCGATCGCCGCAACCCGGGCGGATGCTGCGCGGCTGCGTGCCGCGATCGTGTCGAATCGGGGTGCGGCAATGAATCCGCCGTTTGCCAGATCGCGCTCGATGATGCGATGGTCGTGATAGCCGTGCGGCGTGCGGGCCATGAAGCGCGGCGGATCCTCGGGAAAGAGGGATTCCAGGGCGGTCGTCACGGTATTCGCGAATTCGTTTTCCTCGATCCGGTCCCACACGTTGAAAATGAAGACGCCTCCACGCTTGAGCACGCGACGCGCCTCCGAAAACGCCTTGGGTTTATCCGGGAAGAACATCACGCCGAACTGGCAGACGACGGCATCAAAGGTTCCGTCCGGGAACGGGAGCTGCATCGCATCTGCCTGTCGCCACGCGACGGCGCGCTTCGTTCCCAGGAGGCAGGCCTGGTCGAGCATCGCCTGATTCAGATCCGTCGCGACGATGGAGACGCTTTCGGGGAGCACGGACGCCAACGCACGCGTCACTACGCCGGTGCCGGCTGCAATTTCGAGTACGCGCGAAAGAGGCCTCGTCTTCAGCCGATTCGCCAGGTCCGCAGCGTAAGTTTCAAAGATCAGCGGCACCAGAACCGTTTCGTAGAGCCCCGGAATCGAGCCAGCAAAGACTTTGTCGGTATCGTGAGCGCTCATCGCAATGGCCTGAGATCGATGGATTCTTTTCAGCTTCGGCGCCAGCCGGCACGGGCGGTCTTCATAGGACTTCGGCCCCTCGGTCGAGCAGCAGCTCGCGGAGAATGGA
>DATFUO010000177.1:0-2455 GCA_035260785.1 Burkholderiales bacterium
ACGCGGCTGCGCCGCATCGAGCAGGGGGCCGCGAGCAAGAAAGAACAGGACACCATCGCCGCGCTCGAAGAGCGCATTCGCAAGCTGGAGCAGGGATCCGCGACGCCGGCGACCATTCCGTCGCCGGTGACTTCGGTCACGTCCGTGCCACCGGTGAATCCGCCGCCGCCCGCGGCTGCGATCCCGGCAGCTCAGGCGGCGGCTGCCGCGCCGCCGTCCTCTACACCGGTGAATCCAAGTGCGCCCCCTCCGTCGGGGCCATCGACATCGTTGCCGCCGGCGTCGCTTTCCACCACGGATCAAGCTGGCATCCAGCGTACTTACGACAACGCTTTCAACAGTTACCGCCTGAGCGACTATCCGGGCGCGATTCGCGGATTCGAGAACTTCCTGAAGAGCTACCCGAAGCATCCCCTGGCGCCCAATGCGCAGTACTGGATCGGTGAATCGTATTTCCACCTGCGCGACTACCGCGCCGCGATCGAAGCGCAGCGCCGGTTGCTCGGGACCTATCCGGACAGCGCGAAGGCGGCCGATTCGCTGCTGATCATCGGCACGTCGGAAAGCAACCTCGGCGACAACCTGGCTGCGCGCAAAACCTTCGAGGAACTGATCGCCAGGTATCCGGCCAGCGAATCCGCCGAAAAAGCCAAAACCCGCCTCGCGAAACTCAAGTAGGCGGCCGGTTTTGCGGCCGCTGGAATCAAGGATCCCACGCGTTACCCGCAACGAATCTGAGTGCCGATGGAAACTCCAGCACATCTGGCTGCACTGGTCGTCATGTCGGGATTCGTTCTGGCACTGATTTTTGGCGCCATTGCCCAGAAAACCGATTTTTGCACCATGGGCGCAGTGTCGGATGTCGTCAACATGGGTGACTGGAGCCGCATGCGCATGTGGCTGCTGGCGATCGCGGTGGCGATTGCCGGTGCCAACGCACTCGACTTCGCGGGGCTGGTCGATCTCTCGCGATCCGCATATCCGGCGCCGCGCTGGCCATGGCTGGCTTCTATCGCCGGCGGTCTGCTGTTCGGAGTGGGCATGACGCTGGCGTCAGGATGCGCCAGCCGCAGCCTGATTCGGATCGGCGGAGGCAATCTCAAATCGCTGGTCGCGATGTTGTTCCTTGCGCTCGCTGCGGAAATGACGCTGCGCGGTCTGCTCTCGCCGCTGCGCACCGAAGTGCTCAGTGCGCTCGCCGTGCAATTCGACCAGGGACAAGACTTGTCGTGGCTCCTTGCCGGGTTGCTCGGCATCGGCAAGCGCAGCGTGCAGCCCTGGATTGCCGCGGGAATCTCCCTGTCCCTGCTGGCATTTGTGCTCGAGGATCGCGCTTTCCGGGCCGACCATGAGCGGTTGTTCGCGGGCGCGGTGATCGGTCTGATCATTGTCGGCGGCTGGTATGTGACCGGCCACCTCGGTTTCGTCGCGGAAGATCCGGAAACGCTGCAGGAAGCCTATCTCGGCACGCGCACCGCGCGCCCCGAATCCTTCACTTTCATCGGGCCCGCCGCCAATACACTCGAGTTGCTGCAATTTTGGACCGACAAATCCGCGCGCGTGACGTTCGGGGTGGCGGTGGTGCTGGGGACGCTCACCGGCTCGTTCGCTTACGCCCTGTTCAAGCGGCGTTTCCACTGGGAAAGCTTTGCATCGGCGGCCGACACGCGCAATCACGTGATCGGGGGTGTATTGATGGGATTCGGTGGTGTCACGGCGATGGGATGCACCATCGGCCAGGGCATTACCGGACTCTCGACACTCGCACTGGGCTCGATTCTGGTGTTCTTTTCCATCATCGCGGGTGCGGCAGCGACCATGAAGATACAGTACCGGCGCATGCTGAATGCAGGCTAGAAGGGTCGGTTGAACGCGCTGTGTCGTGTGCAGTGAGTTTGACGTGCCAACTGGCGGGCCGTTAGAATGCGGCTCTTTTTTTGGGCGGTTAGCTCAGTTGGTAGAGCAGCGGACTTTTAATCCGTTGGTCGCGAGTTCAAGTCTCGCACCGCCTACCATTTGGACCAAGGGGTTAGCGAATTCTAGCTAGCCCTTTTGTCTGTCAAACGTGACGAATTCGTGATTAAGTGCACCACGTTTCCCCCACGACCGTCCTCGATACGCGCTGCTGCAGCGGTTAAATGTTCAGTGGCGTACTTGGCGTACCGGTCCACCATCACTCGAGACTTCCAGCCGCCCAAGTCTTTCAACTCGTCGCAACTGGTGCCCGCCTGACGGTGCCACGATGCCCAGGTATGCCTGAGATCGTGAAACCGGAAATCCTCGATTTCCGCCGCCTTTAACGCGGTCTTCCATGCGCTGTTGGTGACTTCCCAGCCAATGGGCTTCCCGCGATAAGTGAAGCAGTAGCGCCGATGGTTCTCCCGAACGCTTTCCAACACAGCAACGGCATCACGGTTTAACGGGACGCCTCGCGGCGTTCCATTCTTGGTCTGGT
>DATFUO010000178.1:0-3080 GCA_035260785.1 Burkholderiales bacterium
CGTCGCGCGCGACCGCGGCACCGATCCGTCTTCCATCTCGCGCCAGATCGCCGGGCTCGAGGAAGAACTGGGTGTGCGCCTGTTCCAGCGCAATACCCGCCGCCTGGCCCCCACCGAAGCGGGGACGATTTATTTCAATCGCATCGAGCCCCTGCTGGAGAAAATGCAAGAGGCGCGCGAGCGGGCCACCGACGTGACGGACGCGCCGAAAGGCGTGCTTCGGGTCACCGCGTCGGTTTCGTTCGGGCAGCGATGCATCGTGCCGGTGCTCCCGGAATTCACCAGGCTCTATCCGACGTTGACCGTCGAGCTTGCACTGACGGACTCGATGCTCGACCTGGTGGCGGAACGCATTGACGTGGCCATCAGGCTCGGGCCGCTGGAGGAACAGAGCCTGGTTGCGCACCGGGTGTTGCGCACCCGGTACTATGTTTGCGCGAGCCCGGCCTACCTGGCGCAGCATGACCCGATCCGAAAACCGCAGGACATCCGCGCCCACGATTGCCTGCTGTTCGCGTTGCCGAGTTTCCGCTCCCGCTGGACGTTTCGCGGCAAGAAAGGTGAACTGACCGAGATCCCGGTCCAGGGCCGCATCCTCATTTCCAGCGGCCTCGCGCTGAGCGATTGTGCGCTGGCGGGAATGGGGCTGGCCCTGCTGCCGCACTGGGTGATCGGCAAGGACCTGAAGCGCGGCAACCTGGTGGACGTCTTTCCGGACCTCGAAGTCACACCGACGGATTTCAATACGGCTGCTTGGTTCGTTTATCCGTCCGCAACCCGCCTGCCGAAAAAAGTGCGGCTGTTTGTCGACCACCTGAAGAAGGAAGTCCGCGACAACCCGCCGTGGATGCGGTGACTGATACTGAACCTGCCGTATTGAAGTGTCCGTACAACCTGGGGCAGCGTGCTCCGACCCGGTTCAGTTTCTTTTGGCCGCTGGCTTTTTCACGGTGGACTTTTTCGCCGTCGATTTTTTCGCAGTGGATTTCTTCGCCGTAGTCTTCTTCGCCGTGGTTTTTGTTCCGGCAGTCTTGGGTTTCGTCTTCGTGGCCGACTTGGCCAGCGATGCCCAGTCCACCTTTTTCACCGTAAGCACCCCGGCCGGGAGCGGCAGGTCGGCGAACAGGTAACGGTCGCGCAACTTCATGTTGAGTTTGTCGTAATACACCTTCCACCAGGGATCGGACGCTCCGGGTTTGCCTGGATACCAGAGCGTGAACGGTTGTGCCTTCGGCGCGTTCTTCATCACCTTGCGGAACTGGTAGTGGTCGAAGATGGAGACGGCCTCGATGGCGTACATGTTGGCGACCGCCTCGTCCTCGATCATGACCAGGCTGTCTCCGTTGGCGGTTTCCCCGCCGGCAGCCAGATTGGACGAGCCGGTGAACACCGTGGGATTGTCCCCATTGAAATCGACGACGACAAACTTGTCGTGGATGTGCATGCCCGGACCGCCGCTGAATTCACTGGTGAACGGCTCGGGAACGTTCACGCTCAGCGCCGCGAAACTCGTCACCTCGCCCATGGCGCCATCCGGGTTCTGTACTCCCAGCCCGGTGTCCGTCTCAACGGTGCCGTAGGAAAACACGGTCGGATTCGCGGCGATCACCCGCAGCGAATCCAGCACCGGCCCCGACCCGGTCGGCTCCATCACGGCAAACAGCACTGAACTGGTGGCGCTGCGAATACGATCCGACATGGGCTGTAGCGACGTGGCGGAGTCTTTGTGCGGCGACAGCGATACAGAGAATTTCGGCAGGTCCGCGGTACCGGTCGCCGAGCCGGTCATGTAGCCCTGCGATATCGCGTTTTTCGTGAATGGCGCGGTCGCAACATTCCCGTCGAACGCGGTATCGAAGGCTGTGGCGAACATGCCTGCGACGTTCGCATCGTCGACCACGACGACATTGTTCGATTGCACATACAGCCCGCGCACGGAAAAGTTCATCGAACCGAAAAACACGCGCTGGGCCTTGCCCTGGGCGTCCCGCTTGATGAACACCTTGTTGTGCTGGAAGCGGCTGAAATGCCCCTGCCTGACTTTCGCCTTCCCGGCGGCGGCGATGATCATTTTTGCGGCTTTGATCTCCGGCGGCATGGCTCCGCTCTTGCCCGCCTTCGAGTGCAGCGGGGCATCGTCGAGAATCGCGCGCAGGCGGCCTTCCTTGCCGATGCGGCAGATCGCGGCAACGACATCCGGTTCGTCGAGGTCGTAGGCGAAAACGTCGATACGCGATTGTTTGTCTTTCTCGCAGTCCGCAATGAACGCGTTCAGTTGCACCCGCGCTTCGGCTCCGAGCCAATCGTATTGCGCCTGGAACGGCTTGGTATCGAAATCGGGCGTCTTCACGCCCGCCGGACGGATGTCCTTGTTGTGAAACTTGTCGGCGTATGCCTGCGAGGCGATATAGCCACGCGTGAATGCCGGACGGAACCTAGCGTGCACATTCTGCGGCGGGGCGACCTGCACGCTCACTTCGGGTCCGGGCTTCAGTGCCTGGGTGTTGCCGACGAAATACAGCGCGCGAATGCGGTAGGCGATGGGTTCAGCGAATCCTTCCTGCGGCACGTCGATCCAGCGAAATTTCTGGAAAGGCGCCCTGTCCGACGGCGTCCACTTGCGATCCAGCGACGTGGTGCCGCTGTCCACCCCGTAGTTGAAACCCACGCGATTCGAGAGAACTTGCTCCTGCTTGCCGGCATGCATCCGCCAGATGGCAAAGCCCGCGAGGTTCTGGTTGTTCGTGTCGATCGCGCTATCGATCAGCGACATCGCCAGCAGGATCTTGTTGGCCCCGGGATAGGCAACCACCCGCAATCCCTGGTTTTCCTTGACAACGGTTATTGCGTCCACGCAGCGCCCCCTTTCGGAAAAGTCATATCGATCCGAAACTTGCATTTCCCTACCGCCTCAGCCATGCGCCATCCCGTCCGGATTCCATCCGGCTCATGCCGCTTGTTTAGGTTTAGTCGAGGCAAGTGCGAACGTCAATCGAACATTTCCCTGCGATAAGAACTTTTTTCGCACTCGTGTAATCGATCTGTAATGTCGTGATGTCTTGCGCTTCCGAGGCCGTGTG
>DATFUO010000179.1:0-11370 GCA_035260785.1 Burkholderiales bacterium
CTGGGAAAACGACCTCGCAGGCCGTTTCACCTATGTCTCGCCGCGCGTCGTGGAATATACGGGTTACACTCCCGAGGAAATTGTCGGCCACACTGCGGTCGAGTTCATGCCCCCCGGAGAAGGCGAGCGGATCCGGCAATGGCTTGCCGAAAACACGAACCCGGATCGCTCCTTCCGCAGCATGGAGCACATGTTCCTGTCCAAATCCGGCGAGGTTCTGTGGATGCAGGTCAGCGCAGTTTCGATCTGGGACGAAAACGGCAAGCCGCTCGGCCAGCGCGGCACGACCCGCGACATCTCCGAACTCAAACGCTCGGAGGCCCGCATCAGCTACCTGGCAACGCGCGATCCGCTGACCGAGCTTCCCAACCGGCTGTTGTTCAACGACCGGCTCGAGCAGGGCATCATTGCCGCGCGCCGCAAGCGCGACAAGCTCGGTGTGCTGTTTCTCGATCTGGATCGTTTCAAGAACATCAACGATTCGCTGGGCCACCACATCGGCGATCTGCTGCTCAAGGAGGTCGCCGCGCGCATGGCGTCCTGTATTCGCAAAGGCGACACACTGTCCCGGCTCGGAGGCGACGAATTCGTCGTCACGCTCGAAGGGCTCGCGCATGCCGAGGACGCGGCGCAGGTCGCAATGAAGATCATCACCGCCCTGCGCCGGCCGCTTTCCGTGGGCGGCCACACCCTGAACACCTCATGCAGCATCGGCATCAGCATTTTCCCCAACGATGCCGAGGACAGCCCCGAGCTGATGAAGAATGCGGACACCGCGATGTATCATGCCAAGGAACAGGGCCGGAATAATTTTCAATTCTTCTCTCCGGAGATGAATCTGCGCGCGGTGGAACGCCACCGGCTGGAAACCGAGTTGCGCCTCGCGCTCGAGCAAGGACAATTCGTTCTGCACTACCAGCCGCAGGCCGATATTCGCGACGGCAGACTGGTCGGCATGGAAGCCCTGATCCGCTGGCAGCATCCGCAGCGCGGCCTGGTGCCACCGACAAGTTTTATTCCTGTAGCCGAGGAATCAGGCCTGATCGAGCTGATCGGCCGGTGGGCGCTGCGCACCGCATGCGAACAAATCCAGCGCTGGCAGACGACCGGCCTGCCCATCGTCAAAATTGCCGTCAATATTTCCGCGCGCCAGTTCAATGAGCCCAAGGACTTCGCCGACGATGTGACGCGGTTGCTGAATACCGTAGGCCTCGATCCGCGCTACCTCGAGCTGGAAATGACCGAGAGCATGCTGCTGAAAAACGTGGACGAGAACATTGCGGTCCTCAGAAAACTGGGCAAACTGGGCACCTCGCTCGCGGTGGACGACTTCGGTACCGGCTATTCGTCACTCGCCTATCTCAAGCAATTGCCGATCGATACGCTGAAGATCGACCGCACCTTCGTCAGGGACATCGAGAGCGACGCGGATGATGCCGCGATCATCAAGGCCATCATCGCCATGGCCCACAGTCTGGATCTGCGCGTCACTGCCGAGGGGGTGGAGACGAAGGGCCAGCTGGCGGCGTTGCGGAAACTGCGTTGCGACCACTATCAGGGCTTTCTGCTGGCGCGGCCGATTCCGGCCGACGAGTTTGCGCAGCGCTTTCTGATACCTGGCCTGGCGTCTTCGGGCACGCTGGAGCCAGCCCGGAGATCCGCGGGCGGCCCCGCCAGCAAGACCTGACGCGACCGGAGCGTCGCTGTCCGTCGAAATCCCTTTCCGCGAATTCAGCGAGTCAGTTCGCGCATGGCCCGTTCCAGTCCTTCCAGGGTCAGCGGATACATGCGCCCGCCCATCAGATTGCGGATCATGCCGATGGATTCGTAGTAGCTCCAGCGATCCTCCGGCGTCGGATTCAGCCACGCCGCGCGCGAATAGACGCCCAGCACGCGCTGCATCCAGACCGAGCCTGCCTCCTCGTTGTTGTGCTCCACGCTGCCGCCGGGATAGCCGATTTCGTAAGGACTCATGGACGCGTCGCCGACGAAAATCAGTTTGTAGTCGTGCGCATATTTATGCAGCACCTGAAAGGTCGCCATGCGCTCGGTATTGCGCCGGCGATTGTCGCGCCAGACCGATTCATACAGAAAATTGTGGAAATAAAAGTACTCGAGGTGCTTGAACCCGGCGCGCGCCGCCGAGAACAGTTCCTCGCAGATCCTCACGTAGCCCTCCATCGAGCCCCCCACGTCGAGGAACAGCAGCACTTTCACGGCGTTGTGCCGCTCGGGCACCATCTTGATGTCGAGATAACCGGCATTTCTGGCGGTCGAACGGACGGTGTCGTCCAGATCCAGCTCGTCCGCCGCGCCCTCGCGCGCGAATTTGCGCAACCGTTTCAGCGCGACCTTGATGTTGCGTATGCCCAGTTCCACCGAATCGTCCAGGTTGCGGTACTCGCGCCTGTCCCAGACTTTCACGGCGCTGCGGTTGCGTGAGCCGTCCTGTCCGATGCGCACACCTTCCGGGTTGTAGCCGTAGGCGCCGAACGGCGAGGTGCCGCCGGTGCCGATCCACTTCGAACCACCCTGATGCCTGCCCTTCTGCTCCTCGAGGCGCTTGCGCAGGGTCTCCATGAGTTTTTCCCAGCCGCCGGCCGATTCAACCAGTTTCTTCTCGTCATCAGTAAGCAGCAGTTCGGCTTGTTTGCGCAACCACTCTTCCGGTATCGCGACCACCACGCCATCGGCTGGCGCCGCCATGCCTTTGAAGTACGCGCCGAATACGCGGTCGAATTTGTCGTAATCCGATTCGTCCTTCACCAGACAGGTTCGCGCAAGATAGTAAAATTCGTCCAGGCTGCCGGAGCTGACATGCTTCTGCAGGGCCTCCATGAGCGTCAGGTATTCCTTGACCGACGCCGGCACGCCGCCTTCGCGCAATTTCAGGAAAAAATCAGTCAGCAAGACTCTTCACTCCGGACGGAACGTCAATGGTGCTGCAACTTGCTGGCCGAAATGGCTTCCAGCCAGTGAATCTCCGGCGAAGTCTGGCTGCCTGGTGGCAATTTCCCGGGCAATTGTGTGAATACGGCGTGTGCCCGCTCCGGCTCCTGGCGCGCCAGGTGGCCCAGCATCAGGGCCGCCGCGACATACAGCGTGTCACCTGCCGCAACATCCGGCGTCGCGCTCCGGAACATCTCTCCGGCCTGGTCGACGATGGCGCCCGAATCACGCGAACCCACGGCATTGAGAAGGCGGTACCAGCGCCGAGCGTCCGGCGACAGGCGCTCGCGACAGTGTGGGGACATGACCTTGTCCCAGAATAGCGGCGCCTTATCCCGATCCAGGTAGCGCGCAACGAAGCGGCCCACGTTTATCCACGAGGACTGCCATAGTTGCGGTGCCCGGGCGCCGCAATCCTGCGCACCCAGGCGCGCGAATGCGGTCGGCTGGCGCGCCTGCGCCAGCGCGACATCGTCGACACCCTCGATCACGCTGCGGATTGCGAGCTGGCCCAAGCTGCGGCCAAACGGATTTTGAACCGTCAGCGAAGTCCATGGAAGTTCCGTGGACACGCTTGCGAGCATCTCGTTTATGGGCAGTTCCGTGGTTAGAATCTGCATCGGCTCCGTCACGTTCAGCGCCAGGAACCGGGCGCGCGCCGCTCGATTGTCCATGAACGGAAAATAATCCGAATTCAGCGGCGCCGGGGATGTGGCGAATAACGGATCGAGGAGGCTCTTTTCGCCTACGCGTCGCGCGCGCGCGTCGTCGGCACTATTGACGTATATCCGCGCCAGACGTCGTTTCAATTCCGGCTGGTTAAAAATGCGCCCGTCCGGCGCGCCCAGCCTGGCATTCCTGGACGCGACGACAAGGAGGTCGAACGGGTCAGCGATATAGACCGCATAGTCGTCGAACGCCGGCGACAATGCCTTCATCACCGAAGCAACCGAGGCATAGTCGATTTCATACAGCTGAATCCACTGGACCAGCATGCCGCCATCGTTGAGATAGCGAGCGACGTGCCGATAGAACTCCGCCGTGAACAGGGAAGACACGCCGCTGACCCAGGGATTCGAGGGTTCGGAGACGATAATGTCGTACTTCCGGTTTGCGACCGAAAAATATGTTTTTGCGTCCTCGATATGAATCTGGCTCCTGGGATCTTCGTACGCGAGCCGGTTGAGCGGAAAGAATCCTTTGCGCGCCGCCTCGATCATGCGCGCCTCGATCTCGACCGAGTCCACGCGCTCGAGCCCGGGATCGGCCAGGAGGACGTGGGTGGTCATGCCGGAGCCGAAGCCGATGACCGCCGCGGTTTTCGGCGCCGGATGAAGCATGAGTGGCAGCGCGCCGAGCAGGATCTGGGTCACCTCGTCCCCGGTCGGCGTGCCGCTGCCCATGTTGATCGTGGCGTCGATTTTTCCGTTGGTCGCCAGGGCAATCGTTTCACGCTTCCTCGCCAGACTCACTTTCGCGGTCTTGCCATCGCGCAGATACAGGACTTCGTCCTGCGTGGACCGATTTATTCCGGTCCGGAATACGCCCGACACGATCTTCAGGGGATCGACGTCGGCCGACAGAATGGCCATCGAAAAGGCGGCAAGCCCGGCGACCGAAACTATCGCGAGCCGGCGTGAGCGCGCCGGCGACGCCGGCGTAGCAAACAACAAAAGGCCCAGAGCGAAATCGAACATGGCGCCGGCAACGATGACGCCCTTGGCGTTGAACAACGGCATCAGGACATGCACGGCCAGCGCCACCCCGATAATCGCGCCCGCCGTATTTGCCGCGTAGACCGCCCCCACCGCGCGCTCGCCCACGCCACTGCGCACGGCGGCGAATGTAATGATTGGCAGCGTCATCCCCGCGCAGAAGGTCGTCGGCACCATGACCGCCGATGCCAGCACATGGCTGGCCCAGTTGAAGCCCACGTAGCCCGCATCGGTGCGGCCGAATGTGTTGATGACCTGCTCCATCCAGTCGAACGTGCTGCCATAGATGAACAGGGTGGACAAGGCGAGCAGCCCCATCGCGACCTGGATGTTCGCGAGTAAAACGCGGGGATCCGGCGACCGGTCGATGCGGCGCGATATCCACAGGCCGCCCAGCGCCAGGCCGAGGATAAACGACGAGAGCATGATTTCGAAGGCATGCGTGCTTGCACCGAGCACCAGTGACAGCATCCTGATCCAGCCGATCTCGTAACAAAACGATGCCAGGCCGGTGACAAACGAAGCGAAGAGCAGCCAGCGGTAACTGGCGGCGCCTGCGAAAGGATTGCCGGGACTGGTGTCCGTCACCGTCACCGGCGCCGGTGCCTGTACCTCCGGGGCGGATTTGATCAGGAGCCATGCCAGAAACGCGACGCCGAAATTCAGCAGTCCGGCGGTCAGAATCGTTCCCGGCAGTCCCACATTCGGGATCAGCGCGAATCCGCTGGCCAATACGCCCATCGCTCCACCGATGCTGTTCGTGAAGTACAGCATGGAAACGGATCTGCCGGCCTTCGCGGGAGAAAAACGCAGGAACGCCGCGGTCATGAGCGGGAACGTCATGCCGAGCAGAATGGATTGCGGCAATATCATTGCCGCCCCGAGCCCCCACTTGTAAACCTGGACTGCACCTGCGGAGCCCAGCGTCGGGATGACATGGGCAAACGAGGCCTGCGTGATCTTGTCGAACGCGCCGTGGAACAGCAGTGCGATGGCGCCGGTGATTGCCTCGACGATTGCGTAGCCCAGCAGGACCTGCTTCCAGCGAACTGAAAACCGCCCGGCCAGGGCGGACCCGATTGCCAGCCCACCCATGAAAATGACCAATACCAGCACCTGGGAATAGGCTGCGTGACCGAGGAACAGTTTCAGGTAGTTGCTCCATATCGACTCGTAAATGAGTCCGGAGAAGCCCGATACGGTGAATATGCCGAGCAGGACGATGGGTGCGGAAATTCGGCGCATGCTGAAAAACCCCTGTTTTTTTATGTTGCCTACGTTTTCAATGTAGCGCGTGCCGGTCCGAACGATTGCCCGATGCACAGTTGCCGAACAATAACGCAAAAGCGGATCATTCCGGCAACCTGTCGACGCCAGCGTGCGGGCCCGTCGTCTTTCACCAGACCCGGTTACCCGGTTTGAGGCTGCGCGTCCTTGCGTCCGTCCAGGTCGTAGGTCACGACCCGATTGCGCCCCAGCGCCTTGGCCAGATAGAGGGCGCGATCACCATTGCGCAGCAGGTCTTCCGCCGAATGGCCATGTTCCGGAAATACCGCGATACCCACTGACAGGGTGCAGCGCAGTGCGGCGCCTTCCACGCGCACTTCCATTTCCGCGAACATCTGGCGCCAGCGTTCCGCCCGCACGCGCGCTGATTCGGAATTCATGCCCGGCAGCAGCAGCACGAATTCCTCGCCGCCGTAGCGGCAGGCCACATCGCTGCGACGCGCCTCCTTGCGCAGGATGCCGGCGAGCATCCTGAGGACTTCGTCTCCAGCCTGGTGGCCATAGGTATCGTTGACGCGCTTGAAGTGGTCGATGTCCACCATGAGCACGCTCAACGGCCCGCTCTCGCGGATGGCTCTGGCGATCTCGCGCGGCAGCGCGTCGTCGAGGTAACGGCGGTTGTACATGCCGGTCAACGGGTCGCGCATGACCTGCTCGCGCAACTGCGCCTGCAATTCATGGATTTCGTCGAGGCGCTGCTTGAGCTTCGCGTTGACATCCTGCAACGCCGCCTCTGCCCGCACTCTTTCAGTGACGTCCTGTGCCAGGGACAATACGGAATCGGGCCGGCCGTCCACGCCCGGAACAATGGTGTTGTGCCACTCGACTTCGATCGTGCGTTTGTCCCGGGTCAGGTTGGAATTCACCGAATGGCTTTCGATGCCACGCTCGATGGCCTGTTCGACGATCCGGTCGACCTCGCTGCGGGCGCTTTCCGGAATCATGAAAGTCATGAAATCCCGGCCCAGCACCTCGCTCTCGCTCCAACCGAACAGTTCCTGCGCCTGCCTGTTCCACCCGGTGACGTGATGCTGCTTGTCCCAGGTCACCATGGCCAGCGGCGCGCTCTCGACCAGCGTGCGGAAACGCTGTTCGCTCCTGCGCAGTTCGTCCTGAATTTGGCGCCGCTCGATTACTTCGCGCGAAAGCCGCAGATTCAGCCTGATCAGCACTACCACCACGACACCGGCGATCAGCAGGACGATCGCGCCGGCAATGCCGATCTTGTACAGCGGTGCCCAATCGGTGCGTGGCGCGGGCCGGAACAGGAAGCCATCGAGCGAATACTTCGCCGGCAGCATGCGCAGCTCCGCATAGGTCGCGGCGACGTGCTCCCAGCGCCCGGGGTTCATATGACCGATTTCCACCAGTTGCGGATGCATCAGCCTGCGCATTTCCTCGGCCTCGTACAGCAGGTGTTCGCGGGTCTTTCGTCGTCCGTAACGTGCGAGTATCAGGTCGGTGACTTCCTCGGCATGATCCATCGCATATTGCCAGCCGTGCAGGCTGGCATTCAGGAATGCCGCCACGCGGTCCGAGTGTGTGCGCGCCTGCTTTTCCGTGGTAAAGAGCGAATCGCCGTAGAAATCGATGCCGCTCGCCCGTGGCGAGAACAGGGTGTAGGGCACACCGGCCTTTTTCAGCAGATAGGGCTCATCGGTCGAGTAACCCGACGCCGCAGCGACCCGGCCCTTAAGCAAATCGTTCAGGTTGAAGGAATGCGGCACCTGCACGACCCGCTCGAGGGGCAATCCTTCGCGCTGCAGATACGCAATCAGCTCGGTCTCGTGCGGCAACAGCATGATTTTCTTGCCGGCGAGTTCCTGCACCGACGCCCCGCCGGGCCCCGTCGCGATCAGCACCAGTGGCGAATGCTGCAGGATCGTTGCCAGCACGACCACCGGCTGCCCTTGTCCGCGGCGCAGCGCCAGTTCGGACGCGCCGACGCCGTAATCCGCCGCTCCGGAGAGTACGGCATCGATCGGGTCGCGCCCCTCCTGCGCCTCCTGCAGCCGCACGTCGAAGCCCGCTTCCCGGTAAAACCCCTGCTCGATGGCGGCGTAGTAACCGGCGAACTGAAATTGATGTTTCCAGTTGAGTTGCAAAGTGACCGGCTGCAAATCGGACACCGCCTGCGCCGCGCCAGCAACGGCAGGGACAAACAGCACGACGATCAGAAAGCGCAGAAAGGCGCCGGTGAAACCGGAGAGGTCGCGTTCGCTGCGTTGCACCCGTATTTTCCTCACTCTCATCTACCCTTCAACAGGGCATCAATCCAATTGACGACTAGTTTCCTGCCCTGCGGGTCATGAACACCAGCCGCTCGAACAGGTGGACATCCTGCTCGTTCTTGAGCAGGGCGCCGGCAAGCGGCGGGATAATTTTGGACTGGTCCCTGCCGCGCAGCGTCTCCGGGGAGATGTCCTCCGCCATCAGCAGTTTCAGCCAGTCGAGCAATTCCGATGTCGACGGCTTTTTCTTCAGGCCCGGCACCTCGCGGATCTCGAAGAACACCTCCAGCGCCTCGCGCAGCAGGGATTTTTTCAGGTTCGGGAAATGCACGTCGACGATGCGTTGCATCGTTTCCCTGTCGGGAAACCTGATGTAATGGAAGAAACAGCGGCGCAGGAATGCGTCCGGCAGATCCTTTTCATTGTTGCTGGTGATGATGATCGCCGGCCGGTGCTTGGCCTTGACCAGTTTCTGCGTCTCGTAGACGTAGAATTCCATGCGGTCCAGCTCCCGCAACAGGTCATTGGGAAATTCGATGTCGGCCTTGTCCACTTCGTCGATCAACAAGACCGCCTGGCGGTCGGAATCGAAAGCGTCCCACAACGGACCGCGTACGATGTAATTCGCGATATCGTGAACCCTTCCATCGCCAAGCTGGGAATCGCGCAGACGCGAAACCGCATCGTATTCGTACAGGCCCTGCTGCGCCTTGGAAGTGGATTTCACGTGCCACTGCAGCAGCGGTCGATCGAGCGCCCTGGCCACTTCGATGGCGAGCATGGTCTTGCCCGTACCCGGCTCGCCTTTTATCAGCAGCGGCCGCTCGAGGGTGACGGCCGCATTGACGGCCATCATCAGATCGTCGGTGGCAATATAGGACTCGGTTCCCCTGAATTTCATCGATAGCTCGCTTGCGGACGGATTCAGGGGCCGATTATAACGGCGCGGGAAGCTATAATTGCCGCTCCCGCCAACCTATTTCTAATAAATCCCGGGAGGACGCATGCCAAAATTCAATGCCAACCTGTCGATGATGTTCAACGAGGTCGGCTTCCTGGAACGTTTCGGCGCCGCGGCGAAAGCCGGTTTCCGCGGGGTCGAGTTCCTGTTTCCCTATGATTTTCCCGCCGCGCAGATCAGGGAGCAGCTCGACCGGAACAAACTTCAGATGGTGTTGTTCAACATGCCGCCGGGCGACTGGGCGGCCGGGGATCGCGGCCTGGCTTGCGATCCGGCCAGGGTGGCGCCGTTCCAGGAAAACATCGGCAAAGCCGTCGAGTATGCGAAGGCACTGGGCTGCGGGATGATCCACTGCATGGCTGGGCTTAAACCGCGCGGCGTAAACGAAGAAAAAATGCGCGAGACCTACATCGCCAACCTTCAGTTTGCGGGCCGGGAGCTGGCGAAACACAACATGAAGCTGCTGATCGAGGCGATCAACACGCGGGACATTCCGGGCTTCTACCTGAATTATTCGCGTCAGGCGTTCGATGTCATGCATTACGCGAACGTGCCGAATCTCCTGTTCCAGTACGACATTTATCACATGCAGATCATGGAAGGCGACCTGGCGCCGACGGTAGAAAAGAACCTGGCGAAGATCGGTCACATGCAGCTCGCCGATACCCCCGGCCGCCACGAACCCGGCACCGGAGAAATCAACTATCCGTTCCTGTTCCAGTTCTTCGACAAGATCGGCTACAAGGGCTGGATCGGTTGCGAGTACCGCCCTGCCGGCAATACCGAAGCCGGCCTTGGCTGGCTCAAGCCTTACCTCGCTAACCCATAAAACTTACACCCAACACGGAGGCACGGATACCCTACGTGCGCAGCACGTCGGAGTACCCTTCTAGAACACAGAGGACACGGAGGAAACCGAAAGCGAAAATATTCGGGTAAACGGTGGCATCTAGATCATGTTTTTCTGCTCGGTATTTATTCCAGAATTTGTTCTTCTCTGTGTTCTCCGTGTCCTCTGTGCCTTAAGGTGAAACACTTACGGCCGAAGCTGCCGTGTTGGGTTTGGACTTTGGATCTAAGGAGGAAAAGAAATGAATGTAGGATTTATAGGGCTGGGCATCATGGGCAAACCCATGGTCGCCAATCTCATCAAGGGCGGTCATACGCTGTTCCTCGCGAGCCGCAGTGGCGTGCCGCAGGAGCTGATTGCGGCGGGCGGCAAGGCCTGTGCATCGGCGAAGGAAGTCGCACAAAAAGCCGACATCGTCATCACCATGGTGCCGGACACCCCGGACGTCGAGAATGCGCTTTTCGGCAAGGACGGCGTTGCGCAAGGTCTGTCAGCGGGAAAGATCGTGGTGGACATGAGTTCCATTTCACCGATCGAGACTAAGGCCTTCGCCGAGCGCATCAAAAAGACCGGCGCGGATTACGTGGACGCGCCGGTATCCGGCGGCGAAGTCGGTGCGAAGAACGCTGCGCTCACCATCATGGTCGGCGCCTCCGAAGCCGCCTTCGTCAAAGTGAAGCCGTTGTTCGACCTGATGGGCAAGAACATCACCCTGGTCGGCGATGTCGGCGCCGGCCAGATCTGCAAGGTCTGCAACCAGATCATCGTCGCGCTCAACATCGAGGCGGTCGGCGAGGCGCTGCTGCTTGCCTCCAAGGCCGGCGTCGATCCGGGCAAGGTGCGTACAGCCTTGATGGGGGGATTTGCCTCCTCGCGCGTACTCGAAGTGCACGGCGAACGCATGGTGAAACGCACTTTCGATCCCGGCTTTCGGATCGAGCTGCACCAGAAGGATCTGAATCTGGCGCTGTCCTCGGCGCGGGCGCTGAAGATGAGCCTGCCCAACACCGCGACCGCGCAGGAATTGTTCAGTGCCTGCCAGGCCCAGGGCGGCGGCAAGTGGGACCACTCCGCCATGGTCAAGGCGCTGGAAGCGCTGGCCAATCACCAGGTCGCGAAGTAAAAAATCAAAGACAATTCTTACCACGAAGGCACGAAGACACGAAGAAGATCTGGATAAGAGAAATGGCGAGACTTCCATTGCTGGCAGCTGCAAAGACGCGCGCTACTGTACGGATAGTGCTTTTCGCCCGATAAAAGTCCGTGATGAAAATCTCCGCTTTTCTTCGTGTCTTCGTGCCTTCGTGGTGAACGCATTTTAGGTTTTCATGACAATGGACCCAAGATCACTGCTAAGAGCGATGTTCGATGCGGCGG
>DATFUO010000180.1:0-3580 GCA_035260785.1 Burkholderiales bacterium
GCCGAGCGCACCGGTCTGTTTCGGCTGCCGTTCGGAACCGCGGTGCAGCGCGCGCGCGGATTGCCGCGTTCGACCTGGGGCACGGTATTTGCGCATGCCGGCGTCGGCGTGGCTTTGATCGGAATCGTGTGCGAGACCACATGGAACAGCGAATATATCGGATCGATGAAGCCCGATGACGTCGCGAAGATCGCCGGCTACGAATTGAAGCTCGATGGCGTGACGCAGCGGCAGGGACCGAATTTTCGCGAAATGCTGGCGCGGTTCTCGGTCAGTCTTGATGGCGAGCCGCTCAGCGCGATGACGCCGTCGAAGCGCAACTTCACCACGCGGGGATCGTCGACCACCGAGGCTGCGCTGCTGACGCGCGGCGCCAGCCAGCTCTATATCTCGCTCGGCGATACCGCCGCTGACGGCGCGATCGCGGTGCGCATCTATCATAAGCCGCTGGTGCTGCTGATCTGGTGGGGACCCGTCCTGATGGCGTTTGGCGGCATGCTGTCGCTGTCGGATCGCCGGCTGCGGGTCGGCGCACCGAAGCCGGCCAAGGCGCTGCGCGGGCTGCAGGCGGCGGAATAGGTCTTTCCTCATCCTGAGGAGCCGCCAACGGGTTCGCGCGAAGCGCGGCCCGATGATAAACTCCGCGGCGTCTCGAAGGATGAGTTTTTGCGAGTGCGCCATCCTTCGAGACGCATCCTTCGGATGCTCCTCAGGATGAGGGAGAGACCAGGTGCGAAAGCTGATCGCGATTTCCTTCATGTTATTGATGGCAGCTTTTGCCGCATCGGCCGCTTGCGCCGTGCAGCCCGACGAGATCATGTCGGATCCGGCCAAGGAAACGCGGGCGCGGGATTTGTCGCGCGAATTGCGCTGCATGGTGTGCCAAAACCAGTCGATCGACGATTCCGAAGCGCCGCTGGCGCGCGATTTGCGGCTGTTGGTGCGCGAGCGGATCGCGGCCGGCGATAGCGATACCCAGGTGATCGATTTCCTGGTGGCGCGCTACGGCGAGTTCGTGCTGTTAAAACCCCGCTTCAACCCGCATACGCTGGTGCTGTGGTTGTTGCCGCCGCTGGCGCTGATGGGCGGCGGATTGGCGCTGTGGACCTATAGCCGGCGCCGCTCGAAATCTTTAGGCACCGCCGATCCTTCCCTGTTGCATCTGACGGAAGAGGAGGAGGCCCGGCTGGAACGCCTGATCGCGGTGGAGACGCAGCCGGAAAAGCCGGCGTAGTCATTCCTGTCACTTTGCCGAAGCCGCCGGCGGCTTGGTGCCGATCTGCTGCAGCAGCGCCGCCGTGTTCTGGACATGCCACATTTCGACGACCTTGCCGTCGGCAATCCGGTCCATGGCAATCCCCGACCATTCCACCACCTTTCCCGTTGCGGCAATGCCGTTGAACGGGCCGCTGTGCGTACCGTGAAAGGTGACGCGGGTAACGACCTTGTCGTCTTCGGCAATCTGATCCCGTACGATCAGGTGATGGTCGGGGAAGGCGCCACGGATCGCCTGCATCCGCGCAGGGTACTGTTCTCGGAAATTCCTAGTCTCGTTGAACACGACATCGTCGGAGAAGAAAATGTCGAATGCGCCCATGTTTCCCTTGTTCACGATCTCGTTGAGGTAATCGCGAACGATCGCCTTGTTTTGCTCGAGCTTCATCATTGCTTCGTCTGCTCTGGTTTGAGGTGCGAAAAATGGCAGCGATCCGGCCAGACAGACGGCCGCGATGGTTGTCCAAATGGGCCTGCGCTTCATAGCCGGTTCGCCACGACTGCTTTCGCCGGCAGTTTCTGCAGGCCGCGCCGGTGGAAGGGAATGAGGGTTCGAAGGTAATATTTTCCGAACAGGTTTCGAACCTTACAGGCGGTGGTGACCACCACGCTGCTCGTCGGGACATCGCATTCGGTAACATACATGTCGGACTCCCAACGCGAGCTGCCGTGACTTGTCTCAAGCCGCCTTACGCAACAGCTTCTGTACCTTGCCGCCCATGCGCAACAGCGACATCAGAAACGGCATCGGCAAACCCTTCATTTCGTCATGCCATTTGTTCAGCACTTCCAGAAACTCCAGGGTGGTCTTGATCTTCCGTTGCGCGAACGCATCCGCCTTGGGATCGACCTCGTTCGCGCATTCCCGCAGCAATATCAGCGTCGGGTCGAACTCGCGGCGCTTGCGTTCCTCGACGATGACCCGGAACAGTTCGGTAATGTCCTGTAGCGACATGAAGTGATCGCGGCGATCGCCCATCACGTGGACCACCTTGACCAGGCCCCAGCCCTGCAACTCCTTCAGACTGGTGCTGACATTGGAGCGCGCCACCGAAAGGGTATCGGCAATTTCCTCGGCATGCAGCGCACGTTCCGAGAGGTAAAGCAGCGCATGAATCTGCGCCACCGTGCGGCTCACCCCCCAGCGCGTGCCCATTTCGCCCCAGTGCAGGATGAACTTTTCAGTGACCGCAGAAAGGTCCATTTTCTGATCTTCTGAATATTTCAGTAATTTCAGAAATATCATAAATAAACGATAAGTCAAGCAGGCGCGTGGAATTCGTGCAGGGCGGGCGGCTTCCCGCGCGCGACGGCTGTCGGGCGGAAGCCTCCCGGCGAGCGCCCGTCAGGTGGTCGGCTGATTGCAAGCGGACCGATTTCCGCTATGACATTGGCCGGCTCAAGAACAAGCAAACGCGCAGGGGGAATCCGATCATGGCTCTTTCGCTCTACGACGCCAGCGTGGCGAACTATCTGCAAACCCTGGGTGCCGTCAGCGGTTTTCTCGACCGCGGCCTCGCGCATTTCCGCGAGCACAACATCGATCCGGAAACGATCGTCGAGGCGCGGCTGGCGCCGGACATGCTGCCGCTCCGCTTCCAGATCATTTCCGTCGCGCAGCACTCCCGCGGCGCTATCGAGGGCGTACAGCAGGGCGTGTTCAATCCGCCTTCCTTCAAGACGCCGTTCGACTTCGCGGGACTTCAGGGGCTCGTTGCGCAGGCGCGCGAGGTTCTCTCAGCCCTGACCCCGGAGGCGGTCAATGCACTCGGCGGCAACGACGTCATCTTCGCGCTCGGCGACCGCAAATTGCCGTTCACGGCGGAAGGCTTCCTGATGTCGTTCTCGCTGCCCAATTTCTATTTCCACGCGACCACCGCCTACGACATCCTGCGCACCAACGGCGTTCCCTTGGGCAAGCGGGATTTCATGGGCCGGCTGAAGATGAAGACCTGAGCGCGTCCGGCGCTGGGGCGGAACACAATCAATTGAACGTTCGCCATTGAGCCTTCGCCGGCGAGGGATTTTCCTGGGGGTCCGGAAGACGAAACTGGCCTGGCTTTTCCGGGCCGGAAAAGGCCTGCCAGCCCCGCCAAATGCCCGTTTTCGGCCCGCGCTAAGCCATTGATAGCCTGCGCTAAACTGCCGCATCCATAACCCCCTTCATTACAAAAGTTTAATTCCCCCGCCAGCGCGCGGTAAGGGTGAAATCCCCATCTTCAGGTCCATGAGGTGCTCGCCCCCGGCACCGTCGATTTCACGCTTTGGAGACTTCCTTGATGACCGACCGTCCGACAGATCTTTC
>DATFUO010000181.1:0-22470 GCA_035260785.1 Burkholderiales bacterium
AAACCCTGGCCGTGGTCGAGGGTCACGGTATTGCCCGAAAAGAAATAGTCGCCGACGTCGATCACCTTTGCTTCACCCGCCGCAACAATCGGTGTGCCCTCCGGAGCGGAGATGTCCATGCCGTTGTGGGGATTGCGCGACTGTCCGTTGAAGAAGCGCCGCTGGCCGAAGGTATTCGAACGCGGTCCTTCGCAGGGCTGCATCAGCGTCAGGGATTCCGGCGCCGATTCGGTAAAAGTCTTGCGCATCTGCGAAAGATGGACGCGCTCGGTCTCGTAGCGGGCCAGATCCTCCGGCGAGAGTTCGACCTGGCCCGGCTTGACGGTCAGGTGCTGCGTTGCGTACTGCTTGGGGCCAATGGCGAATTTCTGGATAGAAGGTTTTTGATCGGCCGGTTCGATCACGACGGATAGCCTGCTGCCAGCCCTGGTCTCGAGGGGAATGCCCACCACCGCGAGCCATTCGGTTTCATCGCCGGCGATCAACACCCTGTTGCCATTGAAACGCGCGATTGGCGATGTCGGACCGGGCCCGAGCTTTACGATGGCGAATCCGCCCGGAACCGCAGCGGGTTTCGGCAACGAGGCTGCGGTTGCGGAACTGCCCAAAGGCAATGAGGGGGCGGCAGCGAGAAACTGGAGAAAGCGGCGGCGTAGCACGGCGATCAATTTGAATGCGTGAGTGGCGGGATGATAAACGAGGTTAAAGGTCAAAGGTGAAAGACGAAGGAGAATTGAAGAGACTTGGTGACAATGAGTTATTCACTCTCACCTTTTGGCTCAGTCCTGCGTAAAATTCCCCCAACTATCCCCTGTCCTAGACTCATGACTACATCCTCCCTGCCGTTGCTGTCTGCGCTGGAAACCCGGGTTCTGGGCGTGCTGGTGGAAAAGCAACTCACCACGCCCGACTACTACCCGCTGTCGCTCAATGCCCTGGTCGCCGGCTGCAACCAGAAGACCAGCCGCGATCCGGTGATGAATGTCACCGAAGAAGAGGCGCAGGTCGCGCTCGATGAACTCAAGGAACGCAAGCTGGCGACGCATAGCTGGGGCGCTTCGCGCAGGGTGGTGCGCTATTCCCACACTCTTCCGCAGGTGCTCGGCACCGACGCAGGGACGACCGCGCTCATCGCAACGCTAATGTTGCGTGGCGCGCAGACAGCGGGTGAACTGCGGATCGCCTGCGAGCGGCTGTATCGATTCGCCGATTTGTCCAGTGTGGAGGCCTACCTGAGCGAGATGGCCGGGCGTTCAGGCGGGGCGCTGGTCGTCAAGCTGGCGAAACAGCCGGGATCGCGCGAACACCGGTGGATGCATCTGCTCAGCGGCGCTGCCGATCCCACGGCCGCTGAGGCGTCGACGCCCCGCTCCGAACCCGCGGGCGGCGCAAGCGTAGCGGCGCTTCACGCCGAGGTAGAGGCGTTGCGGGAGGAGGTGGCGGAGTTGAGAGCGGCGGTGGAAGGGCTTAGAAGCGAAGGTGCAAGTTAACCTTTCAACTTTTCTCGCCCCTGAAGCATGTGGTTCGTCTATATCGTCCGCTGCACGGACAATACCCTGTACACCGGCATCGCCAAGGATGTCGGCCGGCGCGTCAAGGAACATAATTCGAACGACCGGCTTGGCGCCAGCTACACTCGTGCCCGGCGGCCGGTGGTGCTGGTGCACAGCGAAGCGATGAAAACGCGATCCGCGGCAGCCAGGCGGGAATACGAAATCAAGCAGATGAGCAGGCAGGAAAAGCAGAATGTCATCGGCAAAGGCGAGGCACTTAAAGTGCAGCGCGCCCGGAAGCGATTACCCACAGCAGAGCACGATGAAATTGCGAAAGCCTGATCATGCCTACGCCCAAGAATCCCGACGACAACCTTTCCGAAAACCGGCCGGACGATGAAGAAGACGATGACGATGGCCCCGCGGGCCGGCGTTGTCCGATCTGCGAGATGCTGGCGGGGGAATGCGATCACCTGGTCGCGTCGATCGACCTCACCTATTCGGAATTCGTCGCCGGCGCGATCTTCGCTCACGAGCGTGTGATCCTCGATCTGCTGGAGCATCTCGCCGCCAGTGATCCCGACGCTCTCAAAGCGGCCGGTGCGGGGCCGGTGCTTGAACATCTTGCAACTCTCGTCAGGGACGAGACGGAAGAAGGCGCCAGTACGGGCGACGCGATAACCATTTACTATCCGCAGCTCATGGCGGCGCTGAGCCATTTGCTGCAGGAAGATGAAAATGTCACAGCGACCGAAATCGACGCGGCGTCGGACGAGGATTCTTCAGTCGAGAATCTGTGGGCCAAGGAACCGGAATGGATCGTCGAGCGCCTGATTGAACGTCTGGAGGAGTTGGTGGAGGAAGTGGACGAAGAAGACAGGGGCTAGGGGGCGGAATGCGAAGCGCGAAGTGCGGATCGAGCGGGATCCGGGACATCACTCAATCGAATGTTTCCTGTATGGGGTTTGCCCACATGAAAATTTTTTCTGGACTCGTGAATGCTTTCGCTCTCTGCCTGCTCGCCTCCAGCAGTTTCGCTGCGCAATCCACGCTCCCGGGACAAACGGTCACGGCGATTTTTGCGGGCGGATGCTTCTGGTGCGTGGAAGCGGACTTCGACAAAGTGCCCGGCGTGATTGCCACGGAATCCGGCTACGCTGGCGGCAAGCTGAAGAACCCGACTTATGAACAGGTGAGCGCGGGCGGCACGGGCCACGCCGAGGCGGTGCGCGTAACCTATGACCCGGTAAAAGTCAGCTACGAAAAACTGCTGGATTTTTTCTGGCATCACGTCGATCCGACGGTCAGGGACCGGCAGTTCTGCGATATCGGCAATCAGTACCGCACGGCGATTTTCTATCAGGACGAAGCGCAACATAACGCGGCGCAAGCCAGCAGGGCTGAGCTCGAAAAGAGCGGGCGTCTCGCGCACATCTACACCGAGATTGCGCCGGCGGGAATATTTTATCCTGCCGAGGACTACCATCAGGACTACTACCTGAAAAATCCGATCCGGTATAAATTTTACAGAACGAATTGCGGTCGCGACGCACGAATCCACGATGTCTGGGGAAAGTAACATTTTGCGTCAACGCGTTTACTGCCGGCCGCCGATGGCAGGCATCATTGTCCCCTGTCGCTAATCCCGGGCCGGGCCTTTCATTTCCCTATTGCCTTGCGCTTCCACAGTTCCCACGAACGCTCATAGCCGCCGAACCCTTCGGCTTTTCTGGCTTCGCCCTCATCCAGGTATTTGACATCGCTCCCGAGTGCTGCGGCCTGCGCCTGCAGCTTCGCGTCCATCTGCAGGTAATAACTGCGCCCGACCGCTTGTGCCAGCGAGTCGCCTACCACCACGGCGCCGTGGCCGCGCATCAGCGCCGCGGGTTTGCCGGCCAGCGTGCGGGCCAGCGCGGCGCCCAGTTCGGGCGTTCGCACCAGCATGTCGGTATCGCCTGCGACTTCGCGGATATCGAATACCGGCACCCCTTGCCCGATGAACGCAGCCATGTGATAGACCGGCCGGAGCGCCACGTTACTGACGCTGAACGGGATGATCGAGGCGGCGTGGTGATGGACGATCGCTTTCACGTCAGGGCGCCGCTTGTAGATTTCCCCATGAATGAAGCGCTCGAGATACATCCTGGGTTTGCTCCCGTCGGTGGGCGCGCTGTCGAGGTCGAGTTCCAGGATGTCGTCCGCGGTCACCAGTTCAGGCGCTACGGAGCGCGCGATCAGATAGCGGTTCGGGTCTTTGTCGTGCCGCGCGCTGACGTGTCCGTAGCCATCCACGATTTCCAGCGCGGCGAGGATGCGATTCGCGGCAACGACATCTTCGACCAATGCAGGGTCGGCGGTGTGTTGCGCAGTCCACGCCCTGCGCGAGGCACCGGTCAGTGCACCCGCCAGCAGAACGCTGCCGCCGATGAGGAAATAGCGCCGGTCGAAAGAATCGTGTGCAAGACGTGTAGACTTCATGATAATCCTCCTTGCGCAATGCTACGCCGATCGATGCTCCATTTTCCATCCGTTACTACGTAAAATGATCAGGAAAAAATTCCGCGACCTCAGCCGGCGTAACTTCTGGCTGACCGTAATTCCGGTGGCCGTGGTGGTGCTCACGGTGTTTGTCTTCGCTTTCCGCTTTATCGAGCCCGCGCCACCCGACACCATCGTGGTATCGACCGGCGCGGTCGATAGCGGCTATCACATGTTCGCGCTGCGCTACAAAGAGATCCTGGCGCGCAACGGCGTCAAGCTCGAGTTGCGTCCCTCGGCCGGGGCGCAGGAGAATGTCAGCCGCCTGCTCGACGATAAATCCGACGTCGAGGTGGGCTTCCTGCAGGGCGGCTCGGCCTTCGCCGTGAATGCGCCAGACCTCGTTTCGCTGGGCAGCATCTACTACGAACCGCTTTGGGTTTTCTATCGCGGGACAGAGATCCATGACTTTGGCGGCCTGCGCGGCAAGAAGCTCGCGATTGGCCCGGAAGAAAGCGGCACGCGCGCGCTCGCACTGCAATTGCTGGCGGTCAACGCCACTGTCATGCCGCCCACCGCGCTCCTGCCCGAGAACGGACAACAGGCAAACGAATTGCTGCTGCAAGGCAACCTCGATGCCGTATTCATGGTCGCTCCGCCGGAATCGCCGGTGGTCGAGCAACTGGTGTCGGCGCCCGGCATCCGGTTGCTGAGTCTGGATCGCGCGGAAGCCTATACGCGGCGCTTTCCCGCCCTGACCAGGCTGACGTTGCCGCAAGGCGTGTTCGACTTCGTGAAAAACGTGCCTGCGCACGACGTCACATTGATCTCGCCCACCGCCAACCTGCTGGCCGTCGACGGCCTGCATCCTGCGCTCGCATACCTGCTGATGCGCGCCGCGAGCGAGATTCACGGCGGGGCCGGATTGCTGCACAAGGCCGGGGATTTTCCCGCGCCGCTGAATTCCGAGTTTCCGCTCAGCGCCGAAGCGCAGCGCTATTACAAAGCAGGGCCACCTTTTCTTCAGCGTTACCTGCCTTACTGGGCAGCAGTGCTGGTCGACCGGTTGTGGATCACATTGCTGCCGGTGCTGGTGCTGCTGGTGCCGCTCGGGCGTATGCTTCCCACGGTCTATCGCTGGCGTGTGCGCTCGCGCATCTACCGCTGGTACGCGAGGCTCAAGGAAGTGGAACTGGAACTCGACGAAGATGCGGCTCCGGAAAAACTGACGGAATTGCTCGGGCGGCTCGACCAGATCGAGCGTGCGGTCAATCGCATCAATACGCCGCTCGCGTACTCGGACAACCTTTACGCGTTCCGCCAGAATGTGAATCTGGTAAGGCAGCAGGTAAAGGAAGCACTGACGCCGCTCCCGAAGTAAAGAATTCGAAGAGCGGAGTGAAAGGCGAGCCAAAAGCGCAAAGGTGAATGCAGGCGGATTCAGCTTATGCCGAGCAGTTCCACTTCGAACACCAGGGTCGCGTTCGGCGGGATCACGCCGCCGGCGCTGCGCGCGCCGTAACCGAGTGCCGGTGGAATGGTCAGTTTGCGTTTGCCCCCGACCTTCATTCCTTGCACGCCTTCATCCCATCCGCGGATGACCTGGCCCTGTCCCAGCCCGAACATAAAGGGGTCGTCGCGATCCTTGCTGGAATCGAACTTGCTGCCGTTCGTAAGCCAGCCGGTGTAGTGCACCGTGACTCGTTGACCCGCAGCGGCGATATTGCCGTCGCCAACGACGAGCTCTTCGATCAAAAGTCCACTTGCGGTTTTGGTGGTCGACATGGAAACCCCGTGAAATTGGCAATCGGAAATTGTAGCGGAAAGGCCGTGACGAGCGTGACGGTCGTGACGACGTGACGACGCGAGACCGGGCCCCAGGACTTACTTCGCTTTTGCCACGTCAAGCCGTCACGATCGTCACGACCGTTACGGCTTTTTACAGCGTTGCGAGAAACGCGAGCAGGAGCCCAGTGACTTCGTCGGGCCGTTCCTGCTGGATCCAGTGTCCGGCGCCCTCGATGATTGAGCAGACGCGCAGATCATCGGTCCAGCGCTTCATGTTTTCAACCAGGTCGACCTTTGGGACGAATTTCAGTACGCCGTCACGGCTGCCGGCGATGAAGCACGCCGGCTGGGAGATGCGGGCGCCGTCGAGACCCGTGAGCCGTTCCCAGTCGCGTTCCTGGTTGCGATAACGATTGAGCGGGCCGCGCATACCGCTGCGTTCGAATTGCGACACGTAGTAATCCATATCCTGTTCGCTCAGCCACCCCGGCAGCATCGACGGGTCCGGGAGGTCGTCCAGCATTCGCGCGCCAGGCGATTTGTCCGGGCGGAACAGGCCTCTGGGTGAATCGCCCGACCCCGCGTAATAGATCTTGCGCAATGAAGTGCGGATGTCGGCTTCGAACTCCGCTTCCGCCGGTCCGGGTGCCTGGAAATAGATCTGATAAAAGAAGCGGCCCGCATAAATCTGCCGCCAAAGCGCGATGGAAGAGATCTTGCCTCTGGGCGCATAGGGGACGCTGAGCGCCGCTACCGCGCTCACCCGTCCGGGATGCAGCGCCGCCGTATTCCATACGATCGGCGCGCCCCAGTCGTGACCGAACAGGATCGCCTGCCGTTCTCCGAAATGATCGATCAGCCCGAGCACGTCGCCGATCAGGCTCTGCATGTCATAGGCTTCAACCGCATGCGGGGCATCGCTGCCGCCGTAGCCGCGCACGTCCGGAACGACGACGCGATAACCCGCGTCGCGCACCGGGCCGATCTGATGCCGCCACGAATACCAGGACTCCGGCCAGCCATGGATCATCAGAACCGGCGGCCCGTCGCCCTCGACGACACAGCGCAGGTTTACGCCGTTGGTGCGGATGGGCTGGAAGGCGGGAGAAATCGGCATGGACGGAATGTTATAAGCTTGGCGAGATCAAGATATAGAGGAAAGGTAAAAGAGGAAAGAGGAAAGGGGTCGGAAACTGCGGAGAACCTTCAGAGACGTTAATTCTGGGATATGCGGGTTTTCTTTTATCTTTCCTCTCATCTCTTTCATCTGAAGCCAGGAGGAGCAATGCGCATCTACATGATAGGGGCGGGCGCGATGGGCGGCGTATATGGCGGACTGCTCGTGCGCGCGGGATTCGATGTCACGCTGGTCGATCCGCGCGAGGATCACATCGGCAAAATACGCCGCGACGGCATTACCATCGAAGGTGTGCTCGGTACGCATGTCGTCAGGCTGGCCGCGCAGACCGACCATGCCGGTCTGCCGCCCGCCGACCTGGCCGTCATTTTTACCGATTCGAACTCGACCGACGCCGCCGCGAAGGCAGCCAGACAATTATTGAAGCCGGACGGCTTCGCGCTGACCCTGCAGAACGGGATCGGCAATGTCGAAGCGCTGATCCATGAATTGGGCGAGACAAGGGTGATTGCCGGCGTTTCCATGAACAGCGCGGCCAATCCCGCGGCCGGTCGGTCCGCATATACCAACGTCGGCATGACATCCATCGGCGAACTGGATGGCCGCGAGACGCCGCGCGTGAAGCGGGTCGCGGAGATGCTCAACAAAGCCGGAATTCCGACCGAAATCATTCCCGATCCGATGAACTGGATCTGGGGCAAGTTCGTGCTCAATTGCGGCGTCAATGCGCTTGCGGCGGTCACCGGTTTGCGCGGCGGCGAGATCGTTCGCACGCCCGAAGTCAACACGCTGCAGGACAGAGTCATCGACGAAATTATGGCGGTGGTGGAGCGAAAAAAATTGACGTTGCCGGAGAAGGATCCGCGCAAGAAGATCAAGGACCATTGCCGCATTCGCTACAACAAGCCGTCGATGATGCAGCACATCGAGCAGGGTCGCCGTACCGAGATCGATGCCCTCAATGGCGCGCTGGTGCGCGAAGCCAGGGCGCTGGGCATTGCGACGCCTTACAACGAAGCGGTCGTGGCAGTGGTCAAAGGCCTGGAAAAAAGCCGGCGGCAAATGCTGCATGAACCGCCCCGGGACTATAAAAAACTGGAAGAGGAGGCGGAGAAGGAGGCAGGTAAAAGGTGAAAGAGGAAAGAGGAAAGAGGAAAGAGGAAAGAGGAAAGAGGAAAGAGGAAAGTAAGAACCTAAAAAACCTACAAAGTTCGGTTTCCTCTTTGACCATTCCTCTGTGGTCACTTTCACGCGGCCACATTCCTCAACACAAACCGCGCAGGTTCGGCGACAATATTACAGGGGACATACTCGGATCGGAGGAAATGCCATGGTCGTAACGCCGCTGTATGCCGGACTGCTGGCGTTGGTTTTTCTTGTCCTGAGCTGGCGTGTCATCCAGTTCCGACAGCGCGGCATTCCGCTGGGCGACGGTGGTGATCCCGGGATGTTGCGGCTGATTCGCGGCCACGCCAATTTCGCCGAGTATGTGCCGCTGGCCCTGCTGATGATGGGTTTTCTCGAAGTCGGCCATACTTCGATCTACATTCTGCATGGCCTCGGTATCACCCTGCTCGTATCTCGCTTGCTGCATGGCTACGCGCTGAGCTTTACGGACAAGTTCCGTTTCGGCCGCACGTGGGGCGCGGGGCTCACGTTTGCAGTGCTCGCCGTGTGCGGCGCGCTCTGCCTGATGCAGGCGTACAGGGGGATGGCGATGGCTTGAGGACGGTGACTGGTGACTAGTGATTGGTGACTGCTAAAGGCAGAAACTTCCTCAACCGGACGGAACTTGCAGCCACCTGACACGAGCCCTATATTCAATCCGCAATCCCCATTCACCATGCTCGGCCTTTCAACAATGAGACAGAACACAGTAAAAAGCATCTGGAAGCGTGGCGGCGCAGTGATCAACGGCTGGCTTGGCATCCCGAGTTCGATTTCGGCGGAGAACATGGCGCACGCCGGTTGGGATTCATTGACCGTCGACCTGCAGCATGGCCATATCGATTACCAGACCGCCGTCACCATGTTGCAGGCGATCAGCACGACGTCGACGATCCCGCTGGTGCGCGCGCCCTGGAACGAACCCGGCATCATCATGAAGCTGCTCGATGCCGGCGCTTACGGCGTCATCTGTCCGATGGTCAACACCGGCGCCGATTGCGAGGCTTTTGTCGGTGCCTGCCGTTATCCGCCGAAAGGCTACCGCAGCTTCGGTCCGGTGCGTGCCAGTTGGTACGGCGGCGGAGACCATTTCAAGGAGGCGGACGATACCCTGGTCACGCTTGCCATGATAGAAACCAGGCAGGCAATAGACAACCTCGACGACATCCTCAGCGTGCCCGGACTCGACAGCCTCTATATCGGCCCGAGCGATCTGGGCATTTCGCTGGGCTGCGCGCCTTCGGGCGGCGTACCGGTCGATGCGATCGTGATCGACGCGATCAAATCCATCTACGCGGCCGCGCGAAAGCATCGCATCCACCCCGCCATCCATTGCAACTCGGTCGCGATGGCAAAGCAGATGGTCGCGCAGGGATTTCAGTTTGTAACGGTGCTCCACGACAATGCTTTTCTGCATGCCGGGGCCAGTGCCGCGGTGGCGGAGATGCGACAGGAGGGTGCAGGCGCGAAGAAACTGGCGTACTGAAAGGCCGTAACGGCGTGACGACGTAAGTTCAAATGCTCCAACCGCCGCTAACTCTAGGGCCGCCGGGTTTCTTGCTGCTTTTACTTCGTCACGATCGTCACGCCGTCACGTCCGTCACGGAGTCTTACTTCCACATCACTTCCGTGCCTTTTTGGGCGGCGCGCGTCAGCAGATCGATCAGCGGAAAAGCCCGCTGTCGCAGCGAAACCGGCACTTCCTTCGGATCTTTCTCGTCGCGGGCCGATGATGGCCCCTCAACAGTCGTCGGACTCGCGTCCACGGCCGCTTTCAGGCTCGCCAACGCGCGCGGTATATCCCCAGCCAGAATTGCGCTGGGTACCGTGCCGCTGTGGCCCATTGCCTTGAGGAGTTGCACGGCTATGTCGGCGTTCATCGAGAAACCGCCGACTTCGCTGTCGAATCGGACGAGCATGATCAGCAGAGGGTAGCGCAATCGGGAGGGTTCAGGGGCAGTTTGTACGGGCGGGGAAAAGGCGCGGCTCGATCCTTCGCGGTGCATCGATGCCGGCCTGATGCCATCTCGTCCGGTCGCGGCGAATAAGTACGTCGGCAGGCTGCTTTATAGGGTAAATTACGCACCCGAGCCGAGCTCATGTCGGGAGTCAAAGTCCGTGGCGTTGCCGCAGGAAATCGAACCGATTGTGGAGGGTTTGCCGGGATACTTCCGGGCCTTGCCGGACATACTACATTCCCTGTTCACGGAAAATCCTGCCGGCGCGGCCCTTTTCGCCGCCGGGCTGGGTGCATCGCTGGCGGCGCTGATCGTCAGCCTGCTCCACCGCAAATCCCGTGCCGCGCATACGCGCAATGCGGAAAATGCGGCGTCCGCCGATGACGAGGTCTCGAGGCTCACACAGGAACAATACCAGACCCTGTATCAGATCAGCCCGGTCCCGACTTTCATCTGCGATACGCGCAAATGGCGTCTCCTCGAGGTCAACGAGGCCGCGGCGCGCGAGTACGGCTATACGCGGAATGAACTGCTCAAGATGACGCTGCCCGAACTCGGATTGGCCGAGGATGCGCAGCGCCTGACCGAGACGCTCATGACCCTGGGGCCGACTTCGGGCGAAGTGGGTACATGGCAGCAGCGCAAGAAGGACGGCACGGCGATCGAGGCCGAGATGGTTTCCTTCCGCATGCAGTTTGCCCGGCAGCAGGTGCGCGTCGTGATCGCCAGGGACGTGACGCGCCGCAAGCATACGCACGATGTTATGTGGCGCGATCTGGAACGGTTCGGCCTTGCTTCGAAGGCGACCAACGATGCCATGATCGATTGGGACCTCACCAACGACCGGGTGTGGCGCAGCGATAATTATGCCGAGGTGTTCGGACGCGGCGCGCGGGAGGCCGGGCTTAGCATGGCGTCCTGGTTCGAGCACATCCATCCGGACGACCGCGCCCGCGTTCAGGAGCTGCTTCTCGGCACCATTAAATCCGCCTCGAGTCAGTGGAGCGACGAGTTCCGGCTGATCCGGGATGACAAGAGCGTCACGCATGTGCATGCGCGCGGTCACGTCACGCGCGCCGAAGACGGCTCCGCGCGCCGATTGAACGGCGTGCTGCAGGACATCACCGAACGCAAGGAGCCGGAAGAGCGAACCCGTTTCCTTGCCGATCACGACGAGCTGACGGAATTACCCAACCGCAGCCTGTTCCGGCAGACGCTGAACAAGGCCCTGCAGCGCGCCGAACGCAGCGGCAAGATGCTGTCGGTCCTGTTTTTCGATCTGGACCGCTTCAAGAATATCAACGACAGCCTCGGTCATGACGCGGGTGATGAAGTGTTGCGCGCAGTGGGCGAGCGGCTGATCGCCTGCGTCCGCAAGATCGACACGGTCGCGCGCTTCGGCGGCGATGAATTCGCGGTGCTGACCGAGGGACTCAGCGCCGAGGACCAGGCCGGCGCCGTCGCCCGCAAGATCCTGGAAGCACTGTCCAGGCCGATGATCCTCGCCGGTCGGCAGTACCGTCCCGCGGCGAGCATCGGCATCAGTACCTATCCCACGGACGGACGCGATGCCCAATCGCTGCTGAAAAACGCCGACATCGCGATGTATCGGGCCAAGGAAGAAGGCCGAGGCACATTCCAGTTCTATTCCGACCAGTTGAATACGCATTCGGTGCAACGCCTGGAGTTCGAGTCGAATCTGAGCAATGCGCTGAATAACCACGAGTTCGTGCTGTACTACCAGCCAAAAGTGGATCTTGCCACCGGTCGTGTGGCCGGCCTCGAGGCGCTGATCCGCTGGAACAGCCCGCAGTTGGGTTTCGTGCCGCCCGGAGATTTCATCTCCATCGCGGAGGAGACCGGGCTGATCGTGCCGATGGGGCGCTGGGTCGCGCAGACTGCCTGTGTGCAAAATCGTGCGTGGCAAAAAGGCGGCCTGCCGCAGTTGCGCATCGCGATCAATATTTCCGCGCGCCAGATGGCGGACAAAGGGCTAGTCCAGTTCATATCCGACACGGTCAGGAATACCGGCCTGACGGTGGAATCCCTCGAACTGGAAATCACTGAAAGCGCGGTGATGAGCAACCAGGAACATGCCGAAAAGGTGCTGAACCAGTTGAAGGGGCTGGGGTTCCACCTGACGATGGATGACTTCGGCACCGGTTACTCATCACTGGCTTATCTCAAACGCTTCCCGTTCGACAGCGTGAAGATAGACCAGTCCTTCGTGCGCGGCATCCCCGAAAGCAAGGACGATGAGGCGATCGTCGAGGCGATCATCGCCATGGCGCACAGCCTGCAACTGAAGGTGGTGGCCGAGGGCGTGGAAACGAAGGAGCAGTTCGACTTCCTGCGCACGCTCGGCTGCGACCAGATCCAGGGGTATTACTTCAGCAAGCCGATCCCGTCCAACGAAGTCGTCATGCTGCTCTACAAGACCATGACCCGCGACGGCGGCACCGCGATTCCCGCCGGGGAGGCCAAATCGGCGGCCGCAGGGGTCAATGCGGCCTCCCAAGCCGCGCCGCTGGCGGGCGGAGGAGCGAGGACAGCCGGCTAAGAACAGGTGAAAGGGAAAAGGTAAAAGAGGAAAGTGAAAAACGCTACTGTGGGCTCAGTACCGGGTATGAACCTTAAAAAGATTGAGCGCATTTCCTTCTTGCACCTTTGACCTTTGACCATTCATCCTTTTACTCGTATCCCCCTTTCATCCCTTTGACGATCGCGCAGGACAAACCGCTCCACCTCCTTAACACCGTCTTCGGCTATCCCGCCTTCCGCGGCGCCCAGCGCGAGATCGTCGAGCATGTGGTTGCCGGCGGCGATGCGCTGGTGCTGATGCCCACCGGCGGCGGCAAGTCGCTTTGCTACCAGTTGCCCGCACTGCTGCGCGAGGGCACCGCACTGGTGATATCTCCGCTGATTGCGTTGATGCAGGACCAGGTGGCGGCGCTCAGGCAACTCGGCGTGCGAGCCGCCTTTCTCAATTCCACACTGGATGCCCGAGAAGCGGCCGCGGCCGAACGCGCGCTGCGGGGTGGCGCGCTGGATCTGCTCTACGTCGCGCCCGAACGGCTGGTCATGCCGCGCATGCTCGAATTGCTGGCGCAATCCCGGATCGCGCTGTTTGCCATCGACGAAGCCCATTGCGTGTCCCAGTGGGGACACGATTTCCGCCCAGAATATCTGCAATTGTCGCTGCTGCACGAGCGCTTTCCAAATGTGCCGCGCATCGCGTTGACTGCGACCGCCGATCTGCAGACGCGCGTAGAGATCAGGCATCGTCTGGCGCTGGAGGATGCGCGCGTATTCGTTTCCAGTTTCGACCGGCCGAACATCCGTTACACCATCGTCGACAAACAGGATGCGCGACAGCAATTGCTGCGCTTCATCCGCGAAGCGCACGCCGGGGAATCGGGCATCGTGTATTGCCTCTCGCGCAAGAAAGTGGATGAGACGGCTGCCTGGCTGGCGACCCAGGGCGTGACAGCGTTGCCGTATCACGCCGGCATGGATGCGGCGATGCGCGCCGGACATCAGGCGCGGTTCCAGCGTGAAGAAGGCATCGTCATGGTCGCGACGATCGCGTTCGGCATGGGCATCGACAAACCGGATGTGCGTTTCGTCGCCCACCTTGACCTGCCGAAGAGCGTCGAAGGCTATTATCAGGAAACCGGACGGGCCGGTCGGGATGGCGCTCCAGCCGATGCGTGGATGACTTACGGCCTGGGCGATGTGGTGCAGCAGCGCCGCATGATCGACCAGTCCGAGGGCAGTGAAGAATATCGGCGCGTATCGTTTGCCAAACTGGAAGCGCTGCTGGGTTTGTGCGAGACCGCCGGCTGCAGGCGCGTGCGCCTGCTCGATTATTTTGGCGAGGCGAGCGAACCTTGCGGCAATTGTGATACCTGCCTCGAGCCGCCGCAGACCTGGGATGCCACGGACGCGGCGCGCAAGGCGCTGTCGTGCATTTTTCGCACCGGCCAGCGTTTCGGTTCGCGCCATCTGATCGACGTGTTGCGCGGCAACGCTACGGAGCGCGTCGGGCAATGGCATCACGACGAACTGAGTGTATTCGGGATTGGCGCGGACCTGGACGAAGCGACCTGGCGGGACGTGTTCCGCCAGCTGGTGACCCTGGGTTTCGTGCGCCCCGACCATGCCGCCTTCGGCGCATTGCGCCTGACCGAGACCAGCCGCCCGGTTCTGAAGGGCGAACAGCGCATCGACATGCGCCGGATCGCGCCGCGCAAGGGAAAATCTGCGACGGTTCGCCGCCGGGCGCCTACCGGCGGGTTGCCGGCCGCAGACGCGGCGCTACTCGAACGCCTCAGGACCTGGCGCAGCGAACAGGCGCGCGAACAATCGGTTCCGGCTTACGTGATCTTTCACGATGCCACCCTGTCGGCGATCGCCGCAGCGCGTCCGCGCGACATCACGGACCTGTCCTCGATTCACGGCATAGGCGCCCGTAAGCTGGAACGCTACGGCCCGGCATTGATGGCGCTGTTGCGCGATTGACCCGCAGAACGCATGACCGTGCTGCAGATAGTATTCTTGCCGCCAATCACCAATTATGGCCGCAGGCCGGTACCCCCTTGCGGGGCACCGTTCACCATTAACCGTTCACTCCATTTGCCCGGCAAATGACCGACGATTCCCGTTTGCTCGCACGGCCGTCCTCCAGGAAGGAACTGTTTGTCGCTTTCACTTTTCTTGCCTTGCAGGGATTCGGCGGGGTAATCGCCGTTGCACAGCGGGTCTTGTGCGAGCAGAAGCGCTGGCTGACGCGGGAACAATTCGTCGAGATACTCGCTGTAGCGCAGATTCTTCCCGGACCCAACGTCTGCAATGTCGCCCTGATGATCGGCGACCGCTTTTTCGGCTGGCGCGGCGCCTTTGCCACATTGGCCGGGATGATGGCGGTGCCGCTGGTCATCGTGCTGATGCTCACCGCCCTGTATGCACACTATGCGATGAATCCGGCGGTATCCGGTGCGCTGCGGGGAATGGGGGCCGTCTCCGCCGGACTGATCGTCGGAACCGGCCTTAAACTTGTCGGGGCCGTGCGGACGAATCCGATGCGCGCGCCGGTGAGCGCAGCGTTCCTCGTGGCCGCGTTTGCAGCAGTCGCTCTGCTGCGCTGGCCGCTGGTGTGGGTGATTCTTGCCCTGGGGCTGTTGGCCTGCGCTTATGCCTGGACCAGGCTTCGGCCCGATAGCGCGGAGGAGCAGTCATGATCGGCGCACCTTCGGTCGACCTGCTCGCGCTGTTCGGCCATTTCCTGCTGTTGTCGCTGCTCTCGATCGGCGGCGCCATTACGGTCGCGCCCGACATGCATCGCGTGATGGTCAATCAAATGGGATTGTTGAGCGATGCGCAGTTCAACGCGTCGATCGCCATTGCGCAGGCCTCTCCCGGGCCGAACGTGTTGTTCGTAGCGGTGATGGGCTACCAGGCGGCCGGACTTGCCGGCGCGGCCGCGACGCTGATCGGCATCATGCTGCCGTCGACGACGCTGGCGCTGGCCGCGGCACGCTGGGGCCATGCGCGGCGGGAGTGGCGCGCGGTCCGGGCGTTCAAGGCGGGCATGGCGCCGATCGTGATCGGTCTGCTGTTCGCGACCGGGTGGATACTGAGCGCGCAGACGCTGGGCTGGCATCACGTGCCGCTGACGGTCGCGGCGGCCATCCTGGTGTGGCGAACGCGCGTGCACCTGCTGCTGCTGGTGGCGGCGGGAGCGGTGCTCGGGGGGGTGGGCTGGGTGTGAGCCGAGGGAAACGAGGTGAAAGGTCAAAATACCGTGACGGCGTGACGATCGTGACGGTCGTGACGACGCAAGGGCGGAGCGCCAAGGATTTGATCTGCCGTTACCCCGTCACGCCGTCACGACTTCATAATTTTCTGGAGGAAACGATGCGTTATTTACTTTATTACTGGCCTTCCATCCAGGGCCGCGGTGAATTCGTGCGGCTGGCACTGGAGGAGGCGAGCGCCGACTATGTCGATGTCGCCCGCCGCTCCGGGCGTGGCATGGGCATGCCGGCCATGGAGCGATTTCTCGATGACGAGAAGCTCGCCGCCGCACCCTATGCGCCCCCTTTCCTGAAAGCGGGAAAACACATCATCGGCCAGACCGCCAACATCCTGCTCTACCTCGGGCCGCGTCACGGCCTCGCGCCGCGAAACGAAGCGGGGCGCATCTGGGTCAGCCAATTGCAGCTCACGATCGCCGATTTCGTGACGGAAATCCACGACACGCATCATCCGATCGCCAACACGCTCTATTATCACCAGCAAAAAGCCGAGGCGCGCCGGCGCACGAAATATTTCCGAGCCGAGCGCATGCCGAAGTTCCTCGGGTATTTCGAACAGGTGTTGTCCGGGTCAGGCAAGGGCCGGCGTTACCTGGCGGGCACTACGCTGTCGTACGCCGATCTGTCGGTATTCCAGTTGATTGCGGGTCTGCGCTATGCGTTTCCGAAAGCCATGAAAAGGCTGGAGCCGGACTACCCGGGGCTGGTCGGATTACACGATCGCATCGCGGCGCGCGCGAACATCGCAGCCTACCTGGCTTCGAAGCGGCGCATCCCGTTCAATCAGTCCGGCATCTTCCGTTACTACCCGGAGCTGGATGGCTGATGTGGGCGGCGTGCGGGAGCGAAGTGTATGATTGCGCGTACGAGGAGGACCATTACGTGACCGACAAAGCCAGAAAACTCAAATCCGTCGAAGCCCGCAGTGTGCGTGACCGGGTCAGCGCAGAGGAATGGGAAGTGCGTTGCGAGCTTGCAGCGGCGTATCAGCTCGCGGCGCAGTTCCGCTGGACCGACCTGATCTTCACGCATTTCACTGCGCGCGTCCCGGGTTCGCCGCACATCCTGATCAATCCGTACGGACTCATGTTCGACGAGATCACCGCGTCGAGCATCGTCAAGATCGACCATGAAGGCAACGTCATCGACGATATCACCGGGCTGGGCGTGAACTATGCCGGGTTCGTGATTCACGGGTGCGTGCATGAGGCGCGGCCGGAAATCAACTGCGTCATCCATACGCATACGCGCGCCGGGGTCGCCGTGTCGGTGCAGAAGCACGGATTATTGCCGCTGAGCCAGCACGCGCTGCGCAACTACGGCATGCTGACTTACCACGACTACGAAGGCATCGCACTGGAACTCGACGAGCGGGAACGCATGGCCGCGGATCTGGGCAAGACGTCCAAGGCCATGATCCTGCGCAACCACGGGCTGCTCACGCTGGGAGATTCGGTCAGCGAAGCCTTCGAGCTGATGTACTACCTCGATACCGCCTGCCAGATCCAGATCGACGCGCTGGCCGGCGGCCAGGTCGAAGTCGGCCTCATCGACGAACAAACCGCGCAGAAGGGTTTCGAGCAGTTCAAGGGGCCCGGCGGCGCCGAGGTGAACAAGGCGTGGCAGGCGCTGCTGCGCATGCTCGATCGCAAGGGCGTGGACTATAGAAGCTAGGGAAAAGGGGAGAGGGACGAGGGGCGAGTGAAAGAATAAAGGCTTCAGTGCTCTAGGCTCCTACTCGCCCCTCGTACCTGGAACATCATGAAATCCGATTTCTCCCTATCCGGGCTCGCTCCGGAATTGCTCTGGACCATCGTCATCGTCGCGGCGGCGATCCTGGCCCACATCGCGATCTCCGCGGTATTGCGGGGCCGGGACTGGCTGTCGCGGGAAATGAAATTGCGCGCGTCGGTGTTCTGGCGCAATTTCTCCCTTCTGATCGCCTTCATCGCGCTGATATTCACGTGGCGGGCGGAACTCCGCGCCGCCGCGTTGTCGCTGGCGGCATTGAGTGTTGCCGTGGTGCTGGTCGGCAAGGAGATGTTCACTTCCGTCCTCGGCTATATCTATCGCACCACATCGGGCAGCTTCGGATTCGGCGACGTCATCGAGATCAACGGCATCAAGGGCGAAGTCATCGACCAGACGCTGTTGTCCACGACGGTGCTCGAAATGAGCGAGGAACACCTGTTTACCGGCAAAGTGGTGCAATTTCCGAACAGCTTCTACGTGACCCACGCAATGAAGAACTATTCCCGTCTTGGCGACTACCAGCTCGGCATGGTGAGCATTCCGCTCGCCGGCGGCAGCGATCTCGACACGGCACGGCGCATCCTCGCGGAGGTCGCGAACTCGGTGTGTTCGGAATACGTGGCGCCTGCGCATGCCGCGCTGCGCGAACTGGAAGGCGAGCAGTTCATCGTGATGCCGTCGGCGGAACCGCGCGTGAGCATCCGGCTGGGCGATGGCGCAAAGACAACCTTGTTGCTGCGCTTTCCCTGCCCTGCCAGCCAGCGCACCCGCACCGAGCAGGAACTGCTGTCAAAATATCTCGCCGCGATGCGCACTGCAAACCGGCCCGAAACGACCGGTTAACCCGCGATCGTCACGCCCCCGTCGGCCACAATCGTCTGCCCGGTAATGAAAGCCGCGGCACGGGAAGCAAGGAAGACCGCAATTCCGCCGATGTCGTCCGGCTCGCCGATGCGGCGCAACGGCGTCTGCGATTCGTAGCGTTGCAGGATTTCCCGGTTCTCCCAAAGAGCGCGCGCGAAGTCGGTTTTCACCAGGCCGGGTGCGATGCAGTTGACGCGTATATTGTGAGGACCCCATTCCATCGCGAGGTTGCGCGCGAGCTGCATGTCCGCGGCCTTGGAGATTGCGTAGGCGCCGAGCACTGAGGTGCCTTTCAGTCCGCCGATCGAGGACACGATGATCACCGCGCCCTCTTTCCTTTGCGCCATTTCGGGCAGCACCAGATTGGCAAGCCAGTGATTCGAAACGACGTTGTTCTGCAGAATCTTGTTGAACGCGTCGTCCGGCATGTTTGCCATCGGGCCGTAGTAGGGATTGCTGGCGGCATTGCATACCAGTACGTCGATCTTCCCGTAGTGCTTGCGCGTCTGGCTCACCAGGGCTTCCAGTTGCGCCTTGTCGCCGATATTGGCGGGAATCGCGATCGCATCGCCGCCCGAGGAGCGAATGTCCTGCGCGACTTGCGCGCAGACATCGGCCTTGCGGCTCGAGATCACCACCTTTGCGCCGGCCTTCGCGAGGTGTTCGGCGATCGAACGGCCGATGCCGCGCGTGGATCCGGTAACGATGGCGACTTTCCCGCCGAGTGCAAATGCGTCCATTGAGTTCTCCGTTGACTGAAACGCGTCCGGCCGCGCGTGCGGCCGGACGGCGGATCGACATGACCCGAAGGGCGGTTTACTGCTGGCCTTCCTCGATGATTTTCTTCAGGTTCTCGAGTCCCATCGCATAAACTTTGTTCAGCACGTTGAGCGGCGTGGCATCGTCCTGTCCCGCCGGCGGGTCGTCGGTCCAGTAGGCAACGCGCTTGAATCGCGCCTTCCACACCACTTTGCTTTTGCCATTACCGGCATCGGATACCGTGATGGTCGGGAAATAGTCTGTTGCGCCGACCTGGCCTCCGATATAGGTATAACCCAGCGACATATTCCACGGCTCGTAGGCAATCAGCTTTTCCTGCACCTTGGTGCCGTTGGCTCGCGTCAGTTCGCGAATCGCGCCGACCTCACGATTCTTGCCCAGAACGATGCGGCTCGCGGTGATCGTCGACAGCCAGCGCGGCAGTCCGTTGAAGTCGCTGACGACGTCCCACACGACTTCCGGCGGCGCGTTGATCACGATGGAATGTTCGATGTTCATTTCGGGCGCCTCGACGGCAAACAGCGATCCCGTCGAGACGCCAAGCACCATTAACAGTAATCCCTTCACCAGTTTCATTTTTTGTTCTCCAATATTCGATGCGTGGATGATGTTCATGCCGGTCTCGGGCCGGCCGTCACCGCAGGCCGGTAATACGATCCGGCCTGCGGAGGGGCAAAAGCCTACCGCATTCGAACACGCACCGCGACCCCGTCGAGATACCGGTTGTTCCGGTTTGCAGGACCCGTCGATGGCTCGCGCCGCCGGTGCAGCGCAGCGTTATGCAGGCCGGGCCTTGTGCTAGCATCGGCCTGCCTTCAGTCCGCCGGAAAACCACAACATGAACGCAGCATTGAGCCTCGACGAGCTCGCGCATTATCACGAACACGGATATGTCTTCCCGCGGTATCGCCTGCCCGATCCGCTGCTGCAGCGCCTTCGGGAAAGTCTCGACCGGTTGCTGGTCTCGTATACGGATGTCGCCCAGGAAGATCTCGCCAATCCGCATATGCTTCCGCCAACCGGCGGATCGGACATGAATCCGTTCATGGCCGCAGCCCGGCATCCGGCCGTGCTGGACATGATGGAGCAGGTCGTCGGACCGGACATCGTGCTTTGGATCAGCAGGATATTGTGCAAGCCGCCGGTCAAGGGCAGGGAAGTACCCTGGCATCAGGACGGGGAATACTGGCCGATGCGCCCCCTGGCGACCTGTTCAGTGTGGATCGCAATCGATCCGGTATCGATCGCTAACGGCTGCATGCGGTTCATTCCCGGGTCGCACAAACGCAAGGAGCTGTACAGGCACCATGTCAGCGATCGCAGCAACCTCGTGCTCAACCTCGAACTCGATCGCGACCAGTTCGACGAATCGCAAGCCGTGAACGTCGAACTGGAGCCCGGGCAGATGTCGCTGCACGATGTGCGCATGATCCACGGCTCGCTCGCCAATACCTCGGGCCAGCGCCGTGCCGCGTTGATCATGCGTTACATGCCCGCAACTTCTCATTACGACCGCTCGCTGCGCGACCAGCGCCGGGACAATGCGCCATTCAACATCTACGACCAGCCGTTATGGCTGATGCGCGGCGAAGACAAGTCGGGGAAGAACGATTTTATACAGGGCCACGATATCTGGCACATGCGCTTTGCCGGCGGGCTCGGCGTTGGATCGGGAAGCGAAGGGTGAGAAAGGCGGGGGCGAGGGACGAGGGCAGAGGGTAGAGCGCCGAGTGAATAACTTGCCCGCACGGACGCGAAACTCAAGTCCGGCAGTTCTCATCCGGTAAAGCCTTGACACTTCAAATCCGCTAAATCGATTCTTTCCTCGCCCCTCGCCCCTCAGATAGCCATGAACATCGCCCGCCTCCTTGAGCGCACGGCGGGGACATTTCCCGACCGTCCGGCGGTCTCGCTGGGCGATCGGGTATGGGTGACTTACGGCGATCTGATGAATCGCGTTTCGCGGATGGCAGCTGCGATGCGCGATTCGCTCGGCCTGCGCCCGGGGGACCGGGTCGCGCTGGCCATGGACAACTGCCCCCAGTATGTCGAGGTCTGGTACGCGATCTGGCACGCCGGTCTGGCCGCGGTGCCGATCAATGCCAAGCTGCATTTGCGCGAATTCGAGTACATCCTCGACAACTCCGGATCGCGCATCTGTTTCGCGACTCCGGGACTGGCGGATTCGCTCGCAGGCCTGCGCGGCAACCTGCCGGTGCTTGAACGCGTCATCGAAACCGGGTCGACGGAGTACTCGCGCCTCACCGCGGGCGATCGCACGATGCCCATGCAGGGCGCCGGCCCCGATGAGGTGGCCTGGCTGTTCTATACCAGCGGGACGACCGGACGCCCCAAGGGCGTGATGATTACCCATCGCAACCTGCTGTCGGCAACCCTGTCCTATTTTGCCGCCGTGGACAGCATTGCGCCTGAGGACTGCATTTTGCATGCCGCGCCCATGTCCCACGGCTCCGGCATGTACAACTTCCCGCACTTGCTGGCGGGCGCGAACCAGGTCATTCCCGAAAGCGGCCACTTCGAGCCGGACGAAATCTTCAGGCTCTGTTCCACGTGGCGGGGCCTGTCGATGTTCGCGGCGCCGACGATGGTGCACCGCCTCGTGGCTCATGCGCGCGATCGCCATCCGCCGCTCGACGGGCTGAAGACCATCGTCTATGGCGGCGGCCCGATGTACCTCGAGGACATTCGCAATGCGCTCTGCGCGATCGGCCCGAGATTCGTGCAGATCTACGGGCAGGGCGAGGCACCGATGACCATCACCGTGCTCTCGCGCCGTCACAGCAATGACCGCGGGCATCCGCGCTACGAGCAGCGTCTGGCGTCGGTGGGCGTGGCGCAGCCGCCGGTAGAAGTGAGGGTGGCGGACGCGCAGGACAATCCCCTGCCGGCCGGGGAGACCGGCGAGGTGCTGGTGCGCGGCGACGTTGTGATGCGCGGCTATTGGAAAAATCCGGATGCCAGCGCGGATGCATTGCGCAACGGCTGGTTGCACACCGGCGACGTCGGGTCGTTCGATGAGGACGGTTTCCTGACATTGCGCGACCGCTCCAGGGACATGATCATTAGCGGTGGCTCCAACATCTATCCGCGCGAAGTCGAGGAGGTATTGCTGCGCCATCCGGCGGTCAGCGAAGTCTCGGTGGTCGGACGCCGGCATCCGGAGTGGGGCGAGGAAGTGGTGGCGTTCGTGGTGGTGCGCGACGGGACGAGAATCG
>DATFUO010000182.1:0-8363 GCA_035260785.1 Burkholderiales bacterium
GTTGAACAAGATCATCGAGCGATCAAGCAAAGGTGCGGACCCATGCGAGGCTTCAAGTCATTCGCCAATGCGGTGGTCACGATTACCGGGATCGAGCTTGCACATAGAATCCACAAACACCAATTCTCGTTCGGACGAGGCCGGCCTCGCGCAGGCGCCTCGCTGCGAACAATCTGGGACCAAGCGCTGACACGATGATCGATGCGTCCATCAAACTGATGCGTATCCTCGCTTTGAGTGCCCTTGATGCACCAGAACCTTGCGAAAACCGTGGCACGATATTTCCAATGAAGTCACTCGCAAATTCCCTGTTCCTTGGCAGTAATTTCTCTGATACGCCTCTGTTAATTCCCTGTTCCGATTTACGCAAAAAATAGAATGGAGGGCTGGAGATTGGCTCTGGATGCGGGTTTCTATGGATTAGGGCGAAATTCAGACCTTCGGAAATGCGAATTTTCCCTGTATTTTTCCCTGTTATGTGGGAAAATCGCAAGAGACGGGTTCGCGCTAGACTGCGTCCACCGCCAATTAAAAAGACCCTCGTGGGGTCTTTTTTAATTGGTGACTGGGCTTTCGCAGCGGTAGCTCGGAAGCCGGGCAACTCCTTCCCCGAATGAGAGGCGGACCCACGAGGGCGTTATGGATCGGTAATCCGCGGAAAACCGCCGCAGACGAAGGCAATCGAAAGGGGGACGGAAAATGGATTTCGAGCACTCGCAGAAAGTGAAAGATCTGCAGAAGCGCCTGCTGTCCTTCATGGACGAGCATATTTATCCGAACGAGCAGCGCTATTTCCGCGAAGCCGAGGAAGTCGGGGCCTGGAAAGTGGCGCCGGTCATCGAAGAGGTCAAGGCCAAGGGCAAGGCTGCGGGGCTCTGGAACCTGTTCCTGCCGCATTCGGGGCATGGCGCCGGATTGACCAACCTCGAGTATGCGCCGCTGTGCGAGATCATGGGCCGTTCCCTGCTCGCGCCCGAGGCGTTCAATTGCGCGGCGCCCGATACCGGAAACATGGAAGTGCTGGCCCGTTACGGCACCGAAGAGCAGAAGAAGAAATGGCTGGTCCCTCTGCTCGCCGGGGAAATCCGCTCGTGTTTCGCCATGACCGAACCCGGGGTGGCATCCAGCGACGCGACCAACATCGAATCTTCCATCGGTCGCGATGGCGATGACTATGTGATCAACGGACGCAAGTGGTATGCGACCGGTTCGGTCGATCCGCGCTGCAAGATTTTCATCTTCATGGGCAAGACCGATCCGGACAATCCGGACCGGCACAAACAGCAGTCGATGATTCTCGTGCCGCGCGATACGCCGGGCGTGGACGTGCAGCGTGCGTTGCCGGTGTTCGGCTTCTACGGCATGCCGGACAGGACGGGCGAGGTGCTGTTCAAGGATGTGCGCGTCCCCGCGTCCAACATGCTGCTGGGCGAGGGCCGCGGCTTCGAGATCGCGCAGGGACGTCTGGGACCGGGCCGCATTCATCACTGCATGCGCCTGATCGGTCTTGCGGAGCGCACGCTCGAAGCAATGTGCAAACGCACCCTGAATCGGGTAACTTTCGGCAAACCTGTGGCCGAGCAGACCGTCACGCTCGAGCGCATCGCCGAGTCGCGCATCGCCATCGCCCAGAGCCGCTTCCTCACCCTGCATGCCGCATACATGATGGACACTGTGGGCAACAAGGGCGCAAGGGCGGAAATTGCCATGATCAAGGTTGCCGTGCCGAATATGGCGTGCAAGGTCGTGGACTGGGCGATCCAGGCCTTCGGCGCAGCCGGGCTCAGCAATGACTTCGGCATCGGCGTGGCCTACGCGCTGGCGCGCCTGCTGCGTATCGCGGACGGCCCGGATGAAGTGCATCGCAACCAGATCGGCAAGCTGGAACTGGCCAAATACAAGCATCGATGATGGACCGAAGGATACGAATGGAGAGCACATCGAAATGAAGATCGGCATTCCCAAGGAAGTCCACGCAGGCGAGAAGCGGGTCGCCGCTACGCCGGAGACAGTGGGGCAACTTGCCAAACTGGGGTACGCGGTGGCCATCGAGGCCGGTGCAGGCGAAGGCGCGCAGTTCGCCGACGATGCCTATCGTGCAGCCGGCGCAGAAATCGTGGCGGACACGCGCGCGCTCTGGGCGCAATCGGACATCGTGCTGAAAGTGCGCGCGCCGGAACAGCAGCCGAAACTGGGCGTGCATGAAGCCGATTTGCTCCGCGAAGGCAGTACGTTGCTGAGCTTCATCTGGCCGGCGCAGAATCCCGATCTGATGGCGCGGCTCAAGGCGCACGGCGCGACCGTGATTGCAATGGACGCTGTGCCGCGCATTTCCCGCGCGCAGAAACTCGACGCCTTGAGTTCGATGGCCAACATCGCCGGCTATCGGGCCGTGATCGAAGCCGCGCAACACTTCGGCCGTTTCTTCACCGGCCAGATCACGGCCGCGGGCAAAGTGCCGCCCGCCAAGGTCATGGTGATCGGCGCCGGCGTGGCGGGCCTCGCCGCGATCGGCACGGCGCACAGCTTGGGCGCGATCGTCAGGGCATTCGACGTGCGCCCCGAAGTGAAGCAGCAGATCGAAAGCATGGGCGCGGAATTCCTCGAACTCGATTTCAAGGAAGAAGGCTCCGGCGGCGGCGGTTATGCCAAGCAGATGAGCCCCGAGTTCATCAAGGCGGAAATGGATCTGTTCGCCGCCCAGGCGAAGGATGTCGACATCATCATCACCACGGCGCTCATTCCGGGCAAGCCCGCGCCCAAGCTGATCACCGGCGCGATGGTGGACTCCATGCGCCAGGGCAGCGTCGTCGTCGACCTGGCCGCGGAGCAGGGCGGCAACTGCGACTACACGAAGCCGGGCGAAGTCGCCGTGCGCAACGGCGTGACGATCATCGGCTATACCGATCTGCCGAGCCGCCTGGCGACCCAATCGAGCCAGCTCTATGGCACCAATCTGCGCCATTTCCTGTCCGACCTCACGCCGAAAAAAGACGGCAACATCGTGGTCAACATGGACGATGACGTCATCCGCGGCGCCACGGTCGTCAACCAGGGCAACATCACGTGGCCGCCCCCGCCGCTGAAAGTTCCGGCAATTGCCGCGGCACCCGCCGCTGCAGCCGCGCCCAAAGCGACAAACGAGGCGAAGCCCTCGAAAGGCCGCGGTTCGCTGATCGCGATGGCGCTCGGCGCGCTTGCGCTCATTTTGATCGGCGCCTATGCGCCGCCCGCCTTCATGCAGCATCTGACGGTGTTCGTGCTGGCGTGTTTCATCGGCTTCCACGTGATCTGGAACGTGGCACCGGCACTGCACACGCCGCTGATGAGCGTCACCAACGCGATCAGCGGCATCATCGTCATCGGTGCGCTGCTGCAGATCGGCAATCCATCCTGGATCGTGCTGGTGCTTGCGGGGATTTCGGTATTGATTGCCACCATCAACATCTCGGGTGGCTTCTGGGTCACCCAGCGCATGCTCAGGATGTTCAGAAGAGACTAAAGGGAAAAACATGGCAGCGGGATTCATCACGGTTTCCTACATCGGCGCGGCGATCCTTTTCATCCTCAGCCTGGGCGGTCTGAGCCAGCAGGAAACGGCGCGCCGCGGGAATATTTTCGGCGTCATCGGCATGGTCATCGCCATCGTCGCCACCATCGTCGGCATTCACACCAGCGGCTATGCGGTGCTGTTCCCGGCCATGATCGTCGGCGCGCTCGTCGGCGTGTTCGTCGCATCGCGCGTCGAGATGACACAGATGCCGCAACTCGTGGCCATGCTGCACAGCTTCGTCGGACTCGCCGCAGTGCTGGTGGGTGTCGCCAGCTTCCTGGACCCCGGTGCGCATTTCGAAGGCACGGAAAAAACCATCCACGAGGTGGAGATTTTCCTCGGCGTTTTCATCGGCGCAATCACGTTCACCGGCTCGATCATCGCGTTCGGAAAGCTGCAAGGCACGATTTCCGGCAAGCCCCTGATGCTGCCGGGCCGGCACTGGCTCAATCTCGTTGCCATCCTGGCCTCGGTCTGGCTGGGCTACGTTTTTCTGGCGGCAGCCTCGACACACGACGGCCTGGTGCCGCTGCTGGTGATGACGGCGATCGCGCTGTTTCTCGGTGTGCACCTGGTCGCGGCCATTGGCGGCGCGGATATGCCGGTGGTGGTATCGATGCTTAACAGCTATTCAGGATGGGCTGCCGCGGCGACCGGTTTCATGCTGTCGAACGATCTGCTGATCGTCACCGGCGCGCTGGTCGGCTCAAGCGGCGCAATACTTTCCTATATCATGTGCCGCGCGATGAACCGCAATTTCGTCGCAGTGATCATGGGCGGCTTCGGAACCGGCGGCGGTTCGGCGGCCGCGGTTCCACAGGGCGAAGTGATTGCCACGAGCTCGGAAGAAGTGGCCGCGATGCTCAGCGACGCGAAAGAAGTCGTCATCGTGCCGGGTTACGGCATGGCAGTCTCTCAGGCGCAAGGCGTGGTCAGCGAAATCACCAAGCGATTGCGCGCCAGGAAGATCAATGTCCGGTTTGGCATCCATCCGGTCGCGGGTCGACTGCCCGGGCACATGAACGTGCTCCTCGCGGAAGCCAAGGTGCCTTACGACATCGTCCTCGAGATGGACGAGATCAACGATGACCTGCCGCATGCCGACGTTGTTCTCGTGATCGGCGCCAACGATATCGTCAACCCCGGAGCGCTGGAAGATCCCAACAGCCCGATCGCCGGCATGCCGGTGCTCGAAGTGTGGAAAGCCAGGACCGTGGTGGTGTTCAAGCGCAGCATGGCGACCGGCTATGCCGGCGTCGACAATCCTCTTTTCTACAAGGAGAACACGCGCATGTTGTTCGGGGATGCCAAGAAAATGCTCGACGGCATCCTCCAGCACCTTCCTGGCTGACGCGGTAAAGACTCAACAAGCGCTAACCGCAAAGGCGCAAAGGCGCGGAGGAAACGCAAAGAAATTCAAAGTGGGCGAAATACCAATGAGCGTCCGGTGCGACATTTCCCCAGTGCGCATCGAGTGCCGATACAAACTGTCGATTTTCGCTTTCCTTTGCGTTTCCTATGCGTCTTTGCGCCTTTGCGGTGAGGAATCAGATTTTGGTGCCCTCGACAGACCCGGCTGTCTGGATGCAGGCGCTGATGAAGGCGGCTTCATGCTGCTCCGCCTTCATGGGCTCGTCGAATACCCTGAACACGGCCTCGCTGAGGAATTTTTCGTCGCCGGAATCCTGGACGAACCATCGCAGGTGAGGCGGAAACGACTGGATCACGATCAGATCCTCGACGAGCTTGTTGACGAAAAACTCGCGCGTGACGCCGTTATCACGGGCGAGCGCCGCGTTGCGGATGAACTCGCCACCCTCGGTGCACTCGGCCAGCGTAAGCGAATGGGCCGTGACTTGAATGGCGCATACATTGCCTAGGGCGAAAAGACCGATTGCGGAAGCCAGACTTCGATTCATCTTGGTCTCCAGTGACGTCGCGCCGGCTGCTGGTCCTGGGCGGGGATTGCCTCGCAGATCCGCTCGCCCGGCTGGTTCGCGCGGGCCTGCCGGCACGAATTGTAGTCCGCGTTCCTCGTTCTGATACACTGCTTTTCACGTTGCACCGCAGCTTGTTCCCAATTGTCAGAGGGCTGCAATGAGAAAAAGTTTCTTGCTGGTGTGTGCGTTGCTCATGTCCACGGCAGTGCACGCCGATCGCATCAGCCAGATGAATCAAACCGAGTTATGCGCGTACACCGCACAATTGCAGGTAGCCGCGTATTATTTTTTCGAACAGGGCAAGCCGCGCGAAGAAGTCAATATCAAATGGCACGGCGACGAAACGCAGAATGAAATCGATTTCGTCAACAGGACCGTTGCTGAAGCCTACACCTGGCTCGCCAGCTGGAAGGACAGCAGCAACGAATTGCTGCCGGCCCAGTTTTTTGGCGACATGGTGTATCAGGCGTGCATGAGCAAAAAGGAATCGTGATCGTGGTGACAATCACCGCGATGGGTATTGCGGGCGCCGTCTGTGCGCAGAAAGATGCCGCAGAGAAAGCGAAGGAGGGCGGCATAGAACACTGGCTCGAGTACTACAAAGGCGAGCAGCGCAAGCCCGCCGCACCGGCGTCCCCGCAACCTGCGGCTCCGCCAGCAAGTCAGGTTACCCCTGGCACATCAACTCAAGGCAAAACTAACTGAAGTAGGGCTGCTAACGTGAGCGCGGCCAAATGGTCGCCGACCTTCACTCACCCTCTCCACCCGATTTCGGGGGGAGAGGGATGGGGTGAGGGGGCTCAGCCGCTGCAGACCGAAGCGATCATGCTGACGAACGTCGGATCGTTCGGATCCCGGTAGAGCGAAGGTTGTTCGACCTGGCCGGCCCATACTGTCGCGCCGGTGCCGATTTCGCCCGCAGTCATCGTCCATTGTTCGAAGGCCAGGCTGCGGTCTTCGCAGCGCACCGCATACAACAGGATCTCCGATTTATGCGGAAACGCCTCGTCGCCGATCGTCTGTACTTTACTGAAGCTGCGGAGCACGCGCGCTTTCTTCAGATTGCCGACCTCGTAAATGCTGGTCCGGTCGACAAACACGATTTCGTTGTTGTCCTGGGCCACCAGGGTCCATTCCTCTGCAAACGCCGTCGTCGCCAGCAATAACAGGACGGCCACAATCCATCGCATTGTTTTCATGTCATTTCCCTCTGATCTGCCCAAGCGGCAACAGAAATTGTTGCATGGCAGCAAAGGTAGGCTTCCGCGGCCGAAACATGAAGACCGGTAAGTCGCATATGATTCATTCCAGTTCGGCATGATCGAGGGCGCAATGGATCGATTGACTGCAATGGGGTTGTTCGTGCGAATCGTCGAGACTGGAAGTTTTTCGGCGGTCGCACGCGAGATGAACATGACCCAGCCGACCGTGAGCAAACAGCTGACGGCGCTGGAACGACAGTTGAAAACCCGGCTGCTCAATCGCAGCACGCGGCAGTTGTCGCTGACCGAGGCCGGCTCCGCCTATTTCGAAAGTTCGAAACGCATCCTCGACACGGTGAACGAGGCGGAGGCCAATCTCGGCGTGCTGCAGACCCAACTCACAGGGGTGCTGCGCATCAATTCCTCCATCGGACTGGGCCAGATGTACCTGGGTCCGCTGGTGCTGAAGTTCCAGTCGATGCATCCGGGCTTGATGATCGACCTCGCTTACGCGGACCGCTTCGTGGATCTGGTGGAGGAGGGAGTGGATGTGGCCATCCGCATCGGCCGGCTGATCGATTCCAGCCTCGCGGCGCGGCGCATCGGCACTTCGGAGCGCTGCATCATCGCGACACCCGGCTACCTGAGGAAAAATGGCACGCCGAAGACACCGCAAGATTTAGTGGACCACAATTGCATCCTCTATGCGTATCTGTCCACCGGCAATGAATGGGTATTTCAGGGCAGGGACGGCGAGATCCGGGTAAAGGTTTCGGGCACCCTGCGCGCGAACAACGGCGAAGCGATCAGGCAGGCGGTCATGGCCGACATCGGCATCGCTGCGAGCCCGGCATGGCTGATCCAGGATGATCTGAAGGCGGGCAAAGTGCAGGAAATACTCCGCGACTTCGCCTATCCGCCCGGTGAAATCAATGCCGTCTATCCGTCGGGGCGGCACGTGTCCGCGAAGGTTCGCGCCTTTACGGAATTTCTGAAGATCGAATTCGAGAAGATTCCGGCGCTGCGCGTGCGTTGATTCCCCGCGCAGCGGTTAGCCTGGGGCAGGTTCGCCAGGGGAGAAATCCAGTTCGACTCGCGCGCCGCTTGGGTCGAAGCAGAACAACTGCCAGACGCCGGAATCGGGTTGCCTACGCAATTCGTATTTGACGCCGCTGGCCTTGAGCCGGTCTGCGATGGCAGGCAAGTCCGACGCGGAAAACGCCATGTGGTCGAGTACGCCGGCAGGGGGTTCCGGCAAAGGCCGGCCCGCCACCACATGTAATACCGGTTGCGCGCCCGCGTACAGCCAGATGCCGGGAAAACTCAGGGGGGGACGATACCCTTCCTTCAGGCCCAGGATGCCGACATAAAAATCCCTCGTGACATCGAGGTCCCTAGTCAGGACCGTGAAGTGGTTCATTGCGTCGATGGCCATAAGAACTCCGAGAGGCCGTGACGAGGTGAAAACACGCCTCGGCCTTCGGCGTGTTTCAGTACAGGCTCATGCCTCGCACAGCGCGGCGTGATGCCGGAACTACAATTCTACTCATGCGGCCCATGGCCGCCTATTCGTGACGGCGTGACGAGGTGGAAATGCGTTAGAACAACTTTATCATCGCTTGAATACTTGGCGCCAAGGTGGTCTTCCTCGAAGAAAGTAGCACCCCT
>DATFUO010000183.1:0-5888 GCA_035260785.1 Burkholderiales bacterium
ATGCACGGACTTCGGAATGGAGGAGGTGTCGGGGCGCTCGCGCGTGTACGACACGATCACGGTGCATTTCAGTGTCGGGAGATTCCTGGCGATATCCGCAAGGCGCGGCAGGGTGTCGATGACCTTGCCGTTGTAGTGATACCCCTCCACCGCAAACAGGACCACCGGTGCGATCTGACCGAAGCGGTCGATTACACCTTGTGCGCCGAAATCGGGCGAGCACGACGACCAGACTGCGCCGAGGCTGGACGCCGCCAGCATGAAGATGATCGTCTCGGGCATGTTCGGCAGGAAGGCCGCAATGCGATCGCCTTGCTTGACGCCGGTTTCGGACATGGCCTGCGCCGTGCGGGAAACGGCGTCGTAGAGTTCCGCGAAGCTCATGCGGCGACGGACCTTATCCTCGCCCCAGAACACCATGGCGGTCTCATCGTCGCGCCGGCGCAGCAGGTTCTCCGCGAAATTCAGACTCGCGTCCGGAAACCATTGCGCGCCCGGCATCTTGTCGCCATCGACCAGTACGCGTTCGCCGCGGCTGTCCGCGATGACGCCGCAGAAATCCCACACTGCGGTCCAGAACTCTTCAGGCTGACGTATCGACCACTCATATAACGCGTTCGAATCGGCGACACCGGCCTGCCAGCGCTTGTTGACCAGCTTGATGAACGCGCTGATGTTGGAGCGGGCGATGCGTTCCTTCGACGGTTGCCAGAGGATGTCGGGGGATTTGGTCATGAATTAGTCCCGCTAAAAAAAAGTCAAAACCCAACACGGAGGCACGGAGATCACGGAGGAAAGGCCAAACTAAAGTGTCCAAGAGTGCCAAGAATAACTATTGGCCATTAGTCGAAACATTCCCCGTGTATTTCTATTTCATTCTCTGGTTTTCTCTGTGAACTCCGTGTCCTCCGTGCCTCCGTGTTGGGTGGAGAATGTCTTACTCGGGCCGCATCTGCGGAAACAGGATGACGTCGCGGATGCTGGCACAGTCGGTGAACAGCATGACCAGGCGGTCGACGCCGATGCCCTCTCCCGCTGTGGGGGGCAGTCCGTATTCCAGTGCACGCACGTAATCGGCGTCGTAGTACATCGCCTCTTCGTCCCCGGCTTCCTTGGCCTGCACCTGTTGCTGAAACCGTGCGGCCTGGTCTTCCGGATCGTTAAGCTCCGAGAAACCATTGGCCAGTTCACGGCCGGTGATGAAAAGCTCGAAGCGGTCGGTTACCGCCGGGTTTTTGTCGTTGCTGCGCGCCAGGGGCGAAACGTCCGTCGGATGGGCGACGATGAAAGTCGGCTGGATCAGTTTGTCTTCGGTGGTTCGTTCGAAGAGCTTGAGTTGCAAGAGGCCTAGCCCATCAGTGGGGAAAACCTCAACCTTGAAGCGCTCCAGCGCGGCGCGCAGGGTTTCAATTTTCGACAGGTCCTGCATCGAATACCCGGGGTTGTACTTGGCGATGGCCTCGGCCATGGTCAGGCGGTCGAATGGTTTGCCCAGATCGATGGAGTCGCCCTGGTAGGGCAGCATTGTGGCGCCGTTCACCTTTTGGGCCAGCCCGCGCAGCAGTTCTTCGGTGAGATCCATCAGGTAATGATAATCCTGATAGGCCTCATAGAACTCCAGCATGGTGAACTCGGGATTGTGCCGGGTCGACATGCCTTCATTGCGGAAATTACGATTGATCTCGAACACTTTCTCCATGCCGCCCACGACCAGGCGTTTCAGATAGAGTTCCGGGGCGATGCGCAGATAGAGTTCCATGTCGAGCGCATTGTGATGGGTCATGAACGGGCGCGCGGCCGCACCGCCGGGTATCGGCTGCATCATCGGAGTTTCCACCTCGAGATAGCCACGCGCCACGAAAAATTCGCGCATCGCCTGGATGATGCCAGAGCGCGCCTTGAACACCCGCTGCGATTCCGGATTGGTGATCAGGTCCAGATAACGCTGCCGGTATTTCTGTTCTTGGTCGGCGAGCCCGTGGAATTTTTCCGGCAGCGGGCGCAGCGATTTCGACAACAGCCGAACCGCGCTGGCTTTGATAGTCAGTTCACCTGTCCTGGTCTTGAACAGCGTGCCCTCGGCGCCAAGAATGTCGCCCAGATCCCAATGTTTGAACGCGGCGTGCGCCGTTTCTCCGGCGACGTCGTTGGTGACATAAAGCTGGATGCGGCCGGACATATCCTGCAGTGTGGCAAAGCTGGCTTTGCCCATCACGCGCTTGAGCATCATGCGTCCGGCGACCGCCACCGTGATTGCCGCCGCTTCCAGTTCCTCGTTGGACTTTGCGTCGTAGCCCCTATGCAGATCGGCGGACAGATGGGCGCGACGGAAGTCGTTTGGAAACGCGTTGCCCAGGGCACGCAGATCACGCAGTTTGGCCCGTCGCTCGGCGATGATCTGGTTTTCGTCAGGCGGATCGGTAGGGGGGTGTTTCCCGTTGTCGTCAGCCATTGCTATACGCCCTGTTTGAGGGAGGCATTGATGAAATCGTCGAGGTCGCCATCGAGGACCGACTGGGTGTCGCCCCTTTCCACGTTCGTGCGCAGATCCTTGATGCGCGACTGGTCCAGCACATAGGAGCGGATCTGGTGCCCCCAGCCGATGTCCGTCTTGGAATCCTCCATGGCCTGCTTTTCTTCGTTGCGCTTGCGCATTTCCAGTTCGTAAAGGCGAGCCTTGAGCATGGACATCGCTTCCGCGCGATTGCGGTGCTGGGAGCGGTCACTCTGGCACTGAACGACAATGCCGGTAGGATTATGGGTTATGCGGATGGCGGAGTCAGTCTTGTTGATGTGCTGGCCGCCTGCGCCGCTGGCGCGGAACGTATCGACGCGCAGATCCGCGGGATTGATGGCGATCTCGATCGTATCGTCCACCTCGGGATAAACGAATACGCTGGCGAACGACGTGTGGCGCCTCGCGTTCGAATCGAACGGCGATTTGCGCACCAATCGGTGCACGCCACTTTCGGTGCGCAGCGTACCGAAGGCGTAATCCCCGCTGACCTTGAGCGCCGCGCTCTTGAGTCCGGCGACATCGCCCGGGGATTCTTCGAGTACCTCGACCTGGAAGCCGCGCCGATCGCAGAACTTCAGGTACATGCGCTCGAGCATCGATGCCCAGTCCTGCGCCTCGGTTCCGCCGGAGCCGGACTGGATGTCGAGGAAGCAGTTGTTCGGATCCATCGGATTGGAGAACATGCGGCGGAATTCCATCCCGGCCACGATTTTTTCCATGTCCGCAATGTCTTTGCCAATCGCATTCAGTGCGGCATCGTCATCTTCGGCGCGTGCCATTGCAAACAGGTCGCGCGCGTCGCGTAAGCCCTGGTCGAGCTTTTCCAGCGTGGCGACTACGGATTCCAGTTGCTTGCGTTCCCGGCCCAGATCCTGGGCCCGCATCGCGTCGTTCCAGATCGCCGGGTCTTCGGCGAGCTGGATGACTTCGGTCAGGCGATTGCGTTTGCCCTCGAAGTCAAAGGTACCTCCGCAGCTCTTTGGTGCGGGAATCGAGACCGTCGAGCTGGTTGGCCAATGCGTTGAGTATTTCTGCTTCCATGTGGAAATCGGGTCCGGTTGGCGTTGCAATATTGCAAGGTGCGCATTTTAACTGATGTCGCCCGCAAGCCCGGCTATTTGATGAGCGCAAGCGCGGCGACCAGTCCGACCGTAGCGGCCGCCATGGTCCCGGCACAGCGGCCGAACAGTGGCCGGCCGCCCACCACCAGGACCAGGCCGAGCTTGAAGACGGTGTTCGCGATGATCGCAAGCACGACGGCAGTCGCAACCTGCCCGCCGGCCAGATTGCCCATGTTGAACAGACGCAGGCTCGAAAGGGTGATGGCATCCACGTCGGTCAGGCCGGAGACCAGGGCAACCGCGTACAGGCCAGCAGTTCCGGCTATATCGGAAAACCACGCAGCGAGCAGGAGTACGACCGCGTAAATCGCCGCAAAAGTCAATGCAGTGCGTATTTCCGTTGGATTGTTTATGTCGGGTGTTGGCAGGGCGCCGTCCGGCGCGCGCCAGGCTTTGCCATACGCGAGGCCGGCCATACCGAGAAGCAAACTCCCGCCGAGCACCGGAAGCAGGGTACGCAGCAACGCCGGCGAGATGAACGCCGTAAGGATTGCCAGGCGTACCAGGAGCATCAGGTTGGCCAGCACGATGACGGTGACGGCCGTGCTACGCAGGCCTTCATGAGCGCGTCCATGGCGCGCATAGACCAGTGTCGTTGCAGTGCTCGACACCAGGCCGCCGAATACACCGAGCAGCGGGGCGCCGTAGCGCAGTCCGACCATGCGCATGGCAACGTATCCGGCCAGACTGACCCCGGAAATCAACACCACGACGGCCCAGATCTGATAGGGGTTCAACGCGGCATAGGGGCCGTAGTCCTGGTCGGGCAGAATCGGCAATACAATGAAAGTCAGCACGGCGAACTGCAGAATGGAGATCAGATCGCGACGCTCGAGCTTTTCGGTGATGCCGCGCAACTCGGCCTTAAAGTAAAGCAGGCTCGTGGTGACGATCGCCAGCATCACGGCCAGCGACCGGAAGCCGAGCCAGACCATCGCGGCCAAGGCGTAGCAGACGACCAGTGCGATTACCGTAGTGGTTCCGGGTTCGTGTTGCTCTTCGTCCCGGGCATAGGCGGCGATGATCGTGGCACCGACAAGCAGCAGGCCGACGATGAGCATGGCTGGCGAACCGGTTTTTTCGCTGAGCAGCGCACTTGCTGCTCCGAATAGCGCGACGAGCGCAAAGGTGCGCAGCCCGGCCTTCGCGCCGGGATGACGCTCGCGTTCCAGGCCCATCAGCAAACCGATGGCCAGGCTTGCGGCAAATGCCGGCAACCTTTCGAGCTCAGTGCCGTGCAACCAGATCAATTCCAGGGACTCCTCCTGCGTCTGCGCGCGGCTGCCAATGGTCCAGGACCAGTTGCACCGTGCGATTACCGTTGTACTCGTTGACCTGCACACGGTAAACCGCGGCAACCGTCCGGGGAAGGGGGGTCTCTTGTCCGAACGCAATCGCGTCCAGCAAGTCTTGCCTGCCCGGCCGGCGCAGGCGCAGCTTCAGGTGCCGTCCGCCGACGACGCGCTGTTCCATCACCTCGAAATCGTCGAAAAAACTCGGCACGGCAAATCCCTGACCCCACACCTGCGCGCCGAGTGCCTCTGCGAAATCGAGATTCACGTCCGACGGCGACAGTTCGCCGTCAGTCTCGATCAGGCGCTCGAGCTCGGCGGGACCAACGAGTTCGCGCACGACCCCTTCGAAGGCCGCAGCGAATTGCGGGATATCGCCGCGCCGGACGGTCAGTCCGGCGGCGGCGGCGTGACCGCCGAAGCGCAGGATCAATCCGGGGTGGCGCTTGGTGACAAGGTCGAGCGCATCGCGCAAATGCAGTCCGCGAATGGATCGCCCCGACCCCTTTGCCGCGCCTTCGTCGGCGGGGGCAAAAGCGATGGCCGGGCGGTGAAAGCGTTCGCGCAGCCGTGCGGCGAGGATGCCGATCACGCCCTGATGCCAGGATTCGTCGTAAAGGCTCAGGCTGAAGCTGTCGGCAACATCAATTTTGTCCACCAGTGCCAGCGCCGTCTCCTGCATGCCGGCTTCGATATCGCGGCGTTCCCGGTTGAGCGCATCGAGTTGTTTCGCCAGTTCCGCGGCCCGGCTCGGGTCCTGCGTAAGCAGGCACTCGATGCCGACCGACATGTCGGTGAGCCGCCCGGCGGCGTTGAGCCGCGGTCCGACCACGAACCCGAGATCATAGGCGGATACGCGCGATGAATCCCGTCCCGCCACGCGCAGCAACGCATCGATTCCGGCGCGAGCGCGTCCCGCACGGATGCGCCGCAACCCCTGGTCGACCAGAATGCGAT
>DATFUO010000184.1:0-2830 GCA_035260785.1 Burkholderiales bacterium
CCGCGATTTTGCCGATCGATCCGGGGTGCATGCCGAAGTCTTCGAAGAATGGCGGCTCTGCAATGTAGGTCGACTTCGGCCAGTCGTACACCTGGCCGGAAGCGGAGGGCACGCCGTTCCACAGCGGATGATCCTTCGTGAGATTACCGTACAGCCGCCGGAAGGTCCTGGAATCGGTCGCGTATTTCATGAGTGCGTGGACTTCCTTCGAGGTCGGCCAGATGTCGCCGATATAAACCGGCTTGCCGTCCTTCCCGGTCCCCAGCGGTTCGGTCATCAGGTCCTTGAGCACCGTGCCGGCAATCGCGTAGGCCACGACCAGGGGCGGGCTGGCGAGGAAGTTACCGCGCAGGTTCGGATGAATGCGCGCTTCGAAATTACGGTTTCCCGACAGTACGGCCGCGCAGACCATGTCGTTGGCGACGATCGCTTCGTCGATCGACTCGGCCAGCGGCCCGGCGTTGCCGATGCAGGTGGTGCAGCCATAGGCAGCCACCGTGAAGCCGAGTTGCTCGAGGTAGGGCAACAGGCCTGACGCCGTCAGGTATTCGGTGACCACGCGCGATCCGGGGGCAAGCGAGGTCTTGATGTGATGCTTGACTGTCAGGCCTTTCTCGACGGCTTTTTTCGCGAGCAGGCCCGCGGCAATCAGCACGCCGGGATTGGAAGTGTTGGTGCATGACGTGATCGCGGCGATCATGATGTCGCCCGATCCGATGTCGAGGCCGTCGCGCGTCCTGAATCGCTTGCGGAGGTCTTCGGGCTTCTTGGCGAAGCCGTTTTCGGCGACCGGTTTGGAAAACAATTCGGTCACCTTCTTCTTCACGTTGCCGATCTCGATGCGATCCTGCGGGCGCTTGGGTCCGGCCACAGATGGCGTGACGCTGCCCAGGTCGAGTTCAACCGTCTTCGAGTAATCGATTTCGCCCTTCGTCGGAATTCCGAACAGTTTCTGTGCCTTGAAATACGCGGCGAACGCGTCTATTTCCTCTTTGGTGCGGCCGGTGCCCTTGAAATATTCCATGGTGACATCGTCTACCGGAAAGAACCCCATGGTGGCGCCGTATTCCGGCGCCATATTGCCGATGGTCGCGCGGTCCGGCAGCGGCAGGCTTGCCGTGCCTTCGCCAAAGAACTCGACAAACTTGCCGACGACTTTCTCCCTGCGCAGCAACTCGGTGATGGTCAGAACCAGGTCGGTGGCCAGCACGCCTTCGCGCAGCTTGCCCTTTAAATGCACGCCGACGACGTCGGGCGTCAGGAAATAGACCGGCTGGCCGAGCATGCCGGCTTCCGCTTCGATGCCGCCGACGCCCCAGCCGACCACGCCGATGCCGTTGATCATAGTGGTGTGCGAATCGGTGCCGACCAGCGTGTCGGGATAGTAGACGCCGTCTTTTGCGTGCACGCCGCGCGCGAGGTACTCGAGATTCACCTGGTGCACGATGCCTACGCCGGGCGGCACGACCTTGAACGTGTCGAACGCCTGCATCCCCCATTTCATGAACTGGTAGCGCTCCTTGTTGCGCTGGAATTCCAGTTTCATGTTCAGGTCGAGTGCGTCTTTCGTGCCGTAATGATCGATCTGCACGGAATGATCGACGACCAGGTCGACCGGAACCAGCGGTTCGATGACCTTCGGATTCTTTCCCATCTTCGCGGCTACCCCGCGCATGGCGGCCAGGTCGGCCAGGAGTGGCACGCCGGTGAAATCCTGCAGCACGATACGGGCGACGACGAAGGGGATTTCGTCCGTACGGGACGCGTTTGGCGCCCAGGCCGCGAGCTGCCGGACATGCTCCTCGGTGACCTTCTTGCCGTCGAAGTTGCGCAACACCGATTCGAGCACGATGCGGATCGAAACCGGCAGGCGGGAAATTCTGCCGATGCCGGCTTTCTCCAGCGCCGGTAGAGAGTAGAACTTGCCCTTTTTGCCGGAACCGGGAGAAAAATCTTGGAGTGTTTTGAACAGGTTGTGGGTCATGGTGGAATCTCCAGGAAGAAATTCGTCAATTGGCGCAAGGACCAAGGCGCTGGCCGTTGATGATGTCCAGTATGGGGGAGACCGCAATGTCGCCGTCTTTCTTTACATTTTGCGTGTCGGAATAGGTTTGCGCAGCGGCCACGATGCGGCCGCTGACCTCGGCGGCCTTTCCGCCCAGCCGGCATGAGCCGGAGTATTGTCCGCGATCGCCTTGCCATTCGATTTTCCAGTCCTTGCAGTTGCTTTTATCTTCACGCGATAGAAAGCCGTTGACGGGGGACATCGGATCGGCGATGTCGGTTGCGGTAACGCAGAAGCGGCCTATCAGGTTCGCCGCCATGCCGCCCGAACGGGTGAATTCCCAGGTTCCCGGGTGCATCGGATTGGAATCCGCCCAGGCGGGGAGCGCTGAGGAAAATCCGAACAGCAACAAGGCGGCGGTTCGCATCGGGGGGTCAGATGACCATCAGGTCCACGAATTCGTTTACCGGTGTCGCAGCCAGCCTCTTTGGATCGAGACACAGGTCGAGGATTGCCTTTTGCTGCCGGGTCGGGAAGCGGCGCGCCAGGTTGGTCTTGAATTTTTCCACCAGCACCGGCATGCCTTCCTTGCGGCGGCGCTTGTGGCCGATCGGATATTCGACCACGATTTCCTTCAGTTTCCTGGCGTCAACGAACTCGACCGTCAGCGCATTGGCGATCGACCGCTTTTCGGGATCGTGGTAATCCCTGGTGAATTGCTTGTCCTCGACGCAGACGATCTTGTCGCGCAGTTTGTCGATGCGCGGATCCTTTGCGATCGCGTCTTCGTAGTCGCCCGCAGTCAGGCGGCCGAAAAGGAGGGGC
>DATFUO010000185.1:0-26115 GCA_035260785.1 Burkholderiales bacterium
ACCTCGGCAACCGTACGCACACGATTGTCCGTCATGCAATCGACGATGACCGCAGCCCCGCCGATACCGTATCCCTCGTAACGGATTTCCTCGTAACTCACACCCTCCAGCTCGCCGCTGCCGCGCTTGGTGGCACGTTCGACGGTGTCCTTGGGCATGTTGTTCGCATAGGCTTTGTCCACCGCGAGGCGCAAGCGCGGGTTGGCCGTGATGTCGGAACCGCCGAGCCGCGAAGCAACGGTGATTTCCTTGATCAGCCGGGTAAAGATTTTGCCGCGCTTGGCGTCCTGGCGCCCCTTGCGGTGCTGGATGTTCGCCCATTTGCTGTGACCTGCCATACCTTCCTCTGGGTTGACAGCCGACTATCGTCCCGATCAGGTCGATCATTCTAGGCGGCTGATATAATTATTAAAAATCTTACCATACGGTCTGCCACCGACAGCACTCAATTGCCTATGACATCCCCCCTGCCGATCGCGAAATCCTCGCACGAGCTCTGCCTGCTGCCCGGCTTGGCGAACCGTCACGGATTGATCACCGGCGCGACCGGCACCGGCAAGACCGTCACGCTGCAAACCATGGCAGAAGCCTTCAGTTCGATCGGTGTGCCGGTGTTCATGGCCGACGTCAAAGGCGATCTCGCCGGCCTGTCGCAGGCCGGCTCGATGAATCCCAGGCTCAAGGAACGCGTCGACAAACTGGTCCCGGGTGACTTCGCGTTTGCGGGCTGCCCGACGGTGTTCTGGGACGTATACGGCGCACTCGGCCATCCGGTGCGGGCCACGGTGTCGGAGATGGGGCCGTTGCTGCTGGCGCGCCTGTTGGACCTGAACGACACGCAAAGCGGCGTGCTGACGCTGGTGTTCAAGATTGCGGACGATAAAGGCCTGCTGCTGCTCGATCTGAAGGACTTGCGTGCGATGGTGCAGCACGTCGGTGAAAACGCCCGGCAATTCACGACCGAGTACGGCAACGTTTCCGCCGCGAGCATCGGCGCGATCCAGCGCGGTCTGCTCGCCATCGACCAGCAGGGCGGCGATCATTTCTTCGGCGAGCCGGCGCTCAATATCGCCGATCTGATGCAGACCGATGACAAGGGCCGTGGCGTGGTCAACATTCTCGCCGCCGACAAGCTGATGAACGCGCCCAAGGCCTACGCCACGTTGCTGTTGTGGCTGCTGTCGGAACTGTTCGAGGAACTGCCCGAGGTCGGCGATCCGGAAAAACCGAAGCTGGTATTCTTCTTCGACGAAGCGCACCTGCTGTTCAACGATGCGCCGCCGGCGCTGCTGGACAAGATCGAACAGGTGGTACGGCTGATCCGATCCAAGGGCGTCGGCGTCTATTTCGTGACACAAAATCCGCTCGACGTGCCGGACGCGGTGCTCGGACAACTGGGAAACCGCGTGCAGCATGCGCTGCGCGCCTTTACCCCGCGCGACCAGAAGGCGGTGAAAACCGCGGCAACAACGCTACGTGCGAATCCCGATCTCGACGTCGAGAAGGCCATTACCGAACTGGGTGTAGGCGAAGCGCTGGTGTCGTTTCTCGACGAGAAGGGCCGCCCGACCATGGTCGAACGCGCGTTCGTGCTGCCACCCCACAGCCGCATCGGTCCGATCACGACGGACGAGCGTACGGCGTCGATCAAGCGCTCGCGGGTGGCCGGCAACTACGAACAACTGGTCGATCGCGAATCCGCATACGAAGTGCTCAAGGCCCGTCGCGAGCAAAATGCAACGGCGGCTCAGCCGTCCCAGGCGCCCAGACCGGCCCCGGCCGCCGCGACCGGCTCTGTGTTCGGCGATGTGCTGGGCAGCGTATTTGGCGGAGGAAGTTCGCACCGTCAATCGGCCGGTGAAGCGATGGTGAAGAACGCAGCGCGTGCGGTCGGCTCGGAAGTGGGGCGGCAGATTATCCGTGGCGTGTTGGGCTCGATCCTCGGCGGCACCGGCCGCCGCCGCTGACGCCGCCGTCGATCAGACGCGATGCCGGCCCGAGCTTCGGCCGTACGCGCCCGCTCTTCCCTTGCCGGCACCCTATGCGTACTCCTGGCCGCGATCGGCTTTTCCGCCAAGGCGATCCTGATCAAGCTCGCCTATGCCTATCCGGTCGATGCCGCCAGCTTGCTGACCCTGCGCCTGTTGTTCTCGGCGCCATTCTTCGTGCTCATGGCACTGTGGTCAAAACGCGCAGCGGCCCCGCTTTCGCGCAAGCAATGGCTGTGGGTGGTCGCGCTGGGTTTCAGCGGCTATTACCTGGCGAGTTATCTGGATTTTATCGGCCTGACCTATATCACCGCGGGACTGGAGCGCCTGATCCTGTTCCTGCATCCGACCATCGTGGTGCTAATATCCGCGTGGTGGCTGAAGAAGCCGATTCGTTCGCACCATTTCATCGCTCTCGCGCTGTGCTACGGCGGCATCGCACTGGTGTTTACCGAAAACCTGAGCTTCGGCGGCCACGCGCACGAAGTTGCCCTGGGCGGCGCACTGGTGTTTGCCAGCGGCGTGGTCTACGCGTTTTATCTGATCGGCGCCGGAGAGATCGTGGGCATAATCGGCGCAATGCGCTTCACCGCGTATGCGATGCTGGTGGCGTGCGTGGCGTGCACGCTACAGTTCCTGGTTACGCATGAGGCCCGCGCGCTGGTCTTGCCCGCGCAGGTCTATTGGCTGGCCTTCGCAATGGCGATCATTTCCACTGTAATTCCGGCATGGTTGATGGCGGAAGGAATCCGCCTGACCGGCGCCAATCATGCGGCGATGGTGGGATCGGTCGGGCCGGTGGCGACGATATTCTTCGGCTACTGGTTTCTGGGCGAGCCGGTCACCCTAATTCAGATTACCGGCGCCGCCCTGGTGCTGGCGGGGGTCGCGCTGGTCAGCGCAAGACGGATAGAGCGCCCCGAAAGATAAACCGCTTCTCGCGGGACGCCATACTTCAGAAATGGAGGAGCAGCGACAGCGTTCCGGCGTTGACGTTGAACAGCTCGCTGCTGAGCGGATCGGGCATCTTGTAGTGTTCCCATTCCGCCCGCACCGTGAAGGTAGGATTGTAGTTGTAATCGATACCGGCACCGAACTTCTCGCGCACTTTGTTTTCGGTTTTGTCGTTGCTAGACACGATAAACGTGACCGGCGCACCATTGAAATCCGCGTGCACGCTGTTATAGCTGACGCCGAGGCGGCCGATGAAGGACCATTTCTCGTTCACCGGAAGCAAGCCCACGGCGTCGATGAACGCGGCGCTCATCTTATAGTCCAGGTGGAACCGGCCGACCGAATTCAGGCCGCTGCGAAAATCCATGTTTACCGAGGATTTGCCCAGAGACGCATAACCGCCCTCGACTGCAAAATAAGGATTGAAACTGTACCCAACGAAGACCTTCGCTGCGCCTGAACGCTTGTCCTTGTCGATTACGCTGAAACTGGCGCCGTTCGCGGCGGAGAGGGTGGAGTTGATGCTGTTGATCGTCTGCTCCGGAATGCTGGCATCGGCCTGGCCGACACCGGCTCCGATATACCAAGGAGAGGCCGGACCGCCCGACTTGGCACTGGAGTAATCTTGTGCAGTCGCGCCTTGCGCACCACCGGCGAGTGCCAGCGAAATCAAACTTGCCACAGCATACTTGTTCACACGAGCCTCCTCTCGGGTTAGATACATCGAGCTGGTCATTTGTACCCGAATGTCTCCGATATGTAAATCATGGATCGCTGAGGCCGGTGCAATGAACCTTCGGCAACAACTGGGGCTCGGGTCAGATATTGAAGCGGAAGTGCATCACGTCGCCATCCCTGACGATGTACTCCTTGCCTTCGAGACGCATTTTTCCGGCTTCCTTTGCGCCCTGTTCACCCTTGTGGGCGATATAGTCATCGAACGCGATGACCTCGGCCCGGATGAAGCCCTTCTCGAAATCGGTGTGAATTACCGCGGCGGCCTGGGGCGCCGTATCACCCAGATGTATGGTCCACGCCCGCACTTCCTTCTCGCCGGCAGTGAAGTAAGTCTGCAATCCTAGCAATTCATAGCCAGCCCGGATCAGCCGGTTCAGCCCGGCTTCCTGCAGACCCATGTCGGCTAGGAACACGCGCTTGTCCTCATCGGTCAAGTCGGCGATCTCGGCTTCCATCCGCGCACAGAATACCACCACCGGCGCGCTTTCCTTCGCGGCTTTTTCGTGGACCTTGTGCAGCAGCGGGTTGTCGTCGCCGAATCCGTGCTCGTCGACGTTGGCGGCGTACAGCGTCGGCTTTGCCGTGATCAGGCACAGCGGATTGATGGCCGCCTGCTCTTCCCTGGAAAGGTCGAGCGCGCGTACGGGTTTGGCCTGATCGAGTTGCGCCTGCACTTTATCCAGCACCGCAACCAGCAGCTTCGCGGCCTTGTCGCCGGACTGCGCCAGCTTGCGGTTACGCGCCAGCGTCTTGTCGACCGTGGCAAGATCGGCCAGCGCCAGCTCCGTTTCGATGGTCTCGATGTCCGACAGCGGATCGACTTTGCCGGTCACGTGCAGGATGTTGTCGTCAACGAAACAGCGCACGACGTGAACGATGGCGTCGGTCTCGCGGATGTTCGCCAGGAACTGGTTGCCGAGGCCTTCGCCTTTCGACGCGCCCGCGACCAGTCCGGCAATGTCCACGAATTCGACGATCGCGGAAATGACTTTCTGCGGTTTTGCGATGGTTGCGAGTTTCGCCAGACGCGGGTCGGGGACCTCGACGATGCCGATATTCGGTTCGATAGTGCAAAATGGATAATTCTCTGCCGCGATGCCGGCCTTGGTCAAAGCATTGAACAGAGTCGACTTGCCAACGTTCGGCAACCCGACGATTCCACATTTCAGTGACATGTGATGGGTGACATGTGATTGGTGATTAGTGACTGGATTTTGCCGATCACCAATCACGAGTTACCAGTTACGGTTTCGTATGCAGCTTCAGCATCGCCGCTTCGCTCTTGCCATCCAGCAGGAGCGGCCAGGTATCGAGGCTGCGCTCGATGGCATCGTCGATCAGCGGCAGCTCTTCCTCGCGCGGCGCGTTGAGCACGAAATTCACCATCTGATCGCGGTCCGCGGGCCGGCCGATGCCGATCCGAAGGCGCCAGTAATCCGGGCCCAGGTGCGCGGTGATGTCCTTCAGGCCGTTGTGGCCCGCCGAACCGCCCCCTTTTTTGAGCCTGACCTCTCCGGGCGGCAAATCGAGTTCATCGTGCACGACCAGCATGTCTCCTGACGCGATCTTGTAGAACTGCGTCAGTGCCTGCACCGCGCGGCCGCTGACATTCATGAACGTGGTGGGCTTGAGCAGCCAGCATTCCCTGCCGCCGTCGACCAGCTTTCCGGCATAGCCGTTGAACCGCGCTTCCGGGCGCAGGCGGGCGCCGGCCCGCGCAGCAAGCCGGTCCACCCACCAGAATCCGGCGTTGTGGCGCGTGGCCTCATGCTCCCGGCCGGGGTTACCCAATCCTACGACGAGCTTCATTTCGATCGCGCGACGTTAAATCAACAGCTGCGTTGAAAACAAACCGGCCTGCCGGACAGGCAACGCTGACGGCAGGCCGGGGGTTCGAACTGCGAAAAATTTACTTCTTGCCGCCTTCTTTCTTTTCGGGCTCCTTCTTCTTCTCCGGCTCCTTCTTGGCATCCGCGCCGGCGGCACCAGCAGCGGGTGCAGCGCCGGCAGCCGGAGCTGCGCCTTCCACTGCCGCGCCTTCCGCCGCCACTGCTGCGACTTCGGGTTCCGGTTCGGCGATCACACGCGGGATCTGCACGGTCGCCACCACGGCATTGTCGCCGCGGGTCAGCTGCACCGATTCCACACCCTTCGGGATCTTCAGGTCGGCCAGATGCACGGCCGCGCCGATTTCGAGGGTCTGCAGATCGACCTCGATGAATTCCGGCAGATCATCCGGCAAGCAGGTGATGTCCATTTCGTTCATGACATGGCTGACGATTCCGCCGCCCGTTTTGACGCCCGGGGCGATGTCCGCATTGATGAAGTGCAACGGCACTTTCATGTGGATCTTCTTGTTGGCCGACACGCGCTGGAAGTCAACATGCAGGATCAATTGCTTCCACGGGTGCATCTGCACGTCGCGCAACAGCACGCGCTCTTTCTTGCCGTCGACGGTCATGTTCAGGATGGAAGCGTGAAAGGCTTCCTGCTTGAGCTGGTGAAACAGCCCGTTATGGTCGAACTCCACGGTCTGCGCGGCCTGTTCTCCGCCATAGATGATTCCCGGCACTTTGCCCGTCCCGCGCAGGCGGCGGCTCGCACCCGTTCCCTGCAGCGAGCGGGACATCGCATTGACTTCTATCGTTGCCATGTGGCTCTCCTAAATTTAAGGCGGCGACCGCGACCAGACGCCCCCTGTTTCAAAAGGGACGGCATCGCTGCCATCCCGCCGTAAAATCGTTCGAACGAAAAACTATTCCATAAACAACGAGGAAACCGAATCCTCGTTGCTGATGCGCAGCATCGTTTCGGCCAGCAATGCAGCGATGCTCAACTGGCGGATGCGCTTGCAGCGTTTCGCTTCTTCGCGCAGCGGGATCGTATCCGTCACCACCAGTTCATCGAGCACCGAGTTCTCGATGCGCTCGATGGCCTTGCCCGACAGCACCGGGTGCGTACAGTAGGCCAGCACTGTCTCCGCGCCCTTTTCCTTCAATGCCAGTGCCGCTTCGCACAGCGTATTAGCCGTATCGACCATGTCGTCCATGATCACGCAGGTACGGCCGCCGACATCGCCGATGATGTTCATCACCGTAGCCACGTTCGGCCGCGGACGGCGCTTGTCGATGATCGCCAGATCGGACTCGAGGCGCTTGGCCAGGGCCCGCGCCCGCACCACGCCGCCGACGTCGGGTGAAACCACCACCAGATCCTGGTGCCCCAGTTTCCAGATATCCCCCAGCAGGATCGGCGCCGAATAGACGTTATCCACTGGAATGTCGAAAAAGCCCTGAATCTGGTCGGCATGCAGATCCATGGTCAGCAGGCGATCCACGCCCGCCACCACCATCATGTTCGCAACCACCTTGGCGCTGATCGCCACGCGTGCCGAGCGCGGCCGCCGGTCCTGTCGCGCGTAGCCCAGATAAGGCACCGCAGCGGTGATTCGCCCCGCCGAAGAGCGCTTCAGTGCATCGGCCATCAGCAGGACTTCCATCAGGTTGTCGTTGGTCGGCATGCAGGTCGACTGCAGGATAAAGACATCCTTGCCGCGCACATTTTCCAGCAACTCGACCATCACCTCGCCGTCGCTGAAGCGCCCGACTGTGGCGCGTCCAAGCGGAATGTTGAGGTGTTTGACGACGTCCTCGGCAAGCCTCGGATGCGCGTTGCCGGTAAACACCATCAAGCTGTCATAAGCCATTTCTGGACACTCGATACTGGAGACAGGGGGTTAAAAAAACCGACCGACACCGGCCAAAAAACAAATTGAGCCGCGCATACTGGCGGCTCGCCTTTACTAGTCCCTGGTTCCAAGTGACTAGTCTCCAGACTGGCTGGGGAGGTAGGGATCGAACCTACGAATGCCGGAATCAAAATCCGGTGCCTTACCACTTGGCGACTCCCCAAAAAACTCCCCAAAAAATCTAGTCGTCCTCCGACCACAGAGGATGCCGGTCCAGGCCACGCGCCACGAAGCCACGCATGTCCGCCGGCAAGTCCGACAGGGTCTGGCGCGCGTGACGTTCGCTGTCAAATGCGCAAAAAACACACGCCCCGGATCCGGTCATGCGGGCATCGCCGTATCGGCGCAACCATTCAAGATGACGGGCCACCTGCGGGTAACGCCGGCACACCACCGGCTCAAGATCGTTACGGCCCTGGCCGACTGAAAAGGCCGCTATTGTGATTGCATTCGTAGTACGTGTCAATTCAACAGCGGAGAAGATTTCCGCAGTGGAAACAGCCAGTTCGGGCACGAGAATCAAATACCAGGCGGGGGGCAGAGAGAGGGCCTGCAAGCACTCGCCGACGCCTTCGGCAAAAGCGTTTTGGCCGAATACGAACACCGGCACGTCGGCGCCCAGTCCGAGTGCGAGTTGCTGCAACCGCGCACGAGGCAGTCCGGTACCCCACAGCCGATTCAGCGCAATGAGCGTCGTCGCCGCGTCGGAACTGCCCCCGCCAAGTCCACCGCCCATGGGCAAACGCTTGATGAGGCCGATGTCTGCGCCGTCGCCGCAGCCAGTCGCCTGCTGAAGCGCGCGGGCGGCTCGCACGCTCAAGTCCTGCTCCTCGGAAACACCTTCCAACGCATTGGTGCGACGGATTGCGCCGTCGGCGCGAACTGCAAAGGAGAGCTCGTCGCCATAGTCGATGAAACGGAACGCGGTCTGCAGCAGGTGATAGCCGTCATGCCGGCGGCCGACGACATGCAAAAACAGGTTGAGTTTGGCCGGGGCTGGAAATACGCCTGTAACGGTCGTCACTCGGGCAACTCCCAATGTTCGACGATCAAGCGCAGATTGAGCCGGTCATAGGCAAGCGTCAGGCGCGCGGGCAGCGCGCTGGCGCCAAAATATTCGAGAAAGACGATGCGCCAACCGTTCTGCATGATGCTCTTCAGGCGTTGCCTGTCGTCGCTATCCTGCGCCTGGACGGGCAATGCCGGATCGGCGCGGCCGATGACCCAATAACGCAGCCCGGCGAGCGGCAGATCCCAGCCGAGAACTTCGCGCGTCAACGACTGCGCGTCGTTCGATCGATAGATTTTCTTGTCTGCGGTGACCAGCGTGGCGCCCGAGGCATCCGTTTCGATTTCGCCGACCACGGTGCCGAGCGGGGATAACAGCCTGAGCGAATCGCGCGTGGCCGAATGGCGCCAACGCAGACTGGCGGTGTAGCCTCGATCGTCGAGTTTGACGGCGATCCTCCCGTTCAGGGAGAACGCGCCGATCGAGGCATTGGACGCGGGCAGACGCTGCGGCGGCCCGGTCGATGCGCATCCCGCCAATGCCGCGATGACACCGCATAGTAAGAGCACACCCGGCCGAAGTTGCATTTCCCGGCCTAGCGCAGGTATTTCTTGATGACCTTCTGCAGCTCGTCGTTTTCCGGATTGTCACGCAGCGCATCGCGCCAGACTTTTTCCGCACCGGGCTTGTCGCCCTTGGCCCACATGACTTCACCGAGGTGGGCGGCGATCTCCGGGTCCGGGCGTTGCTGGAAAGCGCGTTCCAGGTATTGCAGGCCCTGCGCAAAGTGGCCCAGCCGGTATTCCACCCAGCCCATGCTGTCGAGAATGAACGGGTCTTCCGGCGCCAACTTCAGCGCCTTCTCGATGTAATCGCGCGCCTCGGTCAGCCGGTCTGTGCGATCGGCGAGGGTGTAGCCCAGCGCGTTGTAAGCCTGTGCGTGGTCGGGCTTGAGGACGATCAACCGACGCAGGTTGGTCTCCGCGATATCGATGCGATCGATTTTCTCTGCGGCAAGGGCGACGTCGTAGAGCAACTCGGGCTGGTCGGGCTGCACGTCAAGCGCCTTGCGCAGAATGTCGAAAGATTCCTGATAATCCTTCGCTTCCCTCATCATCTGCGCCTCGGACTGCAGGATCTGCACGCGCTGGGCATCGTTTTGCGGGGCAAGGTTCTGCAGATGCTCGCGCGCCTCGGCGAGCTTTCCCTGCTTGGCGAGCATGAACGCATAACGCGCATTGGCGAGTACGAATTGTTCGCCGTCTTCGACCGACAAGTACCATTTGGCCGCCTCGTCGTAACGCTTGCGCTCCTCATTGATCTGGCCGAGATGGAAGCGCACGGCGTCCGGATCCTTGTAGTCCATCTCCAGCACGCGCTTCAACTGGACCTCCGCGACATCGAAGTCGTTCATCTGCACCGAGAGCAACGCCACGGTCACGGCAATATCGCCGTTACGCGGGTTGTCGTCGAGCAATCGCTGGAATTCGGCGCGCGCCTCCGGAAATTTCTTGTCGTTGATCAGCTGGCGGGCGTAACCGAGCCGCACTTCCTGCGCCTTCGGGTTGGCGTCAAGGAAAGACTTCAGGTAGTCGAGGGCCTTGACGCGCGACTCGCGATTAATGAGCTGCGCCTGGAACAGCGCGCCAGCTTCCCAGTCCGGTCGCAGACGCATCGCTTCGCGGATTTCCACCAGCGCCGCATCGTATTTGTTGGCCGCCAGTGACGCTTCAGCCACGGCAAGGTGCGCCTCCGGCCGCTCGCGATAAGGCTTGGTCAATTCCTTGAGCAGCACCAGTACCGCGTTCTTGTCGGCATGCTTGGCCAGCAGCGGATACAGTTGGGCCAGCGACTGGCCGATATTGTCGGCGTCCGCGGCAAGCATTTCCTGCAGCAACGGTTTCGCGGCTTGCAGGTCGTTGCTGTTGACGAACAGCGCCGCCAGTGTCTGCCGCGCGGCGGCCGAATCCTTTTCGGTGGCCATCCACAGCTTGGCTGCTTCCACGGCAATGTCGGTATAGCGGCCGTAAAGCGCAACCTCGGTTGCCCGCCGCGCGATGCGGGGATCACGCGTCGTCTTGGCCATGTCCAGATAGGCCTGCGCAGCGATCTGGTAGTTGCCGCGCTGACCGGCAATTTCCGCAAGCAGAAACTTATACAGCAAGTCCGAATCCAAGCTGCGGTCGGGCAAGTCCGCGCGGGCCAACGATTTCGTGCCGAAGACCTCGCGGGCGCGTTCTTCGAAATTTTCAGTATCGGCTTGCGCGGACAAGCCCGCGCCGGCGACGCGACTGGCGCCATCGGCAGGGCCGGGACGGCCGCCGGGGACTGCGCAGGCGCCCAGCACCAGGCAGAGCGCGATGACGGGAGTAGCGAGAATTGGCGGGATACCGGGCATGGATGTGCGGAGGTTGTGGGGGCGCAGGAACGCTCGAGTCCCCGTTAGAGGTTCCGATCCTGCGCGAAGTTCTTCAATACGGCGGACAGTTTAGGTATATTTGGCGCCCATCACAAGTGATCCCGAATCCCAAGCGCCGGACTCTGCACCGGCGTAATCCGGCAGATCGAGGCGTCCGGACAACGGGTCGCAAAATCGACGGCAGAAACCCAACATTTCGACTAACAAGGCGAGAGCATGACCACCATGGCGAGCTCAGTATCGACCGTTTCCGCGCGCGCATTATCGCGGTCATATGGCAACAATCGCGCGGTGCGCGACGTTTCATTGGAACTCAGGCGCGGGGAAGTCCTGGGGCTGCTCGGCCCCAACGGCGCCGGCAAGACCACCACCATGCAGATGCTTACTGGCAACCTTGCGCCCACCGGCGGCGAAGTAGACATCTGCGGTATTGACCTGATCGAGCGGCCGACCCAGGCAAAGTCGCGCATCGGTTACCTCCCCGAAGTTCCACCGCTGTACAGGGAGCTCAAGGTCGACGAGTACCTGCGCCTGGCCGGGCGCCTGCACAAAGTCAAAAAGGACGCGCTCGCCCAATCCGTGCAACGCGCCAAGAGCCGTTGCGGTCTCTCCGACATGGGAAGCAGACTGATCGGTGCGCTCTCCAAGGGCTATCAGCAGCGCGTCGGTATCGCGCAGGCCATCATCCATGAACCTGATGTGATCATCCTCGATGAACCCACCGTCGGCCTCGATCCCAACCAGATACGCGAGATCCGCTCCCTGATCAAGGACCTGGGCCGCGATCACAGCCTAATCCTGTCGACGCACATTCTTCCGGAAGTCGAAGCGATTTGCGATCGCGTGCAGATCCTGCACCGGGGTGAAGTCGTGTTCAATGACACCATTGCCGGACTCAAACAGTTTCGCGGTGGCCATGCTCTGCAGCTTGGCTTGCGCAACCCGCCGTCTCCCGACGATATCGGACGCGTTGCCGGAGGGGCCTCGGTCGATGCCGTCAGCGCCAATCTGTTTCGCGTACATCCGCACAACGATAGCGATCCCACCGACCTGCTGGTGCGCGCGTCGGTCGAGCGTGATTGGGGATTGTTTCAACTGCAGCCGGCACAGGCCAGCCTGGAGGAAGTATTCGTGCAACTGACGCATCAAGAAGAAGGACAGGAAGAGCAAGAAACGGGAGGGAAGTCAGCATGATTAGCACCATCATCTCCAAGGAATTGCGCACGTTGTTCGCTTCGCCGCTGGCGTGGGTGGTGCTGGCTTTCCTGCAGATCATCCTCGCCTGGATTTTCCTGACCCGCGTCGACTATTTCCTGACCATCCAGGGACAACTGGCGCGTGTTCCCAACGCCCCCGGCCTGACCGAGATTGTCGTCGTGCCGATGTTCGGCATCGCATCGATCGTGCTGCTGATGTCCGTGCCGCTGCTGACCATGCGACTGATTGCCGAGGAACGCCGCAACAAGACCATGACCATGCTCATCTCGGCGCCGGTGTCGATGACACAGATCGTGCTCGGCAAATTTTTTGCGACGGGCATTTTCCTCGCGATGGTCGGCGGGCTCATCGCATTGATGGCGCTGTCGCTTTTGATGGGCGGCAAGCTCGACTACGGCCTGCTCGTCGCGAACTTGCTCGGCTTGCTGCTGCTGACCGGCAGTTTTGCCGCCATCGGCCTGTTCGTGTCGTGCCTGACCGCGCACCCGGTGGTAGCCGCCATTGGCGCGCTCGCGGCTTTTCTGGTGTTGTGGCTGATCAATATCGCCGCATCCGACCCGGGCAGCCCCGTGCATCTGTTCTCGCTGCTCAAGCATTTCGAAGGCTTCATGAACGGGGCCATCGCGGTCACCGATCTGATCTATTTTGCCTTGCTCACGGCAGTGTTCCTCATTCTTTCGATCCGGCGCCTCGACGCCGACCGGTTACGCACATGAAACTGAATCGCAAACTCAGACTGCAGTTGCTGCTACAAAACGGCTTGTTTGTCATTCTGCTGGTCGGCTTCGCCATGGCGATCGTCTGGGTCACCAAAGACGTCAAGACGCAATGGGATATGACCCAGGGCCAACGCAATACGTTGTCGCAGGCCTCGCTTGACGTGCTCAAACAGGTTACCGGGCCGGTCAAGGTGACGGCCTACGCGACCGCGCAGGATGCCGAAGGCGACGCCCGCAAGACGGTGGAAACCTTTCTCGGCCGCTATCAGCGTGCCAAGAAGGATTTTCTGCTGACGTTCGTCGATCCGCGCGAGCAACCGCAGCAAGCGCAGGCTGCCGGCGTGCGCGCAAACGGTGAACTCGTAATCGAGTACAACGGCCGCAGCGAGCATCTGACCAGTCTGACCGAGCAGGACCTCACCAATCTGCTGCTCAGGCTGGTACGCTCGGCGCAGCGCCAGGTGACCTACCTGGACGGTCACGGCGAGCGCAAGCTCGACGGCCGCGCCAACCACGACCTTGGCGATTTCGGCGCCCAGCTGGCCGTCAAGGGATTCAAGACGGCGGCGCTGAACCTGGCTGTGGCCCAGGAGGTGCCGGACAACGTCGCCGTGCTGGTCGTCGCCGGGCCGCGCGTCGATCTGCTTCCCGGAGAAGTCATAAAGGTCAAGCGCTGGATCGAGAAAGGCGGCAACTTGTTGTGGCTGATCGACAACGATTCGCTGCATGGCATGCAGGGCCTCGCCGACGAACTGGGACTGAGTCTCATGTCCGGCACGGTCATCGATCCGCGCGCCGGGGGCCTCAAACTCCCGCCGACCTTCGCGCTCGCGACCGCCTACGGCCAGCACCGCATCACCGAAGGATCGACCGTCACCAGCGTGTTTCCGTACGCGCGCCGGATCGCAGCCAGCGAGGGAACGAAATGGCGCTTTACGCCGCTGGTCGAGGTCGCGCAGGACGGTTGGCTCGAAACCGGCGGCATCGACAACAATGTCGCCTTCGACCGCAACAAGGATGTGCGCGGACCGATCGTCGTGGCGGCAGCGCTGGAGCGCAGCGTCGGCGATCGCAAGCAGCGCATCGTGGTCACCGGAAGCGGGCATTTTCTTGCCAATCAGTTCATCGGCACATTGGGTAACCTCGATCTCGGCGTGAACATGATCAACTGGCTGGCGGGGGACGAGGCGCTGATCACGGTGCAGCCGCGCACCCGCTCGGATCTCACACTTGAACTCACGCGTTCCGGGCTGGCGCTCATAGGCTTCGGTTTTCTGCTCGTGCTGCCGCTCACATTTCTGATCGCCGGTGGCGCAATCTGGTGGCGGCGACGCAAGGCATGAAGTCCAAGATTCTGCTCAACCTGGCGCTGATAGCGGCGCTGGTCGCCCTTTCGCTCTATGCCTATTTCAAACCCTGGCAGGACGCCGTCCCGGCGATCAAACTCACGCAGCTCAAGCGCGATGATGTGACCCGCATCACGGTCGAGCCGCGCGGCGCAGTGGCCATCAAATTGGAAAAACGCGCTGGCGCCTGGCGGATCGTCGCGCCGCTCAACGCGCAGGCCGAAGTCACCCAGGTGGACCGCCTGGTCGACATCGTCAATGCCAACGCCAAGCAAAAACTTGCCAATCCCGATCTGGCCCAGCTCGATCTGAATCCGCCGCTGGTGCGCGTGACTTTGAACGACCAGGCATTCGCGTTCGGCCGCGTGAACGACATTACCTACGAACAATACGTGGCTGCGGCAGGCGGCGTCTATCTGGTGCCGCCGCTCTATGGTTATGGCATTCCAACCGACGCGGCCAAAATGCTGAGCCGGCGTCTGCTCGACGCAGGTGAGGTGCCGGTGGCATTCGACTTCGGCCGCTACCGGATCATCCGCGACGACAAGGGCACCTGGACAGCCGAAGGTGAATTTGCCATGGCGAAGGACGGCGCGTTGTCGCAGGACGATTTCAATCGCTGGGCCGATGAATGGCATTACACGTCGGCTCTCAGCGTGGAACCGGACAAAAGCAGCCGCGCACACGAACAGATCGCAGTTCGCTTCAAAGATGGCAAGGCGGTAATCATGCGTATTGTGCAGAAGGAACCGGACTTCCAGCTGGTGCGCAGCGACAACGCTATGCGCTATCACTTCGGCGTCGAAGTCGGACGTCGCCTGGTCGATCCGCGCGTGGTCGCGAAAAAATAGTGGGAGGGGCCGTGCCGGAACTGCCTGAGGTCGAAACTACCCGCCGAGGACTTGCGCCTCACATGCAGGGCCAGCGCGTGGAAGCCGTGATCGTGCGCAATCGTAGGCTGCGCTGGCCGGTACCGCGGGATCTCGCCCGGCGCGTATCGGGGTGCACGGTGCGCGCCGTCGAGCGGCGCGGAAAATATCTTCTGATCGATTGCGGCACGGGCTGGATCATCCTGCATCTGGGGATGTCCGGCAGCCTGCAAGTGGTGCCCGGGTCCGTGCCGGCCGGCCGGCACGATCATATTGATCTGGTGCTCGCGTCGGGTATGGTCGCCAGGCTCACCGATCCGCGTCGTTTCGGCGCGGTACTTTGGGAGCCTAACGATCCGCTGCGCCATCCGCTGCTGGCGCGCCTGGCCCCCGAACCATTGGGGACCGAATTCAATGCGGCCTGGCTCCATGCCCATATCCGTGGCCGGCGCGCAGCCATCAAGACCATTGTGATGGACAGCCATATAGTTGTCGGCGTGGGCAATATTTACGCAAGTGAGTCGCTCTTCCACGCCGGAATTCACCCCGGTCTCGCCGCCGGTCGGGTTTCCTTGCTGCGCTGCAATAGACTGGTGGTCGCCATCCGGCAAACCCTGGCCGCCGCCATCGAGGCCGGTGGCAGCACCTTGCGCGACTACGTCGGCGCGGAAGGCCGCCCTGGTTACTTTCAGCAGACGTATTTCGTCTATGGCCGCCAAGGTGAGCCATGCCGGGTCTGCGCCACGACGGTCAAGGGCTACCGTCAGGGCCAGCGCTCGACATTCTTCTGCCCGGTCTGCCAGCGCCGCTGAAGGACTGATGCCCGGGCCGGGCATCCTTTACCCTCCGAACCCAGGTTTCCGTTTTTCCCTTGACTCGTCGGGAAAACATCCCGAGAATCGCCGCATACCGAAATGCGGAACTGGGCTGGCCTCAGCAATTCAAGAAGGCGTCCAAACATCGCAGTATCCGCATCAGGGAAAAGAATGGTGGACGCGTCGTCTGGCCGCCGATTTCTTGTCGAAAAACTATCCCGCGGCGACATGGCTTGACCTTGGGAAATAATTTCTGGAGAGGAATTCAATTATGACTATCAAGAGACGTTACCTGCGCATTGCGCTGGCGACGGCATTTTCCGCAGCTGTCGCTACGGGAAGTTCCTTCGCGGCCGATGTCGACGGCAACCGCGTACTCAATGCAGACAAAGAACTCGAAAAAGGCAACTGGATCACGTACCACGGTTCGTACAAGTCCTGGCACTACAGCCCGATGACGCAAATCAACACCGGCAATGTCAACAAGCTGCAGGAAGCCTGGTCGCATACTGCCTCGCGTGCGAATCGGGGCCTGCAAGGCTTCCCTCTGGCCATCGACGGCGTGTTGTACTACTCGAGCCCGTACAACCAGGTTTATGCACTGGACGGGGCCACGGGACAAATGCTGTGGACCTACAAGCAAAAACTCAACGAAGATCTGGTCGCCCGTCAGACCCACTCGCCGTACAACCGCGGTATCGCTGCCGGCTACGGCAACATCTTCATCGGCACCCTGGACGGCAAGCTGGCTGCCATCGACATGAAGACCGGCAAGCTGAGCTGGGAAACCAAGCTGATCGACTCCGAAAAGCTGACGGTGGGCTTTACCGGGGCGCCGCTGCTGGTCAAGGATAAGATCGTTATCGGTTCGCAAGGCGGAGAGTGGCCCTACCGCGGCCCGATCTTCGGCGTCAACGCCAAGACCGGGGAAAAGGCATGGGAGTTCTTCACCGTCGGCGGCAACGATGGCACTGCGAGCGACCGGCGCGACACCTGGGGCAACGACTCCTGGAAGGTGGGCGGGGGCGGCGGCTGGATGGCCGGCGCATACGATCCCGAGACCAATTCAGTATGGTGGGGGACCGCCAACCCGGCACCGCTGTACGATTGGTCGGGTGACAACTGGATGACTGAAGGTGCACGTCCCGGCATCAATCTCTACATTACGTCGGTCATACTGCTGGACCCGGATACCGGCACCCTGAAGTCGTATCACCAGGAATTACCGCATGACGCGTGGGACTTCGATTCGTCCATGGGCGAGTTCATGTTCCTGGAACGCGATGGCAAGAAGTACGTCGTGCACCCGAACAAAAGCGGCTTCATCTTCGTCTATGACCGTTCCGGCAAACCGGTCAACGTGTATAAGGGCGTCGATGCCATCAATTTCGTCAAGGACATCAAACCCGACGGTACGCTGGTCGGGCGGGTCGACTACAAGGAAGGCAAGTACACGAACCTCTGCCCGGCGATTGCGGGCGGATATAGCTGGAATGCGGGGACCTACAACCCGAAGACCGGCCTGTTCTACCGGGTCGGCTACGAATGGTGTATCGACCTTACCATTGTGAAGACCGAGCCGATTACAGAACCCGTCGTGCAGTTGAACATCGGTGCGGACTTTACTTTCGTGCCGCCCAAGGGCCAAAAATCGATGGGTGGCCACATCCGTGCGCGCGACCCGCTCACGGGCAAGGTCAAGTTCGAAATCCTCTATGTCGGTGCGACCCCGCATGCCAGCTTGCTGAGCACTGGCGGCGGCGTATTGTTCGTTCCGGAGGCGGATGGCACGCTGGCGGCGTTCGACGCGGCCAACGGCAAGAAGCTGTGGACGCATAACGACGGCCAGGGCCACAACGGCGGTATCATCACCTACATGGCCAAAGGCAAGCAGTACGTCGCGGTCATGACCGGCTGGGGTTCGCTGGTGGGCGACGGCTATGGAGACTGGTATGGCGAGCCGTGGAAGAGCATGCCGAAGGACTCTGGCGTCCTGAAGGTGTTCTCACTGCAGTAAAAGGCAGGACGTTATACTTGGAAGGGCGGGAACAATGTTCCCGCCCTTTTTTATCGACACGATTGTACGCGCAGGCGGCATCCAAACCGTTATATCGAGCAAGCGGCGCGAATCCAGCGTGGCGAGTTCATGTCAATCTCAAAGTAAGGATTACTGCATTGAGAACAGCCGAAGCTTTCAACATGCAACGCCTGTTGCTGGGCATCGCATTGGTCCTGGGCTTGTCTTGCACGGCGCTCGCCGACGAAAAGAAATTACCGGCCAAGCCGTTGGACGTGAAGAATACGTTTCGCAATATCTGCGGCTTCTGTCACGAAAACTACGGTCGCAAGGCCGCAAAGGGGCCGCAATTGATGAACACGGAACGCTCCGATGAATTCATCTTCAATCGGATCAAGAACGGAATGCCGGGGCGCATGGCAGCTTTCGGCACCGCCTTCACCGATGATCAGATCCGCGACATTGTGAAGTTCATCCGCAGCCTTAAGCCCGATCAGGAGCCCCAGAATCCATGAGTTACTCGATAATGCCGTCCCGCAGGCTCGACGCATGCACAATATTCGGCATGTGCGCCCTGTTATTTCTTGCGTTGGCAGGACACGCCGGAGCCCGCACACTTGCCGAAGTGAAGTCGCTGGGCTCCATTTCCATGTGCGCGAACAAGGACGCACTGCCCTATGCCAGCAACAAGCCGGAAACGCCGGGATTCCAGATCGAGATCGGGCGTGCCATTGCCGAAGGGCTGGGCGTGCCGCTGAGCATTGAATGGATCCTGCCGCGCCGGCGCGCCAACGTCGTCAATTGCGACATGCTGCTCGACAATATCAACGACCCGGAAGTCAACGAGGGCCGCATGCGTTTGTCGCGTCCCTACCAGAAATCCGGGCTTGCCCTGGGCCTGCGCCAGGACTCCGATAGCATCAGCGACTTCACGGAACTGAAGAAGGGCCAGAAGATCGGCGTAATGATCAACTCCTATGCCGCCATGGTGTTGGGCAAGGCGGGAAAAAGCATCTCCCCTTACGCGTTCCAGTCCGACATGGTTGAAGATCTACAGAAGGGGGATTTGTTTGGAGCGGCGGTATCGATGCCGACCATGAGCTACTACATTCTCCAGCACCCGGACTCGGGGCTGCGGCTGGTAAACGCGTTCGACGGGGTGCCCCAACTCACTTGGGAAGTGGCAGTGGGGCTGCGCAAGTCCGACCCGGCCCTGGTGGACGCTGTCAACGAAATACTGGGGAAACTGATAGCAGACGGGACCCTGACGCGCATCTATGCGAAATACGGCGTCGAGCACCGCCTTCCCTGACTATCGCCGGGTGCCCGTCAGGCGACGGGTGCCTTGTCCTTGCGCTCGGTGAGCCGCAGATATTTCTGATAGAGCAGTTCCCGGTTCTCGACATGATCGGGATCCAAGGGGATGCAGTCCACCGGGCACACCTCTTGGCACTGCGGCCGGTCGTAATGACCAACGCATTCGGTGCATTTGCCGGGATCGATCTGGTAGATTTCCGCACCCTGCGAGATGGCGTTGTTCGGGCATTCCGGCTCGCACACGTCACAGTTGATGCATTCGTCGGTGATCATCAGGGCCATCAGCCTATCCCCGTGCGAGCCTTGACTTCATATGGGGAATCACCATCGGATTAACGAAGGGCGACACGTCTCCGCCGAGTGAGGCAATTTCACGCACCATGGTGGCGGAGATGAACATGTACTGCTCGGCAGGGGTCAGAAACAGCGTTTCGACGTCCGGATACAGATTGCGATTCATGCCCGCCATCTGAAATTCATACTCGAAATCCGACACCGCCCGCAAGCCGCGCAGGATTATTTTGGCATCGTGCTTGCGGAGGAATTCCATCAGCAGCCCGGAAAACCCCTCCACGCGCACGTTTGAAAACGCGCCCAGCGTCTCCTTCGCCATCGCCACGCGCTCATCCACATCGAAGAAAGGACGCTTGCCGCGACTATCCGCCACGGCAACGATCATCTCGTCGAACAAAGTGGAGGCACGGCGCACCAAATCCTCGTGCCCGCGCGTGATCGGATCGAAGGTTCCGGGATAGACTACCCGGTTTATTCGCGTTTTCATGATTGCAGGTATTTTATCAGCAGACCGTGCACCTGCCCGGCGCGGGTGTGCTTCAGAAGCTCGAAACCCTCAGGCATCGTTACCGGCTGTTCAGTTTCCAGATAAACGCGTGCCTCCGGAGCCAACCGCGCCGGTAGCAACGGCACAAGTCGCGCAAGCCAGCCGAGGCGAAACGGGGGATCGAGGAATACTACGTCGTAGCAGCGCGCGTCTGCCTTGAGGAAACCGAATGCGTCGGCGCGAAGGATCTCCACGTGTCCGGCGGAAAGCGTGGCCTGCGTTTCCCGCAACGCGCGATACACAGCCGCATTCTGCTCGACCATTACCACCTGGCGCGCGCCGCGCGAGGCCGCTTCAAATCCAAGCGCCCCGCTGCCGGCAAACAGGTCAAGGCAGACCTTGCCCGTAAGGTCTTGCCCCAGCCAGTTGAACAGCGTTTCGCGCAGCCGGTCCGGTGTCGGCCGCAGGGATGGCGCGTCCGGAAAACGCACGATCCGGCTGCGCCATTGGCCGCCGATGATGCGCACCTGGTTTGTCTTCAAGTGCGAGACCCGGTCAAAGTGACTGTTGCGGCGCAGGCTAACATGCCTGCGCTCCCTCGCGAAACCAACCACATTCAGCGGGACTGCGCTCCGGCAACGATCACAGTAGCCATACGTTCGGGATGCACGCGCCGATGCCAGGCCTCTTTCAGCTGTTCCAGGGTGATCCGTTCGATCTGGGCGGGAAAGTCGTCAAGGTAGGTCAGCGGCAGCCGATAGAAGCCGATGATGGACAGATAGTCCTGAATTTTCTTGTTGCTGTCTATGCGCAACGGAAAACCGCCGATTATGTTCTGCTTGGCGGCGTCGAGTTCCTGCTGCGTCGGTCCGTCGGCGACGAATCTCGCCAGCGTTTCTTGCGCGACTTTCAAGGCCTCTTCCGCCTGTTCCCTCTTGGTCTGCACCGCGATTGTAAAAGGCCCCTCCAACTCCAGTGGATTGAAAAAACTGTAGGCGCTGTAGGCGTAGCCGCGCTTTTGGCGGATCTCGGCGTTGAGCCGGGAGGAGAAACCGCCGCCTCCGAGCACGTAGTTGCCCAGGAACAACGCAAAGTAGTCGGGATCCAGGCGCTTGATCCCCGGCTGGCCGATGAGGATATGCGCCTGGCTCGCGGGATGCCCAATGCGGCGGGTTTGCGCGGTTTCGATTTGCACGATCGGCGGCAAAGGCTGCAATGTTTCCGACCTGTGGCTCAAACCAGCGGTCAATTGTTCGGCGATTGCAGCGGCCTGGCTGCGGCTGAGGTCGCCGATGATTGACACCACCGCATCACCGGCAATGAAATGCCTGCGATAGAATTCCACTAGGTCGTCGCGGCGCAAATTCGCGACAGTCTCCGGTACACCTGATGTGCGCAAGGCATAAGGATGCTCGCCGTAGAGCAGCTGTCTGAATTCGCGATCCGCAAGGACCTCGGGTCTGGTCTCGGCTTCCTTCAGTCCCGCAAGTGTTCGCTCCTGCTCGCGTTCAAAAATCTTCTGCGGAAATGTGGGTTTCTGCAACACCGCCGCCAATAACCCCAAAGCTTCGTCGCGCTCACGCGCGCTCGACAAGGTGCGCAACGCGTAACCTGCCCGGTCCATATCGAAACGCCCTGACATGTCGGCGCCGATGCTTGCGAGGCGCTCGGAGATTTCGTCTTCGCCGAACGCTGCCGCGCCGCTGCGCATCAGCCCCAGTGTCAGCGATGCCGCTCCGGACTTGTTGGGTGCATCTCGACTGGCACCCGCTGGAAAATCCACCGCTAAATCCAGCATCGGCAGATCGTGGGTTTCGACAAACAATACCGCCGCGCCGCTCGTCGTCTGCCAATGCTGGATGGGCAGCGTTGCGTTCGCTGCCGATGCCGCAACCGTGCAGGCAAGCACCAGCAATACCTTGGGAAGCGATACGCTAGCGCTGGTCACGCCCGCTTCCTTCAGGGTTCGGTTGCGGCCGCTTGCCGCCGGGCAATGGTTGGGGGTCGAGCACCGCGACGGTAAGGTTATCGTCGATCAGATACCTGCGCGCGACTTCACGCACCTGGTCGGCGGTCACTTCTTGCAGTTTCGTCACTTGCCGGTCCGAGGAGTCAAATGGCAATCCGACGGTCTGCAACATGCCAATGCGCATCGCCTGGAAGTAGACCGAGTCGCGCGCGTAGACTTGTGCCGCCGTCACCTGTGCTTTGACCCGCCGCATCTCGTCGTCACTGATCCCCTGCTCCACCAATACGCGAATCTGATCACGAAGCGCGGCTTCGACGTCCGCCACCGTTTTGCCTTCGGCGGGAATCCCGTCAAGGAGAAAAAGTGCCGGTCCGCGATTGATCAGGTCGTAACTTGAATTTGCTGAATTTGCCACACGCGACTTTCTGACCAGTTCGCGATTGAGTCGCGACGCGTCGCTGCCGTCGAGAATGCCGTTAAGGACAAACAGGGCATACGGCTCCCAGTCGCCTTCGACATCGCGCAATACCGGCGCGTGATAAGCCATCACCAGATAAGGCAACTCGGCCGGGGCTTTGACAGTGATACGCCTGATGCCGAACTGGCGCGGTTCGGTCTGCACCTTGCGTCGGGGCAAGGCACGTGCAGGGATCGGTCCAAATAAATTCTCCGCGAGCCTGAATACCTCATCGGGCTCAATATCCCCGGCAACGACCAGCGTCGCGTTGTTCGGCGCATACCATGCTTCGTACCACCCGCGCGCGTCCGCAAGCTGCATGTTCTGCAGATCATTCATCCAGCCGACTACAGGCGAACGATATGGATGCGATACATAGACGGTCGCCATCAAAAGTTCGTTTAACTGCGAATGCGGATCGTCATCGGTGCGCGAGCGTCGCTCCTCCATGACCACCTTGAGCTCCCTGGCGAACTCGTCTTCCGCAAAAGCCAGGTTGACCATGCGATCGGCTTCCAGCTCGAGGGCGAGAGGCAGTCTGGATTTGTGCAGCTGCTCGTAGTAGGCAGTGTAATCGCGCGACGTAAACGCATTTTCACGGCCACCGGCCCGGGCGATGGTGCGCGAGAACTCACCCACCGGTACCTTTTTCGTGCCCTTGAACATCATGTGTTCGAGCATATGCGCCACACCCGTGCTTCCGCTGACTTCGTCCATGCTGCCGGCGCGATACCAGACCATCGATACCGCGACCGGAGAGCGGTGATCCTCCTTGACAATGATTGTCATGCCGTTGGCCAGCGTGCGTCGCTGTATCGGAGCCGCGACAGCAGTCGCAACGGCAGATACCAGAATCAGTGCGACGATACAAGATCGAATCAGGCAAGTCGCTGTCGGCATGCTTATGGGTGAACCAGGAACAAACAGAATAGAATCGCTATTGTTTTCGCAATTACGAGCGTCGATGTGACAGCGCGAGAGTATGTTAAGTTTCCTGAAGCGTGACAAGAGCGAAGGGCCGGGCACGGGCGACGGGGGCGGCTGGGCGTCAAAATTACGACTGGGGCTGGCGGCCAGCCGCGCGCGCCTGGCTGCACAACTCGCGGGTGTGTTTGGCGTGGGACGCACGATTGACGGGGCCCTGTTCGAGGAATTGGAATCGATCCTCCTTTCCTGCGACATGGGGGTGGACGCAACTGCGCATCTGCTCGATGTGACGCGTGCGCGGGCACGGGCGCGGAAAATGACGGACGCCACGCAAATTCATGCCGTACTTAAGCTTGCATTGCTCGAATTGCTCAAACCACTGGAACAGCCGCTGGACACTTCACGGGCCAAACCATTCGTGATCTTGATTGCCGGGGTGAACGGCGCCGGAAAAACAACGTCCATAGGCAAACTCGCGCGATTTTTTCAGATCGAAGGCAAGTCGGTCCTGCTGGCGGCCGGCGATACATTCCGTGCAGCGGCGCGTGAACAGCTCAAGGTCTGGGGCGAGCGCAACGACGTGGCAGTCATTTCGCAGGAGAGCGGCGACACCGCCGCGGTCATTTTCGATGCGATCCAGTCTGCAAGGGCAAAAAATATCGACGTGGTCATTGCGGACACTGCAGGGCGTCTGCCAACGCAGCTGCATCTGATGGAGGAAATCCGCAAGGTCAAGCGGGTGATTGCCAAGGCCATGCCCGACGCCCCGCATGAAGTGCTGCTGGTCCTCGACGCCAACAACGGACAGAACGCCGTCAGCCAGGTGAAGGCCTTTGATGCCGCCCTCGGCATCACCGGGATCGTGCTGACGAAGCTGGACGGCACGGCCAAGGGCGGCGCGATTGCCGCCATGGCGCGAATCAAACCCGTACCTTTGCGTTTCATCGGGGTCGGCGAAGGTATGGACGATCTGCGGCCGTTCTCTGCTGCGCAATTTGTGGAGGCATTGTTCGAGTGAGCGTGGCGGCAACCCGTGGCCCGATGATCCAGGTCAGCCATGTTTCCAAGCGCTATGCCGGCGGCTATGAAGCATTGCGCGACGTGACCTTCTCGGTGGCATCCGGGGAAATGGTATTTATCACCGGCCATTCTGGCGCGGGGAAAAGTACTTTGTTGAAATTGATAACCGCCATCGAAAGACCGACAGCAGGCAGCGTCATCATCAATGGCCAGAACGTATCCGCGATGAAACCGGGCATGATTCCCTTTTTCCGGCGCAATTTCGGGCTGATTTTCCAGGATCACAAATTGCTGTTTGACCGCAGTGTTTTCGAGAATGTGGCGCTGCCCCTGGCGATAACCGGCTTTCCGCGCGGCGAGATTGCGAAGCGCACGCGGGCCGCTCTCGACAAAGTCGGCCTGCTCGGACGCGAAAAAGCCAGACCGATCACGCTGTCCGGCGGGGAACAGCAACGCCTTTGCATCGCCCGTGCCATCGTCAATCGCCCGGCGATCCTGCTCGCCGACGAACCGACCGGAAATCTCGACACCGCCTATGCTGAAGAGATCATCGGCATGTTCAAGTCTTTCAACCAGGTCGGCGTGACCGTCGTCATCGCCACGCACGATGAGGACATGATCGAGCAGCTCGGTCCGCGCATTCTTCATCTCGATCACGGCAGGACTGCCACATGAACTGGCTGCTGGTTCATCTCGATACCCTGCGTGAAAGCCTGGCGAGGCTGGCGCGCCAACCGGTCGCCTCAGCGCTGAACGTAATCGTGATCGGCATTGCGCTGTCGTTGCCTGCCGGTTTTTATCTCGGGCTTAACAATCTCCAGACGTTTTCGCGGCAGTTGTCCAGCGATCCTCAGGTAAGCATCTTCATGGCGATCGACGCGAGTCCAGGCGAGGTTGCGGCGGTGGAACATCAACTGAAGTCCAATTCCGAAATCGGCCGTGTGGAGTTCATTACCCGCGATCAGGCTCTAGCCCGCCTTAAACGCAGCGCTGGACTCACCGACGTCCTCGCCAACCTCGGCCGAAATCCCCTCCCGGATGCCTTCGTTGTTACCGCACGCAGCAATGATCCCTCCGCGCTGGAAACGCTGCGCGACCAGGTGCGTAAATGGCCGAAGGTCGAACACGTCCAGCTGGACGCAGAATGGGCGCGCCGGCTGGATGCGGCCCTGAATGTCGGGCGCATGCTGGTGACGCTGCTGGCCGTGTTGCTGTCTGTCGCGCTGGTGGCCGTAACCTTCAACACCATACGACTGCAGATTCTCACCCGCCGCGATGAAATCGAGGTGTCCAAGCTGATCGGTGCAACGAACCCTTTCATTCGCCGGCCGTTTCTGTACTTCGGCGCTGTGCAGGGACTGGCCGGCGGTTTCGCGGCAGGGGCGATCGTGGCACTGGCAGTCCTGGTCCTGAATGTTCAGCTTGCAGACTTGAGCGGGCTTTATGGCACTCTTCTCAAACTGGAATGGCCCAGTGTCGACGACACGATGATATTGCTGGGATTTTCAGCCGCGCTCGGATGGTTGGGAGCCTGGCTATCAGTGAGTCGTCACTTATGGCTTATAGAGCCCCGATAGTGGCCTTTGGAGGAGAAGGGCAGAGAACTTTCGGGGCGATTGGCACTCTTAAGCCACGAGTGCTAATATTTCGGCAAAGGAGATTCATTCGATGACTAATGCTTTGGCTGTATCGATTCCTTTCCCGTCAATGGCGGGCAGCCTGGACACTTATATCCAGGCTGTGAATCGTTTCCCGCTGCTGACCCAGGAAGAGGAAACCGCCCTGGCTCGTCGCCTGCGCGATG
>DATFUO010000186.1:0-3163 GCA_035260785.1 Burkholderiales bacterium
TTCATTTGCGTGGATGATCGCTGCGGCCATGTCATCCATCGACAACCGCTTCGCCATCGCCTGGCGGCGAATGCTTTCGTAAGCTTCGGCTTCGCTCAACCCCTGGCCGTCCATCAAGACTGCTTTCGCCTTTTGGATGCGCTGCAGGCCCGAAAGTTTGCGCTCCAGTTTGCGGATACGCTTTTCCGTTTCGCGTTTCTCAAGCCAGATGCTGCGGGCAATCGTCAGGTTGGTGAGCAGACCAAAGGGCCGGATTGGACGCTCGATGACGGCGACAGCGCCGGCCTCCAACACCAGCTGGAGCGTGGATGGATCTTCGTAGCCGACGACGGCGATGAGTGTTGGCCGCGGCCCGTCGCCTGACTTGAGAAGGCGCTGAATATCTCCTCGGACGTCATGCTCGACGGCAAGCAGCATCACGTCGGAACTACCGGTCCAGCATTCCGGGATCGGCCAGTGCGTCTCGACCATGCAGCCGATGCGGCGCAGATGCTCGACGAGCCTGACGCGTTCACTATCCGGCGGATGAACCACCTGGACGCGTAGGCCACGAAGATCGCGAAGGATTTGGATCGCCACCGCCTGCTCCCGCGTTCAGAACCTCAGTGGCTGACTGTCTGAAGGTCGTCAGCCGACCAGTCGTCAAGGCTCTGTACGACACAGTAGGGGTCCGGTTTGATCCGAACACCAGGATTCCAGACCGTCTGGAATCGACCGAACTTGTCCAGTCGCGCGATCCGCGGCCAGAGATAAGTGTGATTGTTTTCCGGATCGATCCTGACGCGTCCCTGTGGTGCGTCAAATTCGGAATCGCGCAGCTCCTTCAGCACCCTGTCCGGATCGTCCGACCCACACCGCGCAAGCGCACGCATCGCCAGATGCAACTGGAAATAAGCAGCTTCTGCTGCTGCCGTTACCGGCGCATCGGGCCCGTATTTGTTCTTGAAATTGTCAACGAAACGCCGCGCCGCTGATGACGAAGAGGTTTCGAAGAACGGCGCCGCGGTGATATGGCCCTCGGCGGCCTCGCGATGCATCTCTGCGACTTCAGCTTCGCTGGTGGTCAGGCTCGCGATCGGCATCTTCATCGGGTCGAACCCGGCCTTCCGATAGGCCTCGTAGAATACCGACGTGCCGCGGCCCACCACGGTCGAAAAGATGACGTCTGGAGAGGTCTTCTTGATCCGGCTGATGACCTTCTCGAAATCCCGCGGACCGGCCTCAAGCGGAACATAAATTTCGTCCAGCACCTTGCCCCGGCCCTGCACGACGAAATCGGCCATCAGGCGATTGGATTCGTAAGGATAGACGTAGTTCGAGCCGACCAGCAGAAAGCGATTGCCATAGGTGGCCAGCAGGAATTTCGCAAGTTGCAGTGAATTCTGGTTCGGCGCAGCACCCGTATAAATGCAGTGCCGCGAATACTCAAAACCCTCATAGAGGGTCGGATAAAAAAGCAAACCACGGTGGCCTTCGACAACAGGCAAAACCGCCTTGCGGGTGCTCGACATATAGCAGCCGAACAGCAACCGGATCCGGTCAACCTGGAACAAGCGTTCGGCCAGAGCGCGAAACTGCTTGGGGTCGGACGCAGGATCGTAGATGACGGGCTCGACCATGCGATCGAGCACGCCTCCGCCGGAATTGATCTCCTCAATTGCGAGGAGGGTTGCGTTGAGCTGCGATTGTTCGATGGCCGAAGTAACTCCCGTCTGGGAGAAGAGCACTCCCACTCGCCATGGGCCGCCGGTATTTTCGCTGAAACTCATGACTCTGACTTGGACCATCGCTCTGGTGAGATTTGAGCGACCTTACGTCAGATTGCAGGAAACTCAAATTGCCTGGCCTGAGGTACTGCATGCCGCGCGGTTTCAAATCGACGGAGGCATCTTCCAGCCGCCAAAGGTTTGTTCGAGATGCTGAACGAGCGCCAGCGCCACGTCCTCTCGCCACGGCCGTGCCGCCACCTGGACGCCGATCGGCAGGCCTTCCGGCGAGGTGCCAATTCGCACCGTCGCGGTGGGCCAGCCGGTGAGGTTATGCATCTGCGCGTAACCGAACCCAATCCGCTTATCGTCGTCGAAGCCGGTACCGTGCAGCAGCGCCGGATATGGCATCACGGGCGACAGCAATGCATCGTAGCTTTCAATGAAGCGAAGCATCGAATTGCGAAACAGATCCCATCTGGCGAACGCGCTCAGGGCCTCCGTGGTGTTGGCCATCGCAGGCGCAACGGCAACTGCCAGCGCTCTCTCGAACATCGGCGAGATTTCGTTGGTTCCAATGCTCTTCAGGAACCCACGTGTGCCGGCACCGCCATCACCGCGGCTGATATCGAAATAGACACCACCAGGTTTTGCTGCGTCGGGTGGCCGGCTTTCTTCGACCTTGACCCCTGCACCCGCGAATGCCTTGGCGGAATCGCGGACCGCGGCGACGATTTCTTTTGTCGGCGCAGCGACACCATCATCATCGAAATAGGCAACTTTCAAATCACGTAACACCACCTTCGTAGGATCGCCGAGCGGCATTTCCACGATCGAGTGATCACGGAAGTCGGGACCGGAGATAATGGGTAACGCCAAAGCCAGGTCCTGGACCTTTCGCGCAATCAGACTGACGTGAAACACCGGGTTGCGCGCGCCCAATGGCATCGGAAATTGTCCGGTCCGCGGAACGCGGCCCGAGGTCGGCTTGATGGCCGCCAGGCCGCAATAATGCGCAGGGATCCGGATGCTGCCTCCGGCGTCGGTACCGAGACCAAGTGGCGAACCGCCAGCGGCAATAATCGCGGCCTCGCCACCACTGCTGCCGCCCGGCGTGCGCGTAAGGTCGTAGGGGTTGTTGGTCCGCCCGTAGACCAGATTGTCCGTCTCGGCCGCGCCCGCGAGTTCCGGCACATTGGTCTTCCCAAGGATAATGCCGCCAGCCGCACGCAGGCGTGCGACCGCGGTGGCGTCCGCCTTGGGCACGAAATTGGCTCGACCCTGGGTGCCACCGGTGCAGATAACACCAGCCGTTTCCAGCGTGTCCTTGATCGTGATCGGCACGCCGTGAAGCGGACCTTTGATTTCGCCGCGGGCGAGCGCCGCGTCGGCTTCATCGGCCTCTTTCCGCGCCGCCTCCGCGGTCAGTTGAACGACGGCATTGAGTTTTGGATTGA
>DATFUO010000187.1:0-7785 GCA_035260785.1 Burkholderiales bacterium
TGAACAACATATGGCTCGTGCTGGCGGCCGTGGTGAGCGGCGCCATCCTGGTATGGCCCCTGATCAATCGGCGTCTGAGCGGCGTGCCCGAAGTCGGCGCACTGCAAGCCGTGCAATTGCTCAATCGCAAGGACGCGGTGATGATCGACGTGCGCGAGACGGCGGAATTCAACACAGGCCACGCGCCGAACGCGAAGAACATTCCCCTTGCCCAGCTCGACAAGCGTATCGCAGAGTTGGAAAAGTTCAAGAATCGTCCGGCGGTAGTGGTTTGCCAGACCGGCGGCCGCTCGCATGCGGCAACCGCCCTGCTCAAGAAAGCCGGATTCGGCGAAGTAGTCGTTCTAGCCGGCGGCATCGGCGCCTGGCAGCAGGCCAATATGCCGGTAGAGAAATGATGCCGCGCATCAGCATGTATTGCACGGCGGTATGCCCTTATTGCGTGGCGGCAGAACGGCTCCTGAAAAGCAAGGGCGTCGCTGAAATCGCCAAGATTCGCGTCGACCTGCAGCCGGCGCGGCGCATGGAAATGATGGAACGCACCGGCAGACGCACCGTTCCGCAGATCTATATCGAAGACCGGCATGTCGGCGGCTTCGATGACCTGGCCGCGCTCGATGCCTCCGGTGGGCTCGATCCGCTGTTGCGGGACGAGGCCGACAAATCCGCCGCCTGACCGTAAACTATCCACTCAAGACCCGTCATCCATCATGAGCCAGCAGCCCAATCAGCCGGTGTTTTCGATCGAAAAGCTGTTCGTAAAAGATCTTTCGATCGAAGTGCCGAACGCACCCAGGATCTATCTCGAACGCGATACGCCGCAAGTCGAGATCCAGATGAATACCAGCGCCAACCCGATCGATGAAGGTTATTTCGAAGTCGTGGTGAACGTCACGGTGACCGCCAAGCTCGCCGAAAAGACCGTTTTTCTCGTCGAGGCCAGCCAGGGCGGCGTGTTCCAGATACGCAATGTGCCGCAAGAGGAACTCGAACCGGTTCTCGGGATCACCTGCCCCAATATCCTCTATCCCTATTTACGCGAGGTCATATCCGACGCGGTGGTGCGTGCCGGCTTTGCGCCGGTATTGCTGAATCCCGTGAACTTCGACGCGATTTTCCAGGCGCAACGCGAGGCGAAGACCCAACCCCGGGCCGGGGCAGGGGCGACGCATTAACAGGCTCACTCTATGACCGGCAAGCTGTTGCCAGCGGCCGTGCTGGCAGGATTATTTGTCAGCGCAAATTCGGCAGCACTGGAATTCCGGTCTGTCGGCGAACCCGCTGCGATTCTGTACGACGCGCCTTCCACAAAGGCGCAAAAGCTGTTCGTCCTCTCCCACGGTTACCCGGTGGAGGTGGTCGTCAAGCTCGAGGGGTGGACCAAGGTCCGCGACGATACGGGCGAGTTCGCCTGGATCGAGAACAAAGGTCTGTCGGAACGTCGTACCGTGATGGTGAAAGGGGCCAGTGCCGAAGCGCGCCAGGCCGCGAACGAGAATTCCCCCGTGGCATTTACCGCCGAAAAAAACGTCTTCCTGGAATTGGTCGGTATGGCTGCAGGCTGGGCCAAGGTGCGTCATAACGACGGCGCCATTGGATTCGTCAAGGTAAGCCAGCTCTGGGGCCTATGAGGCTTGCCATTCTGGGTGCAGGAGCGTGGGGCACGGCGCTGGGTGTTGCCCTCGCCTCTCATCATCAAATTTCACTGTGGGCGCGCGACCCGCTCCAATGCCGGAAGTTGGCGGCTGAGCGCGTCAATGTCCGCTATCTGCCCGGCGTCACGATTCCCGGGCGCGTGCGGATTGTGTCCGACGTCAGATCGGCGATCGACGATAGCGAACTCATTGTCGTTGCCGTGCCTACGTCGGCTTTGCGCGAGACCCTGAGATTGGTTGCCTCGGCCATGCCTGCAGCCGGAGTAATCTGGCTGTGCAAGGGATTCGAGTCAGGCAGTGCGAAATTTGCGCATCAGGTGGCTGAAGAAGAATTGCCGCCCGGGCAGCCGCGTGCCGCGCTATCCGGGCCCAGCTTTGCCGGGGAAGTCGCGCGCGGGTTGCCGGCAGCGGTAACGCTCGCATCCCTCGATCCGCAGTTTGCCGCCTTGGCGTCGCGAGAGCTGCACACGGGACGGTTGCGTATTTACTCCAGCGATGACCTTGTCGGCGTGGAAACCGGCGGAGCCGTGAAAAATGTCGTCGCCATTGCAGCGGGTGTTTGCGACGGCCTGAATCTGGGGGCTTCGGCGCGCGCGGCGTTGATTACCCGCGGCTTGGCCGAGGTGACCCGATTGGGAATCCGCCTCGGCGCGCGTGCCGAAACATTCATGGGCCTTGCCGGCGCCGGCGACCTGATGCTGACGGCAACGTCGGATTTATCCAGAAATCGCCGCGTCGGACTGCAGCTTGCGTTGGGGCGCCCGCTTTCGGCGATTCTCGCAGAGCTCGGACACGTCGCGGAAGGGGTCTATACGGCGCGCGAAGTATTTCGAATTTCGAAACAACTCGGCGTCGACATGCCGATCACAGCGGCCGTGGCACAGTTGCTGGACGGGTCAACTTCCGCGCTCGAACTGGTCGATAACTTGTTGCAGCGCGGACCAAAGCAGGAGAGCATGCGCTAGCTCCCCATCCCGGCGAAGCTATTCTGGCGCCACGCTTCGTATACCACTACCGCCACCGCATTCGACAGGTTGAGGCTCCGACTTCCCGCCACCATCGGCAGGCGAAGCCGGAACTGCGCGTCGAAATTTGCCAGAAATTCGGTCGGCAAGCCACGTGTTTCGGGTCCGAAGACGAGCACGTCACCCGGCCGGTATTGCACGCTATCGAAACGCGTTGTCGCCTTGGTACTGAAAGCGAAGCGTCGGCCCGGCACAGCCTGCAGCAAGGCCGTCCAGTCGGGGTGAACCTGAACGGAAGCGTATTCGTGGTAGTCCAGCCCTGCACGTTTTAATTGACGGTCGTCAAGCCGGAATCCCAGAGGCTCGATAAGGTGCAGCCGACAGCCCGTGTTCGCGCACAGGCGAATCACGTTTCCCGTGTTGGGCGGGATCTCAGGCTGGAACAGGACGATGTCGAACATTTTTTGTTGCAAATTGCGAGACTTGAGAGTTTAATCATGAAATTCAATAAGCTGCAACCTAAACTTCAAGTTAGACAGAAAGAGACGCTCCAGGCGTAATCGCGGCTGATGGGCAGACCAGAAAAAATCCGGTTGGGCGAGATCCTGCTGCAGCAAAAACTGCTGACGGAGGACAAGCTCAAAGCAGCGCTCGACGAGCAAAAGCGCAGCGGGCGCAAGCTCGGCCGCATTTTCATCGATGCCGGTTATGTCACCGAGGAGCAGATCGGAAGCGCGCTTGCGCGCCAATTGCAGGTTCCCTACATCAACCTCAAGCATTTCAATATCCGTCCCGAAGTCGCAACGCGCCTGCCGGAAACCCTGGCCCGCCGCTTCCGCGCGATCGTCCTGGAGGACACCGGCGCCTTTTATCGAGTCGGCATGGCGGATCCCACGGACTTGTCCGCCTACGATGAGATCAATCGCGTCCTGAAGCGCGACATTCAACTGGCTGTGGTCGCCGAGTCGCTGCTTTTGCAGACCATCGACCGGGTTTATCGACGTACCGAGGAAATCAGCGGGCTCGCCCTTGAGCTCGGCGCGGAACTCGGCGAAACCACTGACTTCGCCGCGCTCGGGTTGACGCCAGGCGCCGAGGACGCGCCGGTCGTGAAGATGCTGCAATCGGTGTTCGAGGACGCCGTGCAGGTGAGGGCTTCGGATATTCACATAGAACCCCAGGAACACAAGGTGCTGATCCGTTTCCGGATCGACGGCATGTTGCATGTGCAGGCGGAAGCCGATTCGAAAATTGCCTCGGCGCTGACCCTGCGGCTGAAACTCATGTCGGGGCTCGATATTTCCGAAAAACGACTGCCGCAGGATGGTCGCTTCAATGTCAAAGTACGAAGCACCCAGATCGACGTGCGGATTTCAACGATGCCGACCCAATATGGCGAATCCGCCGTAATGCGTCTGCTCAACCAGAGCGGGGGCATACTCGGACTCGATCGCATCGGCCTGCCGGCTGACATGCTCAAGCGCCTGCGCGATATCATCCATCGTCCGAACGGCATGGTGCTCGTCACCGGTCCGACCGGCAGTGGCAAGACGACCACCCTCTACGCTGCGCTCGATGAACTCAACACGCCCGAGCGCAAGATCATCACGGTGGAAGACCCGGTGGAATATCGGTTGCCGGGTATCAATCAGGTGCAGATCCACGAGAAGATCGAGCTGACCTTCAGCCGGGTTTTACGCACTGCGTTGCGGCAGGACCCGGACGTAATTCTGGTCGGCGAAATGCGCGACCAGGACACGGCCGAAACCGGATTGCGTGCCGCGATGACAGGGCACATGGTTTTTTCCACTTTGCATACCAACGACGCGGTCAGTACACCGATCCGGCTGCTGGATATGGGGGCGCCGCGATACATGGTGGCCATGTCGCTGCAGGTAGTCCTGGCCCAGCGCCTGCTGCGTTTGGTCTGCGAAAGTTGCGGCGAGGTTACCCAACTGGCGCCCCAGGAGCACGAGTGGATGCGTCTCGTGCTGGGCAGTGCGGTCGATGGCCCGCAGTATCGAAAAGGGCGTGGTTGCACGCAGTGCAACGGCACCGGCTATTTCGGGCGCACCGGTGTTTACGAGATGCTGGAGATGACCAGACCGGTGGTGGAGGCCGCGAACCAGCCCGACCCTTCGATATTCATGCAGGTTGCCCGCAAGCAAATGGAAGGGCATATGTTGAAGGATCATGCGGTCGAGTTGGTGGTGCAGGGCAAAACCACCGTCGAAGAAGCGATGCGCATCGGTTCACAAATGGACGACTGATGGCCTACTTTTCATACAAGGGCCGTAACACTGCTGGAGAACTGGTACAGGGCGTACTGGAAGGGCCCGACAGCGGCGCCGTCGCGACGCAGTTGTTCGGTTCGGGGATTACTCCGGTCGAGATCGGAACAGCGCGCAAGCCGAACGATGACAGCGTAAGCGGCCTCCTGGCGCGACTCACCAGACGCCGCGTAGAGCAGACCGAACTGCTGCTGTTCAGTCGCCAGATGTATGCGCTGCTCAAGGCCGGGGTGCCGATCATGCGGGCACTCGCCGGCCTTCAGGAGTCGGCGACCAATCCAACCTTCAAGGTCGTACTGCAGGACATCCGCGAGAGTCTGGACAACGGCCGCCCGCTGTCTACCTCGATGCAGCGAACAGGCGTGTTTTCGCCGTTCTACATCGCAATGGTGTACGTGGGCGAAACCACCGGCATGCTCGAGGAAATCTTTTTGCGGCTTTACAGCCACCTCGAGTTCCAGGAGTTCATGCGCAACCAAGTCAAGGCCGCGCTGCGCTATCCGATGTTCGTGCTGGTGGCGATGATGGTCGCCATCGTCGTCATCAATCTCTTTGTGATTCCCGCGTTCGCCAAAGTGTATGCGGGCTTTCACGCGCAACTGCCGCTGCTTACCCGCATGCTGATCGGGTTTTCCGAATTCATGGTGGCGACCTGGTGGCTGCTTGCGCTAGTCCTGGTCGCGGCGACTTTTGGATTCCGGACTTACATCGCCACGGAATTCGGCCGCTACAAATGGGACCAGACGAAGATGCGCATTCCCATTGCAGGCAAGATCGTGTTGAAGGCAACGATGGCGCGCTTCGCGCGCAGCTTCGCGCTGGCGATTCGCAGCGGCGTTCCCATCGTCCAGGGATTGACGCTGGTCGCACAGACCGTCGAAAACGCCTACATTGCAAAGCAGATCGACAGCATGCGCGAGGGGGTGGAGCGCGGGGAAAGCGTGTTGCGAACCGCGTCGCATGCCGGAATCTTCACACCCGTCGTGCTGCAAATGGTCATGGTCGGCGAAGAATCCGGAGCGCTGGACGACATGATGCAGGAGATTGCCGACATCTATCAGCGCGAGGTCGAATACGAACTCAAGACGCTGGGTGCGCAGATCGAGCCGGTCCTGATCATTTGTCTCGGGATATTGGTGCTGATCCTGGCTCTGGGTGTTTTCCTGCCGATCTGGGATCTCGGCCAGGCGGTAATCAAGAGATGAACCCATGCCGGGCGACGCCAAAAAGCAACCGCAAAGAGGCTTCAGCCTCTTCGAGTTTGTCGTCGCGATTACCATCGTGGTCATATTCGGCGGCGTGCTGCTGCAACGCATGCTTTATTTGCAGGAGGCCGCGGAAATGACGGCCATGGACATGACGGTCGCAAATCTGCGAACCGGACTGCGCTATAAAACCGGCGATCTCCTGATCCGCGACAAGGTGTCGGAAATCGCGACACTGGCTGACGAGAACCCGGTCAACTGGCTGCAGAATCCCCCGGAAAACTATCTGGGCGAGTTCGACCGGGCCCCGGATAAGGACTTGCGCGGCAAATGGTACTTCGACAAAACCCGGCATGAGCTGGTCTACACGATCAACAATAGACGTCACTTTCTACCCGCCAGCGACCAGGATTTCGCGCTCCGGTGGCAGGCAGTGCGTGTGCAGGCGAAGGAGCAGGGTAATTCAGGCAACAAGGGCAATCCGCAATGGGTGAGTTTGGTTCAGATTGAGGGCGGGCGTTGGTTTTAGGGGTGGGTGGCATGCGATCTGCTGATATCCACATGGAATGGCTTAGGTGTTTTTGACGAGCTGAGAGGATGAACATTATGAGAGGACGATTGCACGGTTTTACCCTGATCGAACTGGTCGTGACGATCAGCATCATCGCCATCCTGGCGGCGGTGGCACTGCCCCGCTACATCACCCTGCAAACGCAGGCGCGTGCAGCCAAGATGCAGGCGATTTACGGCGGCATTCGTTCCGCCGCGATGCTCGCTCACGCGCAAGCGATCGCCACGGGTACGACGGCGGCCGCGACGGTTTCCATGGAGGGCGCGCTGATCGACCAGGTGAATGGATATCCGACCGCGGATGCGACCGGCATCATCGCGGCGCTACAGCTCAATGCCATCAATGACCAGGTGACCATTTCCGCCGGCGGCGCGGCGGCGGGGTCGACCATCACCATCGATATCAACGGCGCTACCACGGCCGCGAACTGCCGCGTGTCATATACCTCGGCCCTTGCGGGTGGGTCGCCGGCCATCAGCCTGCCCGTGGTGCCGGATTGTTCATAGAAACGGGAATTGCGCGAATAGGTAGGGGATTCGGATCATGTGTTGTCATCTTAAATAGGAGCAGGAAAATGCAAGCCAGGCAAAACGGTTTTACCTTGATTGAACTTGTCGTTGTGATCGTGATTCTGGGCATTCTGTCCGCGATTGCCCTGCCGCGATTCATCGATCTGACTTCGCAGGCTGGCGCTGCGGCCGCGCAAGGGGTTGCTGCATCGGTTTCATCGGCGACCAGCATCAATTTCGCCGCCCGAAAGGCCAGCAATGCCAGCGCCATTCAGATTCTGAGTTGCGCCAATGTGCAGACCAATCTCAGCTCCCTGCTTTCGGGAAACCCACCTGCCGGTTACGCCGTGAGCGGCGCTGGAACGTGTACCGATGGCAATACGGCGGTCTGTACCGTCGCCAATGCATCGGTGACGGGTGCGACCGCCAGTGCGACGATCGTCTGCGCGCAATAATAAACGTCATGGGATATCGCGAAGCGCTGGCAGCACCGGCGCTTCTCGGTTCTTGATGCCATGGCACCGCGTCTGGGGGCATTCGGGCAGCGGCGACACCGGAAGTTAACGGGTTTTACGCTGATCGAACTCGT
>DATFUO010000188.1:0-7828 GCA_035260785.1 Burkholderiales bacterium
CGCCGCGCTGGACCGCAACCTCTGCTACCTCGGGCTGGTGGAGACTCTTTACGGCTACTTCATCGACGGGGTGGTGCTTACCACCGGCTGCGACAAGACCACGCCCGCGCAACTGATGGCGGCGGCGACCGTCGACATCCCGGCCATAGTGCTGTCCGGCGGGCCGATGCTGAACGGCTGGTTCCGCGGCGAACGCACCGGCTCGGGCACCATCGTCTGGAAAGCGCGCGAACTGCTGGCGGCGGGGGAAATCAACGACGAGCAGTTCATCGAGCTGATCGCTTCCTCCGCGCCGTCGCCGGGCCACTGCAACACCATGGGCACGGCGTCAACCATGAACTCGCTGGCCGAGGCGCTTGGCATGTCCTTGCCCGGCGGCGCCGCGATCCCGGCGCCGCACAAGGATCGCGCGGTCAACGCCTACGAATCTGGCAAGCGCATTGTCGAAATGGTGTGGGAAGACCTGCGCCCGTCCAGGATCATGACGCGCGAAGCGTTCGAGAACGTCATCGTCGTCAATTCCGCGATCGGCGGCTCGACCAATGCGCCGATCCATTTCAACGCCATCGCGCGCCACATCGGCGTCAAGCTCGACAACAACGACTGGGAGAAGATCGGCTACGACATCCCGCTGCTGGTAAACCTGCAACCCGCGGGCGAGTACCTGGGCGAGGAATACCACCGTGCCGGCGGCGTGCCTGCGGTGGTCAACGAACTGATCAAGGCCGGCAAGATCCGCAAGAACGCACTGACGGTCAACGGCAAGACGTTGTATGAAAACTGCAGGAAGACGCCGGTCCAGGACGCCAAGGTGATCTGGCCGTACAAGCGACCGATGAAGAAAGCGGCCGGCTTCCTGAACCTCAAGGGCAATCTGTTCGACAGCGCGATCATGAAGACCAGCGTGATCTCGCAAGCCTTCCGCAAGCGCTACCTGTCCAACAAGAAAGACCCGAATGCATGGGAAGGCCGCGCCATCGTGTTCGACGGCCCCGAGGACTATCACCATCGCATCGACGATCCGAAGCTCAAGATCGACGACGACTGCATGCTGTTCGTGCGCGGCACCGGGCCGAAGGGCTATCCGGGCGCAGCCGAGGTGGTGAACATGCAACCGCCCGCGAATCTGATCAAGCAGGGGATCACCGAGCTGCCGTGCATCGGCGATGGCCGCCAATCGGGCACCTCCGGTTCGCCTTCGATCCTGAACGCCTCTCCCGAAGCGGCCAGCATGGGCGGCCTTGCGATTCTGAAGACGGACGACCGTGTGCGCATCGACCTGAACAAGCGCACGGCGAACATCCTCATCAGCAAGGCCGAGTACTCGCGCCGCATGAAGGCGCTCGAGAAACAAGGCGGCTTCAAGAGCCCGGCCAGCCAGACACCGTGGCAGGAAATCCAGCGCGGCATGGTCGACGAACTCTCCAACGGCATGGTGCTCAAGCCGGCGGTGAAATACCAACGGATCGACAAGACCAGGGGGGTGCCGAGGGATAATCACTGACGTCAGGAATCAGATCAAGGACGAGAGTGGGGCAATTTGTCGCTGCATGTTCAGAAAAGCCGACCCCGTGTCGGCTTTTCCGTTACGAACTCCGGACGGAAAACGGGCGGATGCGCGTTCTCGAATTCCACGACAAGCCGGGTGGGACGGCCCAAACGGATACCGTTGGGGCGCTCGCGGATTTGAAGCGGATCGATCTGGCGAAATTGCAATGCTGCTGAAGACGATGGCTCTTGCGGCAATCCTGGCCTTGCCGTCCTCGGAGTGCCCGGCTGACGACGACTCCGAAATCGTGACCGGCTGCCTGATGTCGAATGCGGAATTTGGCTCCGAGATGGCGCAGATCTGCATCAAGCAGAATCAGGACGCCCGTTCCGAAGTGGCGCGCTACCCGAGTGAGGTGAAGGATATCGTCGAGCTTTGCTCGCGCCGCAAGGAGATGGGGTGGGATCTGGTGAAAAAATGCATCGACGACGATATCGCCGCCGCGCCGGTGCTCGAGGTTTATGCCAGGGATCACGCACCGCTGCTGGCCCGCTGCCAGATGGAATACCTGGGACGCGAGGCGTCGAGGATAAAACTTTGTGTGGACAAAGCCGTCGAGGCGGACAAGGCGCGGGGCAAAGAATGACGCCTCGCCGGTTCTGGAGCATGGCGGCGAGCGCAATTCTGGCCTTTCACCTGGGTAGCGCGACGGCAGCGGACACGGTAAAACTCGCCGTTCTGGGGCCGATGAGCGGGCCGTTCGCCCTGCAGGGCGAGGAGCGGCTCAAGATATTCCAGACCAGCGCCGACATCGTCAATGCCCGCGGCGGCGTGCTCGGCGGGCGGAAAATCGAGATCGTCGCCTTCGACAACAAGTCGAACCCGCAGGAATCGCTGATCGTCCTCAGACAGGCCATCGATCAGGACATCCGTTTCGTCGCTTCGTCCGCATCGAACGTCGCGCACGCAATCAGCGACGCGCTGGTAAAGCATAACGCCCGCAATCCGGATCAGCAGGTCCTGTTCTTCGACTTCAACGCGCTCGACCCCGCATTGACCGAGTCGAAATGCAATTTCTGGCACTTTCGTTTCGAAGTGCATTCCGACACGCAGGTCAGCGTAATGACCGACTATATGTCCCGGCAGCCTGCGATTCGCAAGGTCTATTTGCTCAACCAGGATTACGCCTTCGGACAGGCAGTGAGCAAAGCGGCGAAGGAAATGCTGGCCGTGAAACGGCCGGACATCAGGATCGTCGGCGACGATTTCGTCGCGCTGGGCAAGGTCAAGGACTTTGCCCCATACGTCGCCAAGATCCATGCGAGCGGTGCCGATATCGTGCTGACCGGAAACTGGGGCAATGACCTGTCCTTGCTCGTCAAGGCCGGAAACGAGGCGGGACTGAAGGCGCCGTTCTACGCCTTCCTCGCCGGCTATCCAGGCACCTGGACGGGCATAGGCACGGCGGGGGCGGACCGGGTAAAAACGCTGGACGTCTGGCATATCAATGCCGCCGATGCGGCATGGCAGAAAACGTTGCTCGAATACAAGACCAAATACAGGACGGTCTCGAATGGCGCCTACCTGCCGGCATTTCGGGTCGTCGAAATGCTTGCCGGTGCGCTGGACAAGGCGGGGACGACCGAACCGGTCAAGGTCGCCTATGCCCTGGAAGGATTGAAATATGCGGGACCAAGCGGGGCTTCGTGGATGCGCGCCGAAGATCATCAGATGATCGCGCCGCTGTACATCCTGAATTTCGTCAAGGCCGGTCAGGCCGGCGTCAAATACGACGAAGAGAAAACAGGTTACGGCTGGAAGACCGAAAATTTCATCGACGCCGCCGATATCGTCCCGCCGGTGAGGTGCCAGATGGAGCGGCCGCCGAAGCCGTAAATTGCGCGAAGCGAAATTAAAAAAACCGCCCCGGCGCCGGCTAATTTGGTGTGGGCAGCGGCTATGCCGCCCCGTCCCGATGAATCTGAAAAGGTGAGAACGACTGATTGACCGGCATCAACTCTATGCGGTTGATGTTCATGTGCGGCGGAAGCGTGGCAATCCAGAACAGCGTTTCCGCGATATTGTCGGCCGTCATCGGATTTGCGCCCTTGTAGAGATTATCGGAGGCCGCCTGGTTTCCACTGGTGCGTACCAGCGTGAACTCGGTTTCGGCCATGCCCGGTTCGACGGATGTCACCCGTACGCCGGTCCCATGCAGATCGGAACGCAGCCCGAGTGAGAACTGGGCGACGAAAGCCTTCGTTCCTCCGTATACGTTGCCGCCCGGATAAGGATAACTGGCCGCAACCGAACTGATGTTGATGATGGCGCCCTTTTGCGCGATCAGGGTCGCCAGCAGTTTGTGCGTAATCGTGACCAGGCCGGTGACGTTGGTCTCGATCATCTGGCTCCACTGTTCGAGGCTGGCTTTCTGCGCCGGCGCCGTGCCGAGCGCCAATCCCGCGTTGTTGATGAGCAGGTCGATGTTCCGGAACGCGGCCGGCAGGGACGCCAGAGCTGCTTCGATCGCGTCGGGATCGCGCATGTCGAAAGACGCCGTGAAAACTTTCTCCTTGCCGAACTCGTCGGTCAGTTTCTGCAGCCGGTCGGCGCGCCGACCGGTCGCCACCACACGCCATCCTGCATTCGCGAATCGCCGCACGGCGGCGCCACCGAATCCGGCGGTCGCGCCAGTGATCATTACGGTCTTTGTCATGACAGCCTTTCGTCCAGGATATTGACCCAATGCCTGACCCGTAGCGAGGTCCCGCTCTGGATATGGGTCAGGCAACCGATGTTTGCCGTCGCCAGCAGCGCGGGACGGTCCGACTCCAGCGCATCGACCTTGCTCTTCAACAGTCGCTGCGACAACTCCGGTTGGAGAATCGAATAGGTGCCCGCCGATCCGCAACACAGGTGCGAATCCGGGACCAGGGTCAGCTCGAACCCGGCCGATGTCAGCAGCGCTTCCACCATGCCGCGAATCTGGAGGCCGTGTTGCAACGAGCAGGGGGAATGGAATGCTACGCGCGGCTTTGCCGTGCTCGCAGGGGAAAGAGACGAGGTTGGAGAGGAAAGTGAAGAGCGCAGAACCTCTTCCAGCTTGTCTATCTCGGCGAAAATGACCTCGCTGATGTCTTTCGACAGCTCTGAAATTCTCGCGGCCTTTTCGGCGTACTGCGTATCGTGCATCAGCAGGTGTCCGTACTCCTTGACCATGGTGCCGCAACCGCTCGCAGTGATGACCACGGCCTCCGCGTCGGCTTCGATGTGCGGCCACCAGGCATCGATGTTGTGGCGCATGTAGGCGAGCGCATCTTCCTGGCGGTTCAGATGGAAAGTCACTGCGCCACAGCACCCAGCCGCTTCGGCCTTGATCAGCGAGATGCCGAGGCGATCCAGCACGCGTGCCGTCGCAGGATTGATGTCCGGCGCAAGCGAAGGTTGCACGCAGCCGTCGAGTACCAGCATCCTGCGCGCGTGGCGTGGCGCCGGCCACTCGGTGTTGCTTACGCTTGTTTCCGGGATTTTCTTCTTCACGGACGTGGGCAGCAGCGGGCGCAGGAATTGTCCGATCTTCAGCAACGGCCTGAACAGCGCAGGCCGCGGCAACACGATTCGCAATGCGGTGCGTACGACCGATTGCGATAACGGGCGCCTGACGTGCTGATCGACAATGTTGCGGCCGATGTCCACCAGCCGGCCGTATTGCACGCCCGAAGGACAGGTCGTTTCGCAGGCGCGGCAGGTCAGACAGCGGTCCAGGTGCATCTGCGTCTTGGCCGTGACCGCATTGCCTTCGAGAACCTCCTTCATCAGGTAGATGCGCCCGCGCGGGCTGTCGAGTTCGTCGCCGAGCAATTGGTAAGTAGGGCAGGTGGCCGTGCAGAAACCGCAATGCACGCAGGAGCGCAGGATGCTGTCGGCTTCCTGGCCCTCGGGCGTGCTCTTGATGAAATCCGCCAGGTTCGTTTTCATCTAGGGCAACTTCTCAACGCAAAGGCGCAAAGGACGCAAAGGTCGCAAAGGAAAAAAGAAAGAAATTCGAAACGGGAGTAAGAACCATCATTGGTCATGGCCAGTATTCGCGCAGAGAGTCCATAAATACTGCCGATATCGTTGTCATTTTCTTTTCGCTTCCCTTTGCGTTCTTTGCGCCTTAAGGTGAAACACTTACCGCTGAAGCTGTTGCGTCGAGGTGTAAGTTTTTTCAAAAATCTGCGTGAATTCGGCCCGGGCCGAGGATGCCGTGGGGATCGAACGCGCGCTTCAGTTTTTTGTGCACGGCGAGCAGTCCTGGCGGGAATTGCTGGATTCCGTGGCGTTTGTTGCCGCCACGGAACAGGGTCGCGTGTCCGCCGGCCTTGTGCGCAACCTCGAAGGCCTTGGATGGGTCGAGGTCCGCGGCGATCCAGCGCAGACTGCCGTGCCACTCGATCATTTGCCTGCCCAACTCGAGCGGTGCCGCCGTCGATCGGATCGAGAAACGCCACAACGCGGGTGCGTCGCTGAACAACGCATGGGTTTGCTCCCGGACCGAGCGCCAGAACCCGGCGCCATCCTGCACGACATCCCCGCCGAGTTTCTTGTGTGAGGCCGCGACTGCGGCGGCCGCACCCGATAATCGCACGTACAGCGCGCCGTCGACATGGCAAGTGGCGGACAGGGACAGGGGTTTGGCCGCCCATTTGTTCATGGACTCGATCGCCGCCGCTTCTTCCAGGGCAAAGCGCAACGTGAGGTCTTGCTCCGGGACGGGCAGCACTTTCAGTGACACTTCGGCGATCAGCCCCAAGGTGCCGAAAGATCCTGTCAGCAGTCGCGACAAATCGTACCCCGCGACGTTTTTCATGACCTGGCCCCCGAAACGCAGGTCTTGACCGAGGCCGTTCAGGATGCGCACGCCGAGGACGAAATCCCGTGCGGAACCCATTGCGGGGCGGCGCGGCCCGGAAAAACCGCAGGCAATGCAGCCGCCGAGTGTGGCATCCGGGCCAAAGTGGGGAGGTTCGAAAGCCAGCATCTGGCCGCCGCCGGCCAGCGCTTGTTCGACTTCACGCAACGGCGTGCCTGCCCGTGCGGTGATCACCAATTCGGTGGACTCATAGTCGACGACACCAGTCAGTGCGCGTGTGTCGAGCACGTCGCCGATCAGCGCCAGTCCGTAGAAGTCCTTGCTGCCGCTGCCGCGAATGCGCAACAGCGCCTGCTCTGCGGCCGCCTTGCGGATGGTCTCGGAAAACTGTTCCAGGACTTGTTGCATCTGAAAAGGAATGAACCACGGAGGACACCCCCTCACCCCATCCCTCTCCCCCAGAACCAGGTGGAGAGGATGATGGAAACGCGCCGATCCTCGAGCGTGTCGCTTTTCGGCTCCCTCTCTAGCTTGCTGGAGAGGGCGGGGGGGGTGAGGTGATTTCCTTCGCGTCCTCCGTGTCCTTAAGGTGAAACACTTACGGCTGAAGCTGCCGTGGTTCAAGGTTCTGCACTAGAATCGAGGCAGGTCGGGAAACTTCTCTTTGCTGCGGTGAACGTGCATCGCGCCGAACTCGGCGCAGCGTTGCAGGGTCGGCACAGCCTTGCCGGGATTCAGCAAGCCGTGTTCGTCGAATACCTTTTTCACGGCGTGGAAGGTCTTCAATTCGTTTGTGTTGAACTGCACGCACATCTGGTTGATTTTCTCGATGCCCACGCCGTGCTCGCCGGTGATGGTGCCGCCGACTTCGACGCACAGCTCGAGGATCGCCGCGCCGTAAGCCTCCGCGCGCTCGTTCTGGTCGCCCTCGTTGGCATCGAACATGATCAGCGGATGCAGGTTGCCGTCGCCTGCATGGAAAACATTGGCGCATTGGAGATTGAATTGTTCCGACAGTTCGTCGATGCGCTTGAGCACGTAAGGCAGTTGCTTCTTCGGAATGGTGCCGTCCATGCAGTAGTAGTCCGGCAGGATGCGTCCCACCGCGGGGAATGCGGCCTTGCGCCCGGCCCAGAATTTGAGCCGCTCGGTTTCGTCGCGCGAAGTCCGGATCTCGGTGGCGCCGGCCTTCTTCATGACTTCCCTGACGCGCGCGATCTCGTCGGCGACTTCCTCGGCGGTGCCGTCGGATTCGCATAGCAGGATCGCCGCCGCGTCCAGCGGATAACCGGCGTGCACGAACTGTTCTACGGCCGCGGTGGCTTTCTTGTCCATCATCTCCAGCCCGGCCGGGATGATGCCCGCGCCGATCACGTCGGCCACCGCCTGGCCGGCTTTGACGACATCGTCGAACGCGGCCAGCACGACCTGGGCTTTTTCCGGTTTGGGCAACAGCTTGACCGTAATTTCAGTCACTACGCCGA
>DATFUO010000189.1:0-5856 GCA_035260785.1 Burkholderiales bacterium
ATGGACTTTGTCGTCGCGGTTCTGCAGACTTTCTTCTCGATGACCCGGGAGCAGGCGACCCAGATAATGCTCAAAGTCCACAGGGAAGGCATGGGGGTCTGCGGGGTGTATCCTAGAGACGTTGCGGCGACCAAGGTTGAACAGGTCATTGCGTTTTCGAAACAGCATCAACATCCGCTTCAATGCGTGATGGAGGAAACATGATTGCGCAGGAGCTAGAAGTCAGTTTGCACATGGCGTTCATGGAAGCAAGGCAGAAGCGCCACGAGTTCATCACCGTGGAGCACCTGTTGCTTGCCATGCTGGACAATCCGTCTGCGGCGGAAGTCCTGCGCGCCTGCGCGGCAAATGTCGAGGAACTGCGCAAACTCCTGACGGATTTCATCAACGAACACACGCCGGTCGTCAGTGGCGAGGATGTCGACACCCAGCCCACACTCGGATTCCAGCGGGTGATCCAGCGCGCGATTCTGCATGTGCAGTCGTCTGGCAAGAAGGAGGTGACCGGCGCCAACGTGCTGGTGGCCATTTTCGGCGAGAAGGATTCCCACGCAGTCTATTTCCTGCACCAGAAGGGTGTCACGCGCCTCGATGTAGTGAATTTCATTTCCCACGGCATCACCAAGGTCCCGCAGACGGCCCCGGCCAAGCCGCAGCCGGAAAGCGAGGCGGATTCCGACCAGGAACAGAATTCCGGCGGCGCGCTGGAAACCTATACGCTGAACCTGAATGCGCTCGCCATCTCCGGCAAGATCGATCCGCTGATCGGGCGCGAGCGCGAACTCGAGCGTGTCATTCAAACGTTATGCCGCCGGCGCAAGAACAACCCGTTGCTCGTGGGCGAGGCCGGCGTCGGCAAGACGGCGATTGCAGAAGGACTGGCGCGCCGGATCATCGAAGGCGCGGTGCCGGAAATTCTGGCGCGCTGCCAGGTTTACGCCCTGGACATGGGTTCGCTCCTGGCGGGTACGAAATATCGCGGCGATTTCGAGCAACGCCTGAAAGCGGTGCTCAAGCAACTCACCGATAATCCGAACGCGATCCTGTTCATTGACGAGATTCACACCCTGATAGGCGCGGGCGCGGCGTCGGGTGGGACGCTTGACGCTTCCAATCTGCTGAAGCCCGCGCTGTCTTCCGGCAACCTCAAGTGCATCGGTGCGACGACGTATATCGAATACCGCGGCATTTTCGAGAAGGACCACGCGTTGTCGCGCCGTTTTCAGAAGATCGATGTGACCGAGCCTTCGGTTGCCGAAACCGTGGAGATTCTGCGTGGCCTGAAAACAAGATTCGAGGCGCATCACGGCGTCAAGTACACGGCGTCGGCCCTGACCTCCGCCGCGGAACTTTCGGCGCGCTTCATCAATGACCGCCATCTGCCCGACAAAGCGATCGACGTGATAGATGAGGCCGGCGCAGCGCAGCGCATTCTGCCGAAATCAAAACAGAAGCGCGTCATCAGCAAACACGAGATCGAGGAAATCATAGCCAAAATCGCCCGCGTCCCCGCGCAGAGTGTGTCGTCTACCGATCGCAGTAAATTGCAAAACCTCGATCGCGACCTGAAAGCCGTGGTGTTCGGCCAGGATCAGGCAATCGATGCGCTGGCGGCATCGATCAAAATGTCGCGCAGCGGCCTGGGCAATCCGCAAAAGCCGATCGGTTGTTTCCTGTTCAGCGGGCCGACCGGGGTGGGAAAAACCGAGGTGGCGCGCCAGCTGGCCTATACCATGGGCGTGGAACTGATCCGCTTCGACATGTCGGAATACATGGAGCGCCACGCGGTGTCCCGGCTGATCGGCGCGCCCCCCGGCTACGTCGGTTTCGATCAGGGCGGGCTGCTTACCGAACAAATCACCAAGCATCCGTATTCGGTCGTGCTGCTCGATGAAATCGAAAAAGCGCACCCGGATATCTTCAACATTCTTTTGCAAGTGATGGATCACGGTACGCTGACCGACAACAACGGCCGCAAGGCGGATTTCCGCAATACGGTCATCGTCATGACCACCAACGCCGGCGCCGCGGAACTGTCCAAAACCACGATGGGATTCACACAGCAGCGCGCGGCGGGCGACGAGATGGCGGAAATCAAGCGCATGTTCACGCCCGAATTCCGCAATCGACTCGACGCCACCATTTCCTTTGCCGCGCTTTCGCCGGAAATCATCGTGCGCGTGGTCGACAAGTTCCTGATGCAGCTCGAGGAGCAGTTGCACGAGAAGAAGGTGGAGGTCGAGTTCACCGACGCACTCAAGTCCTATCTGGCCAGGAACGGGTTCGATCCGCTGATGGGGGCGCGTCCGATGGCTCGCCTGATCCAGGACACCATCCGCAGCGCCCTGGCCGATGAACTGTTATTCGGCAAGCTGGCGGGTGGCGGCAGCGTTACAGTGGATGTCGATGCCGAAGGAAAAACGAAGTTGCTGATCAACGAGACGAAGCGCGAAGCCAGGGACAAGGAAGAAAGCGTCGCCTGAGGATCCCGTGCAGAAAAAAGCCGGACCCCCGGTGGTCCGGCTTTTTTATTTGAGGCGCTTGCCCATTCAGGTCGCTCGTGGTCGGGACGGATCGGCGATCCACTCGCTCCAGGAGCCGGGATAGAGCCGCCCTCCCTTCAATCCGGCGATCTCCATCGCCAGGAGGTTGTGGCACGCGGTTACGCCGGAACCGCACTGGCTCACGAGCCTTTCCGGCGATCCGTTACCGACGAGTGGCCTGAACTCATTCCGCAGCTGTTCCGATGCTTTGAAGAATCCCTGCGCAGTGAGGTTGTCTTTGAAAAATCGATTGTGCGCGCCGGGAATGTGGCCGCCTACCGGATCGATAGTTTCGTTCTGTCCGTGAAAACGATCATTGGCACGCGCGTCGATGAGCACCATGTCGGGCGATTGCAGATGCTCCAGCACGTAATTCGCATCGACCGGGAAATTGCCTTTGGGCCGGCGCGTGAATTTCGCCGTTTTCGGAGTCGGCACTTCGGCAGTGACCGGCTGCCCTGCGGCGAGCCAGGCCTGCCAGCCGCCATCGAGCACGGCCACGCTTTGATGTCCCATCCAGCGCAACATCCACCACAGCCGCGAAGCGTATACGCCGCCGGCATTGTCGTAGCCGACCACTTGTCTGTCGTCCGACACGCCCATGCGCGCGAGCCACTTGGCGAACACGTCCGGATCGGGCAGCGGATGCCGCCCGTTGTACCCGGTTATCGGTGCCGCGAGATCGCGGTCCAGATGCGCGAAACGGGCGTTGGGAAGATGCGATTGCGCATAGGCATTGATGCCGAAGTTCGGGTTGGTCAACTCGTGACGGCAATCGAATATCACGAACGACTGGTCATCGATGCGTTGCGCAAGACCGGCAACGGAAATCAGGGTGGTATGGCTCACAAGAATTTTGGCCGCAAGGAATGATGACCGGGGCGGTGACCGGGTATTAAAGATGCGGCTGAATCCGGGCGCGTACGAATTCGTGAAAATGGATCATGCCGTCTTCCATGGGCGACTGGTAGGGGCCGAATTCGTTGCGATGCTGCTGATGGAGCGCGCGGCGACCTTGCGTCATGCGCACGCAGATTTCTTCATCTTCCCTGGCGGTTTCGGCATAGGCGTGTTGCTCCGCCTCGACGAACTCGCGCTCGAACAGCACGATGTCTTCGGGGTAATAGAATTCGACGATGTTCGTGCAATGCTCCGGATCTTTCGGCAGGATTGTGCTGACGACGAGGACGTTGGGATACCATTCGACCATTACATTCGGGTAATAGGTCAACCAGATCGCGCCCTGCTTCGGCATTTCGCCATTGTTGTAACGCAGTACCGCTTCGTGCCATTTTTGATAGGCTGCGGTGCCGGGTTTGCCGAGTGCCTGGTTGAGGCCCACGGTCTGGACGCTGTACCAGTCCCCGAACTCCCATTTCAGGTCTTCGGCGTTCACGAACTGGCCGAGTCCTGGATGGAATGGGCCGACGTGATAGTCCTCGAGGTAAACCTCGATGAACGTCTTCCAGTTGACGGGATATTCATGGCTCATCACCCGGTCGAGCCTGTAGCCGGAAAAGTCCAGATCGGCGAGTACGCCCAGACTGGCCAGATCGCGATTGGGATTGCGAGGCCCCGCGAATTGCAGGCCATTCCAGCCGGTCAACCTCGACTTCCCGAGATCGAGGCAGGGGTTACCGGGAAAGTGCGGCGCCCCGAGTAATTTGCCCGACATGTCATAGGTCCAGCGGTGCAGCGGACAAACGATGTTCTGAGCGTGACCACTGCCTTTGAGCATGATCGATTGCCGGTGCCGGCAGACATTTGACAGCAATTCCACCCCGTTCCGGTTACGCACCAGCACCTTGGCATGGCTCATCCAGTCCAGAGAGCGGTAATCCCCCACTTCGGGAACCATAAGCTCGTGACCGACATAGCCCGGTCCGCTCTCGAATAGCAATTTCTGTTCGATTTCGGCAATCTGCAGATCGAAATACCAATCGATCGGGAGTTGTACCGGTGTTCGGGTCAAGGCGGAAACATTAGCCAGATCGGTCATAACCAGATGTCCCGTGAAGCGCAGTGAATAATAAAAAAACCGCCCCCGGCATGATGCACAAAATGGGGCGGAATTCCGAGGGGAATTTTCCCTTAAAACCCCAATCGACGCAATGTTTTCGGGCTATGGACTCCATGCCCATCAGCGCAAATCGACCATCATTCGTTGACCCGGGTTCCGGGGATGGGCTATTTTTACGGTCTTTCCAGCCAAGTCGCGCCCTTCATTTGGCGTCGCCCGTGACCAAATCCAAATCCCACAACCCGCAATCGTTCGAGGCCGCACTGGCCGAGATCGAAAATATTGTCGCCGCGATGGAGGCGGGGCAACTGCCGCTCGAACAATCCTTGACGGCGTACAGGCGTGGCGCCGAACTGCTCCAGTATTGCCAGGCGCGCCTGCAGGAGGCCCAGCAGCAGGTCAGGATTCTCGAGGCCGGCACACTCAAGAATTTCGACGGTGACGACAGCGCCGATTGATTTTCAGAGCTGGATGCTGGACCGACAGGACCGCATCGAGAAGGCTCTGCACGCCGCCCTTCCGGCGCCGGAGATAGCGCCCGCGCGCCTGCACTGCGCCATGCGTTATGCCGTTCTCGGCGGCGGCAAACGGGTCCGACCGCTTCTTGCGTACAGTACCGGCGAGCTCGCGTCAGCGCCGACGGAGAGGGTCGACCGCGTGGCCGCTGCGGTCGAAATGATTCATGCCTATTCACTGGTGCACGACGACATGCCGGCGATGGACAACGATGTACTGCGCCGGGGCAGACCGACCGTGCACGTCGAATTTGACGAGGCAACCGCGCTTCTCGTCGGCGATAGCCTGCAGAGCCTGGCGTTCCAGTTGTTGTCCGAGCACCCACTGGCCGACGATGCGCGCCGGCAGGTGGAAATGGTCGGACTCCTGGCGCGCGCCAGCGGTTCACGCGGCATGTCCGGCGGCCAGGCGATCGATCTGGAATCGACTGCCAGGACGCTGGCGGAACCCGAGCTTGAATTCATGCATATACACAAGACCGGCGCCTTGATTCGTGCGTCCGTCGCACTGGGTGCGCGTTGCGGCAACGCGTTGAGTGACGCCCAGCTCGGCCAGCTCGACCACTTCAGCAAATTTATCGGCCTGGCCTTCCAGGTGGTCGATGACGTACTCGATGCGGATTCGAGCACGGCGATGCTGGGCAAGACGGCCGGCAAGGATGCGCGCAATAATAAACCCACGTATGTGAGCGCGCTGGGTCTCGGGCGCGCGCGCGAACTGGCGGAGGAGTTGCGCGACGATGCGTTGCGCGCGCTGGACTGCCTGCCGGAAAACGGC
>DATFUO010000190.1:0-2026 GCA_035260785.1 Burkholderiales bacterium
TGCGGCGCTTACGCGCGCCGTCAGCGATCTTGAAAAGGCGATTGCCACGTATCGCGACGGAGAAGCGGGCCTCTCGGCATACTATGCACCGGATATCATTGCGCGCATCCCCGTCGACGACCTCGATCGGGACTGGCGCGAAGCTAGCGCGGCGATGTGGCCGAAATCCTGGCTTGCCGCGCGTCGCATCCGACGGCTGCTCGGTTCTTACGCCAATGTGAAGACCGCAAACCCGGCGACAGACCTAGCACTGCTCCGCAAACTGCAGGCCACCCACCGCGCCATCGAGCACAACGCAGTTGCGGGTGTGCCGCTCGCATTCGCCGGGCTCGACACGGATTGTCAGGCGCTGACCCAGCATTTGCAGACCGCCGAGCGCCTGCGCACGTCACTAGACGATCGATTCCATGAAACCTGCGTCATGGAACTAATGATTTGGTGGCGGATTCCTCGTTTGCGATGGGCGAAACGAGGAGCGGGATCATGGCAGGATGGCGGCGAGTAATCGAATTGACGATAACCGACGAAGAAATTGAAAGATTAAAGGCTCTTTCGCGGTCGAGAACCGAGCCGGCGAGCCGGGTATCGCGGGCGCAGATGCTGCTGGCGTATCGCGAGAAGCCTTCGTTCTGTGCGGTGGGGCAAAGAGTTGGGGTCCATCATCAGACTGTTCAGCGCTGCGTGGAGCGGGCGCTGGCTTATGGGCCGCTGACGGCAATCGAGGACCGACCACGGCCAGGCAAAGAACCGGTCATCACGCCGGAGGCCAAAGCCTGGTTGGTGTCGCTGGCGTGCGACAAGGCCAAGGAGCACGGCTATCCGCACGAGTTGTGGACCACGCGGTTGCTGGCACGCCATGCGCGCGGGCACGGGCCGGCGGCGGGGCACGGATGTCTCGCCCATCTGGTCCAAGGCACGGTGTGCAAGATCCTCGGCCAGCAGGAAATCAAGCCGCACAAGGTGCGCTACTATCTGGAACGTCGCGACGCCGAATTTGAGCAGAAAATGGCGGAGGTTCTCTGTGTCTACCGCGAGGTCCAGGTCCTGAAAAAGGCTGCCGCCAAGTCGCGCAAAGCCATCAAGCGAGTGGCGATCGTCTCCTACGACGAAAAGCCGGGAATCCAGGCCATCGCAACGACGGCACCCGATTTGCCGCCCAAGCCCGGCGTCCACGCGACCTTCGCGCGGGATTACGAGTACAAACGTCATGGCACGCTTAGCCTGTTGGCCGGAATCGACCTGCTTACCGGGAAGGTTCATGCGCTCGTCAGAGACCGCCACCGCAGCCGAGAGTTCATCGAATTCCTCAAGCGTCTCGACGCCGCTTATCCGGCCGGCACCGCGATCAAGCTGATCCTCGATAATCATTCCGCCCACATATCGAGAGAAACAAGAGCCTGGCTCGACGCTCGACCACCGGGACGCTTCGCGTTCACCTTCACGCCCAAGCATGGTTCGTGGCTGAACCTCATCGAGGGCTTCTTCTCCAAGTTCGCGCGCTCGGTCCTGCGCCACATCCGGGTCACCTCAAAGCACGAGCTCAAAGAACGCATCATGGCCGGCATCGACGACGTCAATCGCCATCCCGTCATCCATACATGGTCCTACAAGCTCGCCGAGGCCGCCTGATATGATTCAAACCATGAAAACGCTGACCTAGTACGCCAACGGCGAAACTTACAGCCTCATACAAAATGAAAGTCGCTTTGGTGAGCCAGCAACTGCGCCGTGGTGACGTTCTGAATAGTGATCGTGTCGTGCGCGGCATCTGAAATGATAGCGTTGCCGTGTGCGTCGTCATGGGTCGCGGCCAGAAGAGAGCTTACATTTGCAAAAACTGAGTGGCTGATCCGGATTGTGTCGGTTGCGGGCTTGAAGTTTGCAATAGTGACCTGGCCGAAATTCGGCGCGAACACGAATGTGTCCTGGCCGGCTGCCACGGAGACATTCAACGCGCTGATCGCGGCGACTTGGGCCGCAGCAGTCCCATCCCCCGCGCTGGCGGGAATCGGTTGGCCGGTGGTTG
>DATFUO010000191.1:0-16182 GCA_035260785.1 Burkholderiales bacterium
CTCGGTCATGCCGCCGCCGGAGGGAATCACGGTGGCGCCGAGCGCCTCGGCCCCGTAGTGCGCGCCGAGTCCGCCGGTAAACAGGCCGTATCCGTAGGCGATATGCACGATGTCGCTGGATCGCGCGCCGGCTGCACGCAGGGAGCGCGCCATGACGGAGGCCCACATATCGATGTCCTGCTTCGTATACCCGACGACCGTGGCTTTGCCTGTCGTGCCGCTGGACGCATGGACGCGCACGATGTCTTTCATGGGCACGGCGAACATGCCGAAAGGATAGTTCTCGCGCAAATCCGCCTTGGTGGTGAACGGAAAGTTCGCCAGGTCGCAGAGGTCCTTCAGGTCGCCGGGGCGAACGCCGGCGGCATCGAAGGCCTTCCGGTAATGCGGCACGTTTTCGTACGAGTGCCGCAGGCTCCTGCGCAGCCGGTCCAGTTGCAGCGCACGCAACTCGTCGACGCTGGCCTTCTCCACGTGCTCCAGCTGGTCCATCGCTCCCATGTTATTTTCTCCTCCCGCGTCGGATCGTACGCCAATCTAGTCCTGCAGCAGGCCTTGCACATGGGCGGCGATCGCCAGTGAGGCCGTCAGTCCGGGCGATTCGATGCCGAAAAGATTCACCAGGCCGCCGACCCCATGATTCCGCGGACCGCTGATGATGAAGTCGGCCGCCGGTTCTTTCGGCCCCGAGACCTTTGGGCGAATGCCGGTGTAACCGGGTTGCAGTTGCCCGTCCCTCAACGCCGGGTAGTACTTGCGTATGGCATCGTAGAACAGCGGCTCCCTGGAGTGATCGAAGGTGTAGTCCACCGAATCGACCCAGGACACGTCCGGACCAAAGCGTATCTGGCCTGCCATGTCCACGGTCACGTGTACGCCGAGGTGGGCGTTGCTTGCCACCGGGTAGACCAGCCGCCGGAACGGCGGCTTGCCGGAGAGCGTGTAGTAGTGCGCCTTGGCAAAATATTGGGGCGGAATGCCCGTGGCCGGCATGCCTTCAATCGACCGCGCAATGTTTTGCGCGAACAGGCCGGCGGCATTGACGACGCTCCTGCAAATCAGAGTCATGGGCTCGTCGCCGCCGACGTTCAGCACGATGCCCGCCGGGCCGACCGATCCGGATTCGACCGGGCTCTTGAACACGACAGTGGCGCCGCTGTTCTGCGCGTCACCCTGGTAGGCGAGCATCAGCGCATGGCTGTCGACGATGCCCGTGGACGGTGACAGGAAACCGGCGACGCATTCCACTGCCGGCTCCAGCTCGCGCAATGCGCCACGCGACAGCCAGCGCAAGTCCTGTACTCCGTTGCCCCGCGCTTTCTCGACGTAGCTCTTCAGCGTGACGATTTCGTCTTCCGTTACGGCGACTACGATCTTGCCGATGTTGCTGTGGGGAACGCCATGCCCGGCGCAGTAGTCGTAGAGCAGTTGCTTGCCGGATACGCAAAGCCGGGCCTTCAGCGAATTCCTCGGGTAATACAAGCCGGCGTGAATGACTTCGGAATTGCGCGAACTGGTATGCGTGCCAATGGCGTCGGCGGCTTCCAGCACGATGACCTCGCGCCCCGCACTGGCGAGCTCGCGGGCGATGGCGAGTCCGACGACGCCGGCGCCGATGACAGCGCAATCCAGTTGTTCGGTCACGATGCGTTTTTCCAGAGGGCTATACTGCAAGGAACGCATGTTACCCGAACGCATCCGCGTGTCCGCATGGCCGACTACTGGAACACGGACTGGTTGAACCGCTCCGGCATGTTTGCGCCGCTGCGTGCCGTCGGTTCTCGCCTTCCGGAAATCGGCTGGCCGGATCCGGACCTGCTCAATGCACTGGCCGACGATGCCGGCAGAGTGGTCAATGCACAGGGGCTGCGCGTGCGTTTCGTCCCGCAGGTGCCAAAATCGAAAACCTTCCGGGACGGCTTTGAACCGCGCATTTATCTGAAGGGCGAAGTGCAGTTGCGCCCGCTCGACGGGCACGACTTGTTCAATGCACTGGTGTGGATGAGGTTTCCGACCACCAAGGCGGTGATCAACGCGCGCCACTACGAGTCTTTATCGATCGGAGAAACCGGCAACCGGCCGCCGGCGCGTGACGCCCTCACCCTGTTCGACGAAGAGGGTGTCGCGGTGCTCTCGGACGATGATGCGTTGCTTGACCTGGTGCGTGAATTCCGCTGGAAGGAGTTGTTCTGGAAGCGGCGCGAGGCGGTCGCAAGGCAGATGCGCTTTTTCCTGTTCGGCCATGCGCTTTATCACAAGGCGCTGAATCCCTTTATCGGCATGACCGGAAAAGCTGTGCTGCTGAAAGTCCCGGATGCGTTTGCGCAACTGCCCCTGAATTCCCAGATCGCCGAAGCAGATCGTCTGCTCGCGGCACGCTTATGGCACCGAGAGCGCATGCGCCACGGCCGGGAACTCTCGCCCTTACCCGTATTGGGCGTGCCGGGATGGTGGGCCGGGAACGAGCAGGAAAGCTTCTACGACAACACCGCTTATTTCCGGCCGGGCCGTAACGGCGCCGGCGCGCAGGATCAGAGCGCGACTTCTTCGCTGTAAGCGATGACCCGGTTGCGGCCGTCTTGCTTGGCGCGGTACATCGCCTTGTCCGCCTTGTCGAGAATGACGTCCAGATTGCCGCCGTCCTCGGGGTAGCTGGCGACACCGAGGCTGACCGTTATATTGGTATCCCCGCTGCGCACGTCGAAGCGCGATATTTCGATGGCTTTGCGAATGCGTTCCGCCATCTCCAGCGCGCCCTTGTTGCTGGTTTCCGGCAGCAGCACGATGAACTCGTCACCCCCGAAGCGCGCCATGACGTCGGACCCGCGCAATTGTTCACGTACACAGCGCACCAGGTGCTGCAGCAATCTGTTGCCGGATTCATGTCCGTGCTTGTCGTTGATCTGCTTCAGGTTGTCGGAGTCGATCATTACCACCGACAGCGCATGCCCGTAGCGCACCGCCTGCCTGAAGGCCCGCTGCAGCATCGACGAAAAAGCGCGCATGTTGTAGGTGCCGGTAAGCTCGTCGGTATCCGATACCTGTTTGATCTTGTCCACGGCGAATCGGATGTCGGCTGCAAGCATGGTGGTGATGTAAGCCACCAGGATCATGGGCGCGGATATCGCCAGGATCTCACCCCAGAACGGGAGCGTAAGCAGCGTTTTCGATTTGGGGTTGTAGGAAAAGAACATGAAGCAGGCAATGATCGCCCCCACCTTGAGGGCAGTGGGCAGCTTGCCGAAGATCAACGCGCTGGCGATGATCGGCAACAGGTACAGATTGAGCAGCGGGCTGCCGATCTGCCCGGTGAACCAGACCACCCAGGTGATGAACACGATCATCACCCAGGTCTCGAACATCAGCTTCGACCGGTTTTCGAGATTGTAGAAATGCACATAATGCAGGCCGAGGATGAAGGCGGTGAAGAAGAACAGCGCGGCATGGATGGCGACTCTGCCATCGTCAGGGGGGGCACCGGCAAGCAGGTAGACGAGGACGAGAGCAAGCAGCAGCCACTCGATTTCCGCAATGGTTCTGGAAAAACCCTTCAACTCGTCTTGCTCTATGGCCAGACCAATGTTTGTTCTTGTCAGCATGGAATCGCCTGTGCAGATTTCCCCATGGGTCAGCGCAATGGCGTTGTTTTCCCGGCGGAAGCGCACTAAGACTAAACGGTTTCCACGACCAGTGCCAGAGCCGCATCCGGCCGGGATTTCATGCGATGGAGAAACCCAGACGAGCCGCGTTGCGGCTTCAGGCACGCTTTGGCCTGTTCATTTTGCGAATCCGGCGGACGTGCACGTCGCCGGGTGCTGATTCGGTAGTCCCGGACTCAAGGGTGTTTCCGGCGGAGGGCGGCGAATCGCCGGCGACGCGAGCCGAAACCGCGCGCCGGTTTTTATTGCACGGTCTGGTGCCTGGGGCAAAAGCCACGGGTTGACTTGGCCGGCGCCAATGCCTACACTTGGTTTACAGATTAGATTTAGTCTAATTCAGCGGGAAGAGGGTGAGAATTTCGCTGTCCCCGTCTGATTCGATATAACTTGAAAGGGAACAGGAGGTCATCATGAAAGCACTCAAGGGTTCGAAAACCGAAAAGAGCCTGAAGGACGCCTTTGCAGGAGAGTCCCAGGCGAATCGCCGCTATCTTTACTTCGCGGCGAAGGCGGATGTGGAAGGTCAGAACGACGTCGCGTCCATATTCCGATCCACCGCGGAAGGTGAAACCGGCCATGCGCATGGCCACCTCGAATATCTGGAATCGGTCGGCGATCCGGCCACCGGTCTGCCGATCGGCCGCTCCCGCGACAATCTGAAGGCGGCGATCGCCGGCGAGACTCACGAGTACACCGACATGTATCCCGGCATGGCCAAGGGTGCGCGCGACGAAGGTTTCGACGAAATCGCGGACTGGTTCGAGACACTGGCCAAGGCGGAGCGTTCCCACGCCAACCGCTTTCAGAAGGCGCTCGACGCGCTCACGGACTGATCCGGACGTCAGGACGAAGTTTTCTGGAGGCCGGAAGCGCTTTGCTTCCGGCCTCCAGCCATATGCGCCTTTGCAATGATAATGTGCATTGAACGAGCCACGAGCCACTAACTCCCAGCCCCTTTACATGACCGTACGCGAAGGCTCGCTCGACGCGCCGACAAGACATCCGATCGACTGGCAGTCCGCCGATTTCCATGACGAAGAGAAGGTGCACGCCGAAATGCACCGCGTCTTCGATACCTGTCACGGTTGCCGCCGCTGCGTCAATCTTTGCACCGCATTTCCGACGTTGTTCGATCTGATCGACGAAGGCAAGACCGGCGAACTGGATGGCGTCGACAGACACGACTTTGGAAAAGTCGTCGACAAATGCTATCTGTGCGACATGTGCTACATGACCAAGTGCCCGTACGTTCCGCCGCATCCGTGGAATATCGACTTTCCCCACCTCATGCTGCGCGCCAAGGCCGTCAAGTTCAAGAAAGGCGAAACGACCTTTCGCGACAAGCTGCTGACCAGCACCGATGCGGTCGGCAAGCTGGCGTCGATTCCGGTCGTGGTGCAAATTGTCAACGCAGTCAACAAGGCGCCGGCGGCGCGCAAGGTGATGGATTCCGTGCTCGGCGTGCACAAGGACCGGGTGTTACCGGAATACGCCAGTTCGCGATTCCGCGCAACGGCACGTCCGGATGCGTCGTTTCCGGTGAAGGACGGCAAGAACGCACCGGGGAAAGTGGCGATTTTTTCCACCTGCTATGTGAACTACAACGAACCCGGTATCGGTCACGACCTGCTCAAGATCCTGAAGCACAACGAAGTGCCAACCGTTATCGTCGAGAAGGAGGCCTGTTGCGGCATGCCCAAACTCGAACTGGGCGACCTCGAGACCGTAGCGAAGCTCAAGCAGGTCAATATTCCCGTGCTGGCGAAGCTGGTGAAAGCCGGCTACGCCATCCTGACCGCGGTGCCGTCCTGTACATTGATGTTCAAGCAGGAACTGCCGTTGATGTTCCCGGACGATCCCGATGTCAAGGCGGTGCAGGAAGCGATGTTCGATCCGTTCGAATATCTGGTCCTTCGCAACAGGGACGGAATGCTGAAGACGGATTTCAAGATTGCGCTCGGCAAAGTGTCGTATCACGTCCCCTGCCACCTGCGCGTGCAGAACATGGGACAGAAGACGCGCGAGCTGCTCGAACTCGTGCCTCGCACCGAGGTCAACACGGTGGAGCGCTGCGCGGGACACGACGGCACCTGGGGCGTAAAGACGGAATTTTTCGCGGACTCGATGAAAATCGGCCGGCCGGTTTTCCGACAAATGGCGTCCACGGCGCCCGACTACGTCAGCTCGGATTGCGCGATCGCGGGGCGACATATTCTGCAGGGCATCGCAGGGGGCGATACGGGCGCGGGCAAGTCGGAGAAGCAGCATCCGCTGACGCTGATCCGCATCGCCTACGGCCTTTGACCATGCGCGCAGCCGAACACGACCAGAAGAGGACGCACATGGGCATGATAACGGCAGAGAGCCTGATGTCTCTCGAACAGTATGCAAAGGCGCGCAAAGAATTCCGCGAACGGGTTCTGGCACACAAGAAGGACCGTACCGTGCAGCTCGGTGACCACATCACACTGGTGTTCGAAGACGAACTGACCATGCGCTACCAGATTCAGGAGATGTTGCGCGTGGAGCGCATCTTCGAGGAAAAAGGCATACGCGACGAGCTGGACGCCTACAATCCCCTGGTGCCGGATGGCAGCAACTGGAAGGCGACAATGTTGATCGAATACCCCGATATCGACCAGCGCCGCGTAGCATTGTCCAAACTCATCGGAGTCGAAGACAGGGTCTGGGTCAAAGTCGCCGGGCAGCCCGCTGTTTTTGCAATTGCGGACGAAGACCTCGACCGGGAAAACGATAACAAGACCTCTGCGGTCCACTTTCTGCGTTTTGGACTGTCGATGCCGATGAAACGGGCGCTGAAAGAGGGAGCCGCATTGTCGATCGGCGTTGACCACCCGAACTATTCGGCGGCCAGGGACAAGGCGCGGCCGGAAACGGCGCACTCGCTGCTAAAGGACCTGGTATTTTAAAACCGGTTTTCCGATCCGCCAGTCGACCCAGTACAATAACGGCGGCCTCCGGGCCGCCGTTGGTTTTCCCGAAACCGAATTTTCGAGGATAGCGATGCTGGAATCCCGCATGATCGGCATGATCGAGGGCCGCCTGAAGCGTGTCGGCCTGCCCATCAGCATGACCCTCTGGAATGGCAGCACCATCCGGTCCGGCACCGAGGCGCAGCTGCGCCTGAATGTGAAGTCCCCAAAGGCGCTAATGTCGCTCGCCAATCCCAGCCTGGGCGGGATCGCGAGGGCTTACGTCGAGGGCCAGCTCGACCTGGAAGGCGACATCCGCGAGACCATCCGGCTCGGCGAAGGACTGGTGTCCGGGGATTCGACCACGTACAGCAATCGCTCTAACATCTGGAAGTGGTGGCGCCATACCCGCCCGGCCGATCGCAAGAACATTCAGCACCACTACGACGTCGGCAACGATTTTTATGGCCTGTGGCTCGACAGCAATCGCGTTTATTCCTGCGCCTATTTTAAGAAGCCCGACGACACCCTCGATATCGCACAGGAGCAAAAGCTCGATCACATCTGCCGCAAACTCGATCTGAAGCCCGGCGAGCGATTCCTCGATGTTGGTTGCGGCTGGGGCGGGCTCATCATGTGGGCGGCGCGGCAGTACAACGTCAAGGCGCTCGGCATCACGCTGTCGGACGAACAACATGCTTTTGCGACCGAACGCATCAGGGAACTGGGCCTGGAAAGCCAGTGTGAAGTGAGGCTGATGGACTACCGGGATGTGGGAGAAGAGCAGCCCTTCGACAAAATCGCCAGTGTCGGCATGTTCGAGCACGTCGGGAAGCGCAACCTCAAGGCGTATTTCGGCAAGATCTACAGACTGCTCAGACCCGGCGGCATGGTCATGAACCACGGTATTACGACCAATTCGCTGGAAGACGCTGAACTTGGCAGCGGGATCGGAGATTTCGTGGACGAGTACGTCTTTCCCGGCGGCGAGCTGGTGCACATCTCGCGCGTGCTTACCGAAATGTCGGGACAGGGCCTGGAACCCTGGGATGCCGAGTGCCTCAGGCCGCACTACGCGAGGACGCTTTGGGAATGGGTGAGCAGGCTGGAGGCCAAACAGGAAGAGGCGCGCCGTATCGTGGGCGAAAAGATGTACCGCATCTGGCGCATCTACATGGCCGGATCGGCGCACGCCTTCGATCGCGGATGGATTTCCATCTTCCAGATCCTCGGGACGAAAGCGTTGCCGGATGGCTCGGTTCCCTATCCGCTGACGCGGGAGCATGTCTACAGATGAAGGCCCATCATGCTTGCCGATATGCAGCCGCACGACTTGTCGTGACTCTAAGCGTGATAGCGGTTGCGCTGTGGGGCTGCGGCGGCTCCTCGGCCCCCAGGGTCAAGGCGCCGCAACGCGGCATGCCGGAAGACATCGGTGGCGTGCCGGAGAAAAAGGAATTCAAGGAGATCGAAGTCGTGCTGCCGCCCTATCCGGACGAATCCCGCCTGCTGGAATTTCAATTGCGGCGAAATTCCACCAATCGCTACTATGTAGAGCGAGATTCCGTTTCGATCGGATCGGACCGCGTCGTGCGCTTCAGCGCGGTGATCAAGTCTGCGTCGGGCGCACTCAATACCAGCTATGAAGGCATGCGTTGCAAGACTTCGGAATACAAGGTCTATGCCTATGGCATCAATAATAACGAATGGGAGAAGGCGCACGATTCCCAATGGCGCCGGATAGAAAGATCGAGCATCGATTTTCGCTTCACGTTGTACAAGGATTATTTCTGCGACGTCGCTGCGATCGCCGGGCGCAACGAAAAAGATCTCATTGCCAATCTCAAAGGCAATCCGCTCAATAATATTACCGACAAGAACCGGTGAGCCGTCAAGCGGACTTATCTGATTCCTGCCCACGGGAACTCAGAGCACGACCAAGTTGTAGTTCCGGCTTGCCCCTTCGGTGCTCAACGTCGGCTATCGCAGACGTTAGCCGTCACTGCAACCGTGCGCTGCTAAAGCAGCACAAGATTGTAGTTCCGGCACGCTCTGCGAGCTTAACCTGCTCGCATTCGGAGATCAGGTTAGCCTTCACTACAATCTCGTTTTGCTGTGATCAGCAAAACGAGATTGTCCCGGTGGATCAATTCGGGCTCGTCGATGTAGCCGAGCCGTGCCTCGATTTCATGGCTTGGTGACCGGAGGATCTTGCGCGTCTCGGCGGAACTGTAGTTGACCAGTCCGCGCGCGACCTCGTGCCCCTGGGTGTCCAGGCAGCTCACGACCTCACCGCGTTCGAATTCCCCGGTCGCTTCGAATACGCCGATCGGCAGCAGGCTTTTTCCCTCGGTATTGAGTGCGCGCACGGCGCCATCGTCCAGCTTCAGCCTGCCGCGCACCTGCAGGTGATCCGCCATCCATTGTTTGCGTGCCGCCAGCGTCATCGTTTCCGAGACCAGTTGCGTGCCCAGGGCTTCGCCCGAGGCCAGCCTGACCAGCACATTGGGTTCGCGCCCGGATGCGATGATGGTGGCGGCGCCGCTGCGCGCGGCACGTTTTGCCGCGAGGATTTTGGTCAGCATGCCGCCGCTGCCCACGTGGCTGCCGACACCTCCCGCCATTTTCTCCAGTGCGGGATCGCCGGCCCTGGCTTCACTGACCAGTTGCGCATCGGAATGGCGGCGCGGATCGCGGGTATAAAGTCCGGGCTGATCGGTCAGGATGACCAGGACGTCCGCCTCGATCAGGTTAGTGACGAGCGCGGCCAGCGTGTCGTTGTCGCCGAAACGGATTTCGTCGGTGGCAACCGTATCGTTTTCGTTGATGACCGGAATCACGCCCAGATCGAGCAATGTTCTCAGCGTCGAGCGCGCATTCAGATACCGCTTGCGATCGGCCAGATCCTCATGTGTCAGCAATACCTGGGCGGTATGCAGGCCGTGCTTGCGGAAGCACGATTCGTAGGCCTCGACCAGCCCCATCTGGCCGACAGCGGCCGCCGCCTGTAACTCGTGCAGGGCGCTCGGGCGGCGCTTCCAGCCCAGGCGCTGCATGCCTTCCGCGACTGCGCCGCTCGAAACCAGCACGATGTGCTTCTTGCGGCGCTTGAGTTCGGCGATCTGTTCCGCCCAGCGTGCGAGTGCCGCGTGGTCAAGCCCCTGACCCTGGTTCGTGACGAGGCTGCTGCCGACCTTGACTACCAGGCGTCGCGCTTCTGCGGCGATGGATTTCATGGCTCTGGGCGCGCGGGCTATGCGGTGCTTTCCGTGCTCTCGGCGGGCTCGGTTCTGGCGTTGCGCTGCAGGTGTTCCATGATTGCGAAAGTCAGTTCCCGCCCCCCCTCCCCGGTCAGCGCCGAAATGATAAAGGTTTTCTCGGGCTCGGAAACGAGCCCCGAGTACGCCGACAGGAACGCCTCGATCCTCGCATTGCGTTCCTCCAACGGGATCAGATCGACCTTGTTCAATACCAGCCAGCGCGGCTTGCGGAACAGCGATTCATCGTACTTGCGCAATTCTTCGACGATGGCGCGGGCGTCCTTCGCGGGCTCCGCGCTCTCGTCGAACGGTGCCAGGTCGACCAGGTGCAGCAGCAACCGGGTTCGCTGCAGATGGCGCAGGAACTGATGGCCAAGGCCTGCACCCTCCGCCGCACCCTCAATCAGGCCCGGTATGTCCGCGATTACGAAACTGTGGTTCTCATCCACGCGCACGACCCCGAGATTGGGGTGCAGTGTGGTGAAGGGGTAATCCGCGACTTTCGGCCGCGCCGCTGACACCGAGCGAATGTAGGTCGATTTGCCGGCGTTGGGCATGCCGAGGAGGCCGACGTCGGCAAGTACCTTGAGTTCGAGCTTCAGACGCCGGCTCTCCCCTGGCGTACCCGGGGTACATTGGCGCGGCGAGCGGTTGGTACTGGACTTGAAGTGGATGTTGCCCAGGCCGCCTTGCCCGCCTTTGGCCAGCACCGCGGTCTGGCCGTCGGCGGACAGGTCGGCGAGTACTTCGCCGGACTCTATGTCGGTCACGACGGTGCCGACAGGAAAACGCAGGGTGATGTCGTCGGCGGCCTTGCCGTAGCAATCGGAGCCGTGACCTTTTTCGCCGTTGCGCGCGCGATGAATGCGGGCGTAGCGATATTCGACCAGCGTATTGATGTTGCGATCGGCCACGGCATTGATACTGCCGCCGCGGCCGCCATCGCCGCCGTCCGGGCCTCCGCGCGGGATGAATTTCTCGCGCCGGAAACTGGCGATGCCGTCCCCGCCCTTTCCGGCGTGGACTTCGATGTTGGATTCGTCGATGAATTTCATTTTTGAATCATTCTAGAACGCATATAACACGATGGGCACGAGGGAAAGGCAAGCAAAGATAAGGAAACAAAAAAGCCCTACCGGATCCGATAGGGCTTCTTGGGTTGAAGCGGGAAACCTTACGCCGGCACGACGCTGACGGTCTTTTTCTTGAAAGGGCCTTTGGTCGCGAAGTTCACCGTACCGGTGATCTTGGCGAATAATGTATGGTCCTTGCCGATGCCGACATTTTCGCCGGGGTGGACCTGGGTGCCGCGCTGGCGCACGATAATGCTGCCTGCGGAAATCACTTCTCCGCCATAGCGCTTGACGCCGAGGCGTTTGGACTGTGAGTCGCGGCCGTTACGTGAACTGCCGCCTGCTTTCTTGTGTGCCATGTGTCGGGTTCCTTATGCCGAGATGGTGCCGATCTGAATCTCGGTGTAATTCTGCCGGTGCCCGCCGTGACGCTGATAATGCTTGCGCCGGCGCATTTTAAAGATATGCACCTTGTCATGACGACCGTGAGATACCACCGTCGCTTCGACTTTGGCCCCGGCTACCAGCGGTGCCCCGATCGAGATCTTGTCACCGTCGGCGACCATCAGTACGTCGAGCGTGATCTGGCTGCCTACACCAGCAGGTAACTGTTCTACCTTGATTTTTTCGCCTGGGGCGACGCGATACTGCTTGCCGCCGGTTTTTATGACCGCATACATGATGGAGCCCTCGGTACGCTTTTGAGGAAAGCCGGGCATACTACAAAAAAAGAAGGGGTTAGTAAAGCCGAATGCGTCTTGCCAGGCTCATCGGTTAACCTGGCGGTGGCCGGGTTTATCATACGCCTGGATTCCTTGACACCTCCCCAGCGCAGTTCCTACCATCGCCGGTTTTGTCTTCGCCCATGCTTTTCGCCCCCCTTGTGACCCCGGAAATCATCAACAGCCTTATCGCCGATGACATGAAGCAGGTTGATGCAGTCATCCGGCATCGCCTGGAATCCAACGTGGTACTGATCCGGCAAGTGGCTGATTACATCATCGGCAGCGGCGGCAAACGCCTCCGGCCGGCCCTGGTCATCCTGTCGGCCGGGTCCTGCGGCTACGCCGGACGCCATCATCACGAGCTTGCGGCGGTGGTCGAGTTCATTCACACCGCAACTTTGCTTCACGATGACGTCGTCGACGATTCGCACATGCGGCGCGGGCGGGCGACAGCGAATTCCACTTTCGGCAACGCGGCGGCGGTACTGGTCGGAGATTTCCTCTATTCCCGCGCGTTCCAGATGATGGTCGACGTGCAGAACATGCGGATCATGGAAGTGCTGGCCGATGCGACCAACACCATTGCCGAAGGCGAGGTGATGCAGCTTCTTCATGTCCATAACGCCGACGTGAAAGAGCAGGACTACCTGCGCGTGATCCGGGCGAAGACGGCAAAACTGTTCGAGGCGGCGGGGAGTCTGGGTGCCATTCTCGCCGGTGCGCCGCCGGAGCGGGAACGGGCACTGGCGGACTACGGCATGCACCTGGGCACGGCGTTCCAGCTGGTCGACGATATTCTCGATTATTCGGGTGATCTGGCGCAGACGGGGAAGAATCTTGGCGATGACCTCGCGCAAGGCAAGACGACGCTGCCCATTATTTACGCCATGGGCCACGGCAGCGCGAAACAGGGCGCGATCATCCGCAATGCGCTCATCGACGGCGGTCTGAGCAATTTCGAACCGGTAGTGAAGGCGATGCGGGATACCGGGGCGCTCGAATACACGCGCACGCGGGCCGAGGCTTCGGCGCGGGAGGCGCGCGAGGCGATCGCGAAGCTTCCCGATTCAAAATACAGGGATAGTTTGCTAGAATTGGCGACCTTTGCGGTGACCCGCAAGTACTGAAACTCACCGTCGGGGTGTAGCTCAGCCTGGTAGAGTACTGCGTTCGGGACGCAGGAGTCGGAGGTTCGAATCCTCTCACCCCGACCAATCCATGACATCTGCGCTGCGAGGTTTGCGTGGCAAAGTTCCTCCTCGTCATCGCCGTCTTCATCGTGTTGTACCTGCTCCTGCGCAATCATGCGAGGAAGACGGGCGCGGCGGCTCCACCGCACCCCTCCGCATCGAAGCCCGGCCCGTCGAAGCACGGCCCATCGAAGCACGGCGAAGACATGGTTCGATGCAGTGTCTGCGGCGTGCATCTGCCGACCAGTGAAGCCGTTACCTCCCGCGGCGACTTCTATTGCAGCAAAGAGCATTTGCTAGTCGCCGACCGGGAACGCGAAAATCATTAACCGCATTCTCCAGCCGCGGCCGATGAGCAGCATTCCTTTTCCGGTTCAGGGTTTCTCCGCCGAGCGCCGGCAGTACGGCGACGCCTTCTGGCGATCGTTGTTTTATTTCAACGTCTATCGCCTTGCCGCTGCGCTGGTGCTGCTCGCGGCAGTCGTGACGTTGGGCGAGGATATTCCGTTCGGATCCATAAGCCGGCGCGCCTATCTCTATACCAACGTCGGCTACATCATCTTCAGCTTGATGGCGTTCGCCGCCGTCCTGCCGCGAAGGCCTTATTTCACGGCTCAGCTCGCCGTGCAGATCTGCGCGGACATCTTCTTCGTCGCCTTGATGATGCATTTCAGCGGCGGCATCGGCAGTGGTCTGGGCCTGTTGTTGCTGGTTTCATTGGCCGCAGTGGGACTGATCAGCCGCGGCCGGCTGACGCTGTTCTTCGCCGCACTGGCCACCATCGCAATCCTGGCCGAACATACCTATGAAGTCGTGTTCATGACCGGATCTACCTCGCAATATGCGCAGGCCGGATTGCTCAGCATCGGGTTTTTTGCCACCGGCTGGCTGGCGCATTCGCTCGCGAAACGCGCGGTTGCGATCGAAGCCATCGTCGCGCAGCGCGAAGTCGACCTGGCCAATCTGGCTCAAGTCAATCAATTGGTGATCCAGGACATGCAGGATGGTGTGCTCGTGGTCGACGAGCGCGGCGTGATTCGCCAGATCAATAGTCGCGCGGAGGCCATCCTCGGCCCGCTGCGGCGCTCGCATCGCGAAATTCGCCTGCAGGACTACGCGCCGACGCTGGCTGCGCGACTGGAGCAATGGCGGCGTGATCCGGGCGCGGGATTCGATCCGCTGCGCACGGTGCAGACTTACAAGCCCACCGCCGCGCGTTTCGTGCCGACCGGGATCAGCCGAAATGTCGGGGTCGTCATCTTCCTGGAAGACCTGACGCGCGTACAACAGCAGGCGCAACAGCTCAAACTTGCGTCGCTGGGCCGCCTTACTGCCAACATTGCCCACGAAATACGCAATCCGCTGTCCGCCATCAATCATGCGACCGAGTTGCTGATCGAAGAGTCCGCGTCGCGCAGCGCGTCCCATACGCGAATGCTGCAGATCATCCACGACAATACCCAGCGGCTCGACCGCATGGTCCAGGATGTGCTTAAGCTGAACCGGCGCGATCGCGCGGTGCGCGAGCACTTCGACCTCGGCGAGTACCTGGCAACTTTCGTGGCGGAATTCTGCGAAATCGAGAAGGTCCCGGCCGATACCATTCGCGTGGACGCGCAGATCGAGGCTACCATCTCCTTTGATCGCAGCCACCTTAACCAGATCATGTGGAACCTGTGCCGCAACGCGTTGCGCTACTGCCGGAAAAAATCCGGCAGCATCGTCGTCGGCGTGCGATCGGGATCGCGGCAGGGTACGGTAGAATTGAACGTCATTGACGACGGCATGGGCATCGCCGAGTCGCTGCGCGCGCACCTGTTCGAGCCGTTTTTCACCACCGCGTCCAGCGGCACGGGGCTCGGCCTTTATATCGCGCGCGAGATCTGCGAGGCGAACGGCGCCGCGCTCGATTACGTGGAGCGGCCGGCCGGCGCGCAGTTCAGCCTGGTATGTAAAGGAGTGTCAGCGTGAAACGCAAGGATCAGCCGGCAGGAGCGACGTCTCGTTCGGTGCTCATCGTCGACGACGAAGAGGACATCCTCGAGCTCATCGAGCTTACCCTGCTGCGCATGGGACTGGACGTGGAACGCGCCACGACGGTCAAGGGCGCGATCGAGAAGGTCAAGGACGGCAGTTTCGACCTGTGCCTGACCGACATGCGCCTGCCGGATGGCGAAGGACTCGAACTGGTCCAGTTCATCTCCGACAATCTGTCGGATCTGCCCGTTGCGGTGATCACCGCCCACGGCAATACGGAAAATGCGGTAGCGGCGCTGAAGGCGGGGGCGTTCGACTATCTGGCCAAGCCGGTTTCGCTGGAGCAATTGCGCACGCTGGTCAAATCCGCGCTCTCGCTGCCGCAGCCCGCGGTGAGCAAGACTTCCAGCGAGCAATCGTTGCTCGGGGAATCGGCGGCCATCCAGCAGGTGCGCGAGTTGATCGAAAAGCTGGCGCGCAGCGAGGCACCGGTGCACATCACCGGCGAATCCGGCAGCGGCAAGGAGCTTGCCGCCCGGCTGATCCACCAGAAGGGCGCCCGTCGCAGCCAGGCCTTCGTTCCGGTCAACTGCGGTGCGATCCCGGAAAACCTGATGGAGTCCGAGTTTTTCGGTTATCGAAAGGGGGCCTTCACCGGCGCGGACAGCGAACGGGACGGTTTCTTTCAGGCAGCCCACGGCGGCACGCTGTTTCTCGACGAAGTCGCAGACCTGCCGCTGCCGATGCAGGTCAAGCTGTTGCGGGCGATTCAGGAAAAAAAGGTGCGCAAGGTCGGCGCGACCCAGGAAGATCCGGTCGATGTGCGCATCATCAGTGCGACCCACCAGAAGCTGACCGAATGCGTAGAAGCCGGCAAATTCCGGCACGACCTTTACTACCGGCTTAACGTGATAGAACTGCGGATGCCCGCGTTGCGGGAGATGCGCGAGGATATACCGCAGTTCGTCGGGGCCCTGCTCGACAAACTGGCCCGCAACGCCGGCGCCGGGAAGCCGGAAGTGACCCCCGAGGCGCTCGAGGAACTCAAGCGGTACGACTTTCCGGGCAATGTCCGCGAACTGGAGAACGTCCTGGAGCGGGCCATGGCGTTGTGCAGCGATAGCAAGATCACGGCGGAGGATCTTCAACTCACACCGGAGGATCTGCCCGGGCACGCGGTTACGATCGGCGGGGACAGCAAGGCGCCGTTGCAGGACTATCTGGATCGCGTCGAAAAAGAGGCCATCCTGGAGGCGCTCGAGAAAACGCGTTACAACCGCACCGCCGCGGCGAAGCTGCTCGGCATCACGTTTCGCTCGATGCGCTACCGGATGGAGCGGTTGGGGCTGAATTGAAACAGGGGCG
>DATFUO010000192.1:0-4764 GCA_035260785.1 Burkholderiales bacterium
GCGCCTCGGTGATCCTCGACGAGGCCACGCGCGTCAAGAAAATCATCTTCCATCCGAAGATGCTGCCAGCCGTGGTGATCTCCGATCCGGAATTGACCGTCGGCTTGCCGCCGCGCATCACCGCCGCGACCGGAATGGACGCGCTTGCGCACTGCCTGGAGGCGTATTGCGCGCCGGGATTTCATCCTCTTGCCGACGGTGTCGCGCTGGAAGGCATGCGCCTGGTCAGGGAATGGTTGCCGATCGCGGTGAAGGATGGCAAAAATGTCGCTGCTCGCGCGCACATGCTGGCGGCGGCGAGCATGGGCGCCACCGCGTTCCAGAAAGGCCTCGGCGCCATCCATTCGCTAAGCCACCCGGTCGGTGCGATTTACAACTCGCATCACGGCGAGACCAATGGCGTGGTGATGCCCTACGTGCTGGTATTCAACCGCCCGGCGATCGAGGAAAGGCTGACGCGGCTGGCGCGCTACCTCGGGTTGGCGAATCCCGGATTTCAGGCGGTACTCGACTGGGTGCTCGCGCTCAGGAAGGAAATCGGCATCCCCGACACCCTGGCGGACCTGGGTGTGAATGAGGCCGATCTCGACAGGCTGGTGCCGATGGCGGTGGATGATCCTTCCACCGGTGGCAATCCTCGTCCCGCCGGCCAGGCGGAGATGCGGCAGATGTTCATCAAGGCCATCCGCGGCGATTTGTCCTGACGGACCTGTCGAAACGACACCAACGCTGGCAATCTGGATCGGCATGCGCTTCAGCGCTGTATCGTCAGGACCGTAAACCCTTCGCCGATCAGTTCTCGGTAGATCGCGCCTTTGAGCCCCGCGTCGCGCAACAGTTTTTCCTGCTCTTCACGCGTAGGAATCACGTTGCCCCAGATCAGCTCCTCGAATCCGGTCTGCAGAGGAAAGCGGAATTCGGGACGGCGCGCTTCGTCCAGCGTGCTCGGATAAGTTTCGTCGATGATCACCATCCAGCCGCCAGCCTTGATCGTGCGCGCGGCGGCAGCGACGACGGCGGGACGTATCTCCGGCGCGATCTCATGCAGCACTTCGATCATGACGACTGCGTCGAACGCGCCGGCGGCGTCATCGACTTTTTCCCGGTGCAGGGTAATTCGCCCGGCGAGGCCGGCCAGTTGCACCTTGTCGCGCGCCTTGGCCAGGCTCTCGTCGTCGATATCGACACCGGCAAGCCGCGCGCCGGGAAAGGCCTTGGCTGCCTGCAACAAAAAATTGCCGGTGCCGCAGCCGATTTCGAGAATCGCCCCACCGGCGGAAAGACGGCTCGCGAGGTCCCCCAGTCCCGGCAGGATTTTCTTTGCGGTGACGACCTGCAGTCCCTGCGTGGATTCGGCGATCGCCTGATTGAAGTGGTCACCGCGGCCCTGAAATGGTTTCGCCTTGCCGGACTTGAACGCTTCGCGGCAGCGCCGGAAATCGTCCGCCGCCACCTCGGTGCCCAGCCGTACGTAGCCACCCAGGTAACGGGGATGCGTGGGACTGGCGAGAATCGCATCGAAATACGGTCCGAGCCGGTATTTTCCGGCCGAATCCGCATCCAGGATTTCCAGCCCGTAAGCGGTCTTGCACCAGACCTCGACATACGGCGCGTGCAATCCGAGCTGGCCCGCCAGTTCGGCCCCTGTCAGTCCTGGCGTTTGTGCAAGCGCGTGGAACAGGCCCAGATGCACGCCCAGGTCGATGAGATGGATGGTATTGAAACCGCGGCGCCATTCGAAAATACGCGCGACCTGCGAATCCGCGGTGATCTGACTGCCGGCTTCGGCCATAACGCTCTCCTCGGACTATTTTGACTATTGGCAAAGTATACTGGCGCGAATCGGCTGCCGACGCAGTCATTTTGACTGAGCTTGTTTCCCGCATGAAAAACCTGAAAACCCTCGCCGCCCTTGTTTTGATTTTCGGCGCTGTTGCATCAACCGAACTGGCGGCCGGACCGGCCGCGGAACTCGGAGAACCACCCCCCGCTCTGAAGGGCACGTTGTTCTCCGGACAGGCCTTCGATCTGGCGCAGATGCGCGGCAAAGTGGTGCTGGTCAATTTTTACTCCAGCTACTGCAGTTTCTGCGCGTACGAGATCGGCAACCTGGAAACCTTCTATGAACGGCACCGCGATCAGGGCTTCGAAGTCATTGTCGTCGGTATCGACAGCCTCGAAGATCGGCATCGGGTCGAACGCATGCTGGGGATCTACGGACTGCCGGGCGTGATGGCCGACGAGCTGGAGCAGAGTGGATTTGAACGCAGATATCCAACGCCCACTGCCTTCGTGATCGACCGCAACGGCGTTTTGCGCAGCCAGACGCGTGGCGCGAAACAGCCGTACTACTACGCGGAAAAAGTGCTGCCTCTGTTGCGGGAAAAATAGCAGCGACCGCAGATAGTCCCGCGCCTGAACTGCAGCCACCGCAGTCCGGATACCGGCTTGGCATCGATCGGAATCAGCGCCGGATGCACCGCAGAAACGAGTGGATCGATGCGCCGCCACGCGCACGCGTTGGAATGCTTGCCGGTTACACTCGTGCGGCCTGCCGGGTTTTGGCGCGGGCGATTTCCACCTGCCGCGTCCAGCCATAAGGATCGGGCACGCGTCCGTACTGGATGTCGGTCAGGCTCTTGAACAGCCTGCGTGAGACCGGACCCGCCTGCCCGGAAGCGAAAGTGTAATTTCGCCCCTTATAGCCGAGGCAGCCGACCGGGACGATGACCGCGCCCGTCCCCATTCCGAATGCCTCCGTGATTTTTCCCGCCTCCAGATCGCGCATCACTTCATGAATGTCGATCCGGTCTTCCTCGACCGAATATCCCAGATCGGGTGCAAGCGTGAGCAGGGAATCGCGCGTTACCCCGCGCAGGATGGCGCCGGACAACATCGGCGTGCGGATATGCCTGCCCTCGTAAACGAATGCGATGTTCATGGCGCCGACTTCATCGACGTACCGCCGCTCGACCGCGTCGAGCCAAAGCACCTGCTGATAGCCCGCGGCGATCGCTTCCTCGGTACCGGCAAGGCTGCCCGCGTAATTGCCGGGAGTTTTCGCTTCGCCGGTTCCACCCCGGACGGTGCGCACATAAGCGTCCGCGACGAACACCGACACCGGCTTGAATCCGCCTGCAAAATACGGCGCGACCGGGCTCAGGATGATGTAGTGCAGGAAAGTACGGCTGGCGCGAACTTCGAGCGTATTTTCCACTGCAATCATCACCGGGCGGATGTAAAGTGCCGCGCCGTCCTGCTTCGGCACCCAGCCGTGTTCGAGCTTTACCAGTTCTGAAATGGCCTGAACATGTTCGTCGATGTCGACCTCCGGCATCGCGAGACGAGCTGCGGAGCGATTGAACCGATCGGCATTCTTCTCTACACGAAACAGATTGAGATTGCCGTCCGGGCGCGAGTAGGTCTTCGTGCCATCGAAAACCATCTGTCCGCAATGGAAAACCTGCGCTGCGGGATCGAGCGCCAGCGGCCGATAAGGCCCGATGACCGCGTCGTGCCAGCCTTTTCCCGTCGTGTAGTGCTGCGTGAACATGCGTGCGGTGAAATGCCGCCCGAAACCCAGCGGGTCCGGCAGCACGGCGGGCGCCGACTGCGTTACCGGTTCGATGCGAATGTCGAGCTTGCTCATGAAACGTTCTCCCCGAGGAAGTGCGCGACCAGCCCCTTCCATTCCTCTTCCAATGCCGCGTCAGTCATTTTTTTGCCGGCACGGCGATACCAATAGCCCGCGTTGCCAAGGTCGCCTTCTATGCGATGCAAGTGCGCGTGCACCACCGCGTTGACGTTGTCGTCCTCATGCTGTTGCACGATCGCGTGCGCCCGATCCCAGTTGCCTTTGCGCACATACCACAACGCCTCGAGTGCGGGAATCAATCCCGCCGGCGGCGAATCCCGGGACGTGGTCAGTGTGAATTCCTGCAGGTCCATGATGTTCTGATGCTCGACGGTCCAAGGCCGCCATTGTCGATTGATTCGGCGTTTCTTGCCTGAAAAATACAAACCTTTTACCCGGCAGAGCACTCACCACATAAAGTGCGGAGGAAAAACAAGGCGAGAAAGGGGACTATGGTATCCGGATTAAGTGCAGGATGGTTGTTAGTAGATCTGTGCCATCACCTATCGCGGTAACGCATCCTCGAGCCTGGATTCATTCCAATCCAAATATTTTTCCTTGAACTTGCCTTTCCTCCGCGTCCTCCGTGTCCTCTGCGGTGAGCGTTTTCTTGACGGACTTCGGACGAACCAAAAACAGATGGGCGCCCGAAAGCGCCCATCCTCCCTTCCCCTTGAGGATTTTATTGTCAGGGAATGCTGATCTTCAGGAAGGGGCAACTCGAGCGTCGAGCTCCGCGCCCTGGTCGCCCGCGTATTCCTTTTTCACATACCTAGTGCTGTAGCCGTTGAACAGATGACCGAGCAGGCCACGCTGCAGGTCGCTGGTCCCCATGTACCAGTCGGCCACCGGATAAGTCAGATTCATGTTGCGTTCCATCATGATCGGCTGGCTGTGGTGCGCCGCATGGTGGCGGCGAATGGTGTTCACCAACGGAAAATTGCGCACGAACCGGTTATCGTGCACATGACAGCACAAATGGAAAGTCTCGTAGTTCAGGTAATAGATCGGCGTGAGCAGCATCAGCATGTAGCCTGCGTTTGCCGACCACAGGAAGCCGAGCATCAAGGCGGCCGGTAGCGTCATCACCATGAACACGACCAATGCATAAGGCGGGAACAGCACGATGC
>DATFUO010000193.1:0-21979 GCA_035260785.1 Burkholderiales bacterium
AGGATGTCGGCACCGAAACCGAACTCCCGCCATAGCGTCTGCGTTATATGCGGCGCTATGGGCGAAAGCAGCCTGAGCAGGATACTCATTCCTTCGCGCGCCAGCGCGCCGTGCGCCGAACCCGCATTGTCCTCCAGCAGATTGAGTATCTTCATCGCGGCCGAAGCCACGGTGTTGAACTGTTTGCGCTCGTAGTCGAAATTCGCCTGCTGCAGCAGCACGTGCAACTCGCGCCGCGCGCCTTTTTGCGCCCCGTCCACGGGGGCAGCAGAACCGGAAATCGGCCCGTGTTGATCGTGCGCAAATTTCCACAGCCGGCGCAGATAGCGATAGGCCCCTTCCACACCGTCGTCGTTCCAGGCCAGCGTATCTTCCGGCGGGCTCGTGAACATCATGAACAAGCGCGCGGTATCCGCACCGTACTGGTCGATCAGCGCCTGCGGATCCACGCCGTTGTTTTTCGACTTCGACATGGTGCGCATGCCGCCCGACTCCACCAGTTGGCCGTCGGCCTTGAGTCGTGCGCCGATGCGCTTGCCCTGCTCGTCGAATTCGAGTTCGACGTCCGCAGGATTGAAATACTGGATCCGCGTACCCTCGGACTTGCGCGAGAAAATCTCGTTCAGCACCATGCCCTGCGTCAACAGGCGCGTGAAGGGCTCGTCGAGTTTCACCAGGCCGAAGTCGCGCATGATTTTGGTCCAGAAGCGCGAATACAGCAGGTGCAGGATGGCGTGTTCGATGCCGCCGATGTACTGGTCCACCGGCAGCCAGTAATCCACCCGCTCGTCGACCATTTTCCGGTTCTGATCGGCGCAGGCATAGCGCAGGAAATACCAGGAGGAGTCGACGAAGGTGTCCATGGTATCGGTCTCGCGCTGCGCCGGTTTGCCGCACTTCGGGCAACTCGTATTGAGGAAGTCGGCGCGCTTGTTCAGCGGATTGCCGCTGCCATCCGGCACGCAGTCCTCGGGCAGAACAACCGGCAACTGGTCTTCGGGCACCGGCACGTCGCCGCAGCTTGCGCAATGAACGATCGGGATCGGGCAGCCCCAGTAGCGCTGGCGCGAAACACCCCAGTCGCGCAGCCGCCAGGTGACCTGTTTGTCGCCGAGGCCTTTCGCCCTGAGATCGGCCGCGATGGCATCCACGGAGCGCCGGAAATCCAGGCCGTCATATTTGCCGGAATGCATGCAAACGCCGTGGTCCGCATACCAGGATTGCCAGGCATCGAGCGAGTACTGTTTTCCCTCGACTTCGATGACCTGCAGGATAGGCAACCCATACTTCTTGGAAAAAGCGAAATCGCGCTCGTCGTGGCCCGGCACGCCCATGACGGCACCTTCGCCGTAGCTCATGAGCACGTAGTTGCCGACCCAGACCTCGATCCGCGCGCCGGTCAGCGGATGGCTGACGAACAGCCCGGTGGGCATGCCCTTTTTTTCCATCGTCGCGAGATCGGCTTCCATGACGCTGCCGCGCTTGCACTCGTCGACGAAGGCAGCCAGCTTCGGATCGCGCCGCGCCGCTTCCGCGGCGAGGGGATGTTCCGCGGCAACCGCGCAAAAGGTGACGCCCATGATGGTATCGGCGCGGGTCGTAAAGACCCACAGCTTGCCGGGCTTGCCGTTCAACTCGTAGGGAAACGCAAGGCGCACGCCGAAACTCTTACCGATCCAGTTCGCCTGCATCGTCTTCACGCGCTCCGGCCAACCGGGCAGCGTTTCGAGCGCAGACAGCAACTCCTCCGAATACTTCGTGATCGCGAGGTAGTACATCGGGATCTCGCGCTTTTCCACAGCCGCACCGGTGCGCCAGCCGCGGCCGTCGATCACTTGCTCGTTGGCGAGCACCGTGCGGTCGACCGGATCCCAGTTCACCGTGCCGGTCTTTTTGTAAGCGACGCCTTTTTCCAGCATGCGCAGGAACAACCACTGATTCCAGCGATAGTATTGCGGCGTGCAGGTCGCCAGTTCGCGCTCCCAGTCGATGGCGAAGCCCAGGGACTTTAGCTGCTTCTTCATGTACGCGATGTTGTCGTAAGTCCATTTCGCCGGCGGCACGTTGTTGGCCATCGCCGCGTTTTCCGCCGGCAGACCGAAAGCGTCCCAGCCCATCGGTTGCAGGACGTTGAAGCCGCGCATGCGGTGATAACGCGACAGGACGTCGCCGATGGTGTAATTGCGCACATGCCCCATGTGCAACTTGCCCGACGGATAGGGGAACATCGACAGACAGTAGTACTTGGGTTTGTCCGAGGTGTCGCTGGCGCGGAAGGAATTCTTCTGCGCCCACTCTTCTTGTATTTGCCGCTCGACTTCGGCGGGTTGATATTGCGGCTGCATGAGGAATCTGACAAAGCGTTGTAAAGTAAACGATTATACCGTCGCGCCCATGTATCCGTTCGTCGTTTCGGGACGTATCTTGGCCGCCGGACACAAACGATAAGGGGATAACACCATGACGTTGCGCACGGGACTCTTCGTACTTTTGCTTCTTGCGGCCGATCTCTTGCAGGCCGCACCCGATGCCGTCGTTGAAGGCATCAAACTGCCGGCCTGGATCACCCGCGACGGAAAACGCCAGCCGCTCGCCGTCGGGACCGAACTGAAAAGCAACGACGAAGTTTCCACCGGCGACAGCTCGCGTCTGCTCTTGCGCCTGGGCGACGGCAGCGTGGTCAAACTCGGCGAAAACGGCAAACTGCAACTGTCCGACCTCCTGCAAAAGCGCAAGGAGGGTTTCCTCGCAGCGACGATGAGGGTGCTCGAGGGCGCCTTCCGTTTCACCACCGCGGCTGCCGTAAAAAACCGCAGTACGCGCGATATCACCGTCCAGTTCCCGACGCTGACCGCCGGCATCCGCGGTACGGACATCTGGGGAAAGAACCTCGGCGACCGGGAGGTCCTGGTACTGATAGAAGGCAAGATCACGGTGACCCGCAAGGGCGACCCGTCCGTACAGATGAACGATCCGCTGACTTATCTGCAGGCGCCCAAAGCCGGAACCGCAAGTGTCGAAGCGGTTCCCATGGAGCAATTGAAGGCCTGGGCGGCAGAAACTGAAATAGCCGATGGCACAGGCGCCATGCGCAAAGGCGGCCGCTGGAAGCTTTATCTCGGCAGTTACCGGCAGCAACTCGAAGCGTTGTCGCTCTATGACAGCCTGCGTCGCGAGGGTTATGCGGTGCGCATACAGCCCCAGCAGGCCGACGGCGCGCAGCTTTATCGCCTGCGCCTCGCCGGCTTTTCCACCGAGCAGGAAGCCAATGCGCTGGGCGCGGTTCTGAAACAGGGCAACCCCAGGCTCGAACCGGTCGCTTCATTGCAATAGTGCCTTCGGTGCGCCGCTTTCGGCGCGTTGTCGCCGCAAGCGGTTTTCGTTGTACCATCGCCGGGCAGCCGATTTTTTCGAAATCCGCTCCCTCCCACCCGGCAATCCATGTCGCGCAAGCATCCCATCATCGCCGTTACCGGTTCCTCCGGCGCAGGAACCACGGCTGTGCGCAAGACTTTCGAAAACATCTTCCGTCTCGAACACATCGAGGCGGCGCTGATCGAGGGCGACAGCTTTCATCGTTATGATCGCGACGAAATGCGCCGGCTGATCGAAGCCTACGAACAAATCGGCGGACAGGCGATCAGCCACTTCGGCCCGGAAGCGAACCTGTTCGAGGAGCTCGAGGCGTTGTTCAGCGAATACAGCAGCCGCGGAGGCGGCAATGTCCGCTTGTACCTGCATAACGAAGAGCGCGCGGCGCGCTACGGCCGTAAAGCCGGCACCTTCACGCCCTGGGAGAAACTGCCGGAGAACACCGACCTGCTGTTCTATGAAGGCCTGCACGGCGGCATCGTCACCGACAATGTCGATGTGGCCCGCCATGTCGACCTGCTGATCGGCGTAACGCCGACGGTAAACTTGGAGTGGATCCAGAAAATCAATCGCGACATGCAGGCCCGTGGCTATTCGATAGAAGTGGTGACGCAAACCATTTTGCGGCGCATGTACGACTACGTTCATTTCATCACGCCGCAGTTCTCGCGCACGCACGTGAACTTCCAGCGCGTGCCGACCGTCGATACATCCAATCCCTTCGTCGTGCGCGAGGTTCCGCGACCGGAGGAAAGTTTCGTTGTGATCCGGTTGTCGGATGCGGGGCACCTGAACGTTCCCTACCTGCTGGCGATGATCGAGGATTCATTTCTGTCCCGGCCGGACACCATCGTGGTACCTGGAACGAAAATGGAATATGCGATGCAGCTCATCCTCACACCGATGATCCGCGATCTGGTGGCGGAAAGCAGAAAGGCGCGCGGCTAACCGGACAACTGCATTTATAATCCGGGATCGAAACCGCATTCCGATTCCGCATGTCGCTTCTCGAAGGACTCAATCCGCAGCAACTCGAAGCGGTCACGCTTCCCCACCAGTCCGCGCTGATTCTGGCCGGCGCTGGTTCCGGGAAGACGCGCGTGCTTACCACCCGCATCGCGTGGCTGATCCAGACCGGACAGATCGGTCCGCAGGGATTGCTGGCCGTGACCTTTACCAACAAGGCCGCGCGCGAAATGCTCATCCGCATTTCCGGGATGCTTCCGATCAACACCCGCGGCATGTGGGTCGGCACTTTTCACGGGCTGTGCAATCGCATCCTGCGGGCACACCACCGCGACGCCGGGTTGCCGCAGACCTTCCAGATCCTCGATTCGGCCGACCAATTGGCCATGGTCAAGCGCGTCATGAAGTCGATGAACATCGACGATGAAAAATATCCGGCGAAGCAGGCTCAGTACTTCATCAATGGCGCGAAGGAACAGGGACTGCGCGCCGCGAAGGTGGAAGCGTCCGACGATTTTTCGCGCAAGCTGGTCGCCGTCTTCGACGCTTACGATGCGCAATGCAACCGCGAGGGCGTAGTGGATTTCGCAGAATTGCTGCTGCGTTGTTTCGAACTGCTGTCGAAGAACGAGATCCTGCGCGAGCACTATCGCGGCCGGTTCAGGCATATCCTGGTGGACGAATTCCAGGATACCAACCGGCTCCAGTACTTCTGGCTCAAGTTGCTGGCGGGCCCGAACAATTCCATTTTCGGCGTCGGCGACGACGACCAGTCGATTTACGCGTTTCGTGGCGCGCGCGCCGGCAACATGCTCGATTTCGAGAAGGACTTTCATGTCGACAAGGTCATCAAGCTCGAGCAGAACTATCGCAGCCAGGGCAACATTCTGGATGCGGCCAATGCGCTGATAAGGCACAACCGCACCCGGCTCGGCAAGAACCTGTGGACCGCTCAGGGCAGTGGCGAACCGCTGCGGCTATACGAGGCGGTAACCGACCTCGAAGAAGCCGGCTATATCGTGGACGAAGTGAAACAGTTGAAGAACGAAGGCATTGCGCTTTCGGGGATTGCGCTGCTTTACCGTTCCAATGCGCAGTCGCGGGTGCTCGAGCATGCCTTGTTCAACGCGGGGATCCCGTATCGCGTCTACGGCGGACTGCGTTTTTTCGAGCGCCAGGAAATCAAGCACGCGCTGGCGTATCTGAGGCTCACTGCGAATCCGGATGATGACGGCGCATTCCTGCGGGTGGTGAATTTCCCGACGCGTGGAATCGGCAATCGCAGCATCGAGCAGTTGCAGGAAGTCGCCGCCGGCCGCGGCATCTCGCTGTGGCAGGCAGCGTGCGCCAACACCCTGGGCGGCAAGGCCGGCACCAGCATCGCCGGCTTCATCAAGCTGGTCGAGTCGATGCGCTCGGCCTGTGAAACCCTGCCGCTGCCGGAAATCGTCGACCACGTCGTCGCGTTGAGCGGGCTGATAACCCATTACCAGAACGAACGCGAAGGCGAAGACCGCCTCGAGAACCTCGGCGAGCTGACCAACGCGGCGGTGGCTTTCGTTTCCGCTGACGGTCCGATCGCACAAGTCACCGAAGAGGGTGAAATCGAGTCCCGGGGCTTCTCCGCGTTAGCTGCATTTCTGGCGCATGCCTCGCTCGAAGCCGGTGAACATCAGGCGGCGGACGGCGCGGATGCATTGCAACTGATGACCGTGCATTCGGCCAAGGGCCTGGAATTCCACGCCGTGTTCATCACCGGCCTCGAAGAAGGGCTGTTTCCCCACGAGAACAGCATTTCCGAGCAGGACGGACTGGAGGAGGAAAGGCGGTTGATGTATGTGGCACTCACCCGGGCGCGCCGCCGGCTGTATCTCACGCTCGCGCAGACGCGCATGCTGCACGGGCAGACGCGCTACAACATCGCATCACACTTTCTCGAGGAAATTCCCGAGGAGTTGATAAAGCGGGTCAACACGACCAGGTATTCCGCCTTTGTCAGCGCCAAGGGATTCGGGCGTGGAGTCGAGACAATGGCGCCGCGGATCGAGGCGACCGTGTCAGGCTGGCGGGTGGGACAAAACGTGGTGCATGCGAAATTCGGTGCCGGGGTAATCGTCAGCGCGGAGGGCCGCGGAGCGGATGCACGCGTTCAGGTCAATTTTCGCGAAGCCGGTATGAAGTGGCTGGCGCTCGAATATGCCAAACTTGCTCCGGCCTGAGATTGGCTACGGCCCGACGGGCGGTGCGGCGTCGTCGCGGAAAAGGTCACGGTAACTCGTGTAAATCGACGGCAGCACCAGCAGCGCGACCACCCACAGACCGGGATTGCGCTCCATGTTGGTCAGGTCGAACGGCGCCATGAACAGGATCAACGGCACCAGGACGATCAGTCCGTAGACCAGGAAGGGCAGCATGTTCTTCATGCAGGCCTGGAAACTGTAGCGCAGCGCAGGCGCCGGTTTCTCGCTTTCGAATACCACCAGCAACGGCGCGAACCACATTGCCATGGTCAGCGGAATGGACAGGGCCATTCCGGCGAGCAACGCCAGCAGCGCCGGTCCCAGCGACTGCATGAGGACCTCCGGGTCGATGTTCTGAGCCTGGCCCGCGACAATGCGCTGGATCGCTTCGCCGCCGATTGCGTACATCAATCCCGCGATGACGACGTTTCCGATCAGGTAAAAGCCGCCTAGCGTGATCAGATTCACCGTGTTGTTTCGGAAACCGGCAAAAAAATGGGCGATTTCGAGTTCTTCGCCTTTTTCCAGGGCCCGGCAGCCGATCATGAGGCCGCCCAGCAATACCGGGGTGAAGAGCGCCAATAACAACCCTGCGAACGGCACGCGGGATGCGATGAACACCATGCCCCACAGCAGCACCACGAATAACAGCCAGATGAAGAAATTTCTGCGCAGCAGAACCAATCCCTGCATCAGCCATTTGAGGCCATGGGAGGCGGGCGCTTTTTCGATGTTCATGTGGGTGATTCCTTATAAACGTCAGGGTCCGCTCGGCGGGCGCGAAGCGGCCGCGCAATGGTTGGAGAGAATACGGCGAAAACGCTCCGGATCGTGCTTGTGCGTGAGTTCCCCGGGGCGCGGCAGATGGAAATCGTACAGCCGCGAAACCCAGAATCGCAGGGCGCCTGCGCGCAGCATCCAGGGCCACGCGGCGTGCTCCCGGTCGGTGAAGGGCCGCACCGACATGTACGCTTTGAGCAGCGCTTGTGCGCGGACATCATCCAGTGCGGCATCGGGATTGACGCACCAGTCGTTCACGGTAATGGCCACGTCATAAACGAAACAATCGACGCAGGCGAAATAAAAATCGATGAAACCGCCGACCCGCTCGCCGTCGAACAGTACATTGTCGCGGAACAGGTCGGCATGCACCACGCCGCGCGGCAAGCCTTCGCGATTCTGTCCGGCCTGGAAGCGGATCTCTGATCGGAGCAACTGCGCGTCTTCGGGCTTCAGAAACGGATAGATTTCCGGCGCGCAGGCGGCCCACCATCCGGCGCCGCGCAGGTTTTCCAGCTGGCCGGAATAAGTCCGTCCGGCCAGATGCATCTCCGCCAGTACTTCGCCGACCCGCGCGCATTGGGCGGGCGTCGGATCGGTCACGGGGTGGCCTTCCAGGCAGGTAACGATTGCGGCGGGCTTGCCGTTGAGTTCGCCGAGTAATTCGTTTTGCAGGTTCGCGATCGGCTTCGGGCTCGGCAGGCCGTGGCTCGACAGATGCGCCATCAGATTCAGGTAGAACGGCAATTCGTTGCGGGTAAGCTTTTCGAATAACGTCAGCACAAAACGGCCGTGCGTGGTGCTGACGAAATAGTTGGTATTTTCGATGCCGGAAAGGATGCCTTCCAGGCCAGTGAGCACGCCGATCGAATAATTCCTGAGCCAGAGCGAAAGCTGCTCGGGTGTGACGGTGGTGAAAACAGACATCGGGCCGTGTCAGAGGTTCAGTTGAGCTTCGCGCTCGGCGGCCGTGGGCTCGAAGCCGCGTTTCTCGTAATGGTCGAATATTGCCGCGACCACTTTGTCGGGCTCATCGATGAGTTTAATCAGATCCACGTCAGCCGCATCGATCATGCCTTCGCTGATCATGCGATCCTTGATCCAGTCGATCAGTCCCCGCCAATACGAAGATTGCATGAGGATGATGGGAAACCGCCGGATCTTGCCGGTCTGCACCAGGGTCAGTGCTTCCATGAGTTCGTCCATCGTACCGAAACCGCCCGGTACCACCACGTAGGCACAGGCGAACTTAACGAACATGACCTTGCGCACGAAGAAACGGGTGAAGGTCTGGCTTACGTCCTGATACTGGTTGGATGTCTGCTCATGGGGCAGCTGGATGTTCAGTCCCACCGAAGTCGAGCGGCCCGCAAACGCGCCTTTGTTGGCCGCTTCCATTGCGCCCGGCCCGCCCCCGGAGATCACGCTGAATCCGGCATCGGACAACCGCCGCGCCACATCTTCGGTCAGTTGATAATAGGGATGCCCGCGCGCCACCCGCGCGCTGCCGAAGATACTGACCGCGGGACGGATATGAGCCAGGCGCTCGGTGGCCTCGACAAACTCTGACATAATTCCGAACACCCGCCAGGATTCCCGCGCCGACCATGCCTTCTCGACCAATTCGGGGGTAAGCGGAACCGGGACCTTCTGCTTTTCGCTCATGTTGGATTTTCGGCGCTGATCGTCAATGAAAACGCTAGTGCTGGTGGATGGCTCTTCCTACCTTTATCGCGCATTCCATGCGCTGCCCGACCTGCGCAACAGGCAGGGCGAACCGACCGGTGCCGTCAAGGGCGTGCTCAGCATGCTGCAAAAGCTGCGCAAGGAAACGTCGGCGGATTATATCGCTTGCGTATTCGACGCAAAAGGAAAGACCTTCCGCGACGACTGGTATCCGCAGTACAAAGCCAATCGGCCGCCGATGCCCGAAGATCTGGTGCGACAGATCGAGCCACTTCACACGAGCATCCGCGCGATGGGCTGGCCGCTGCTGATGATCGAGGGCGTGGAAGCGGACGATGTCATCGGCACCCTGGCCAGGCAAGCCGAAGCGCAGGGTGTGCAGACCATCATTTCGACCGGCGACAAGGACATCGCCCAGCTGGTTAATCCGATGGTGAGGCTGGTGAATACCATGTCCAACGAAAGCCTTGACGAAAAAGGCGTGGAGGAGAAGTTCGGCGTCAAACCGATGCAAATGGTGGACTACCTCACGTTGATCGGCGATGCGGTGGACAACGTCCCCGGCGTCGAAAAAGTCGGGCCGAAGACCGCGGTGAAATGGCTGTCACAGTACGGCACGCTGGACGCAGTGGTCGCACATGCCCAAGAGATCACCGGCGCGGTCGGCGAGAACCTGCGCAAAGCGCTGCCGTGGCTGCCGCAGGCGAAGAAACTTCTCACCATCAAGTGCGACGTCGAACTGCCGGTCAAGCTCGACGACCTCGAGCCGAAACCGCGGGACGAAGCGACGCTCGCACAATTATTCGAGCGTTTGGAGTTCAAAACCTGGGTTCACGAGCTTCAGGAACGCAGCGGCGCCGAGGCTGCCTCCAGTCCTCGTTCGACCTCCCCCCGACAATACGAAACCATCCTGACGGAATCCGCACTTGCCGTGTGGAGGGACAGGATCTCGAACGCGCCGCTGGTATCGATCGACACCGAAACCACCGGCCTGGATCCAATGACCGCGCGGCTGGTCGGCATATCGCTCTGCGTCGAAGCCGGTAGCGCCGCCTATATCCCGGTCGGACACAATTACGCCGGCGCGCCGGAACAGCTTTCCACACAGCGAGTGCTCGCGGTGCTCGGGAAATGGATGGAAGACCCGAACCACCGCAAGGTCGGGCAGAACCTGAAGTACGACAGGCACATCCTGGCCAACCACGGCGTGCTGATGTCGGGAATCGAGCACGACACGCTGCTGCAGTCCTACGTGCTGGAAAGCCATCTCTCCCACGACATGGACAGCCTCGCCAGCCGCCACCTCGGCGTGCGCACCATTACCTACGACGACGTCACCGGCAAAGGCGCAAGCCGGATTGCCTTCGAACAAGTGGCCCTGGAGCGCGCCACCGAATACGCGGCCGAGGACGCCGACATCACATTGCAGTTGCACCAGGCGCTGTATCCGCGGATCGAGCAGGACCAGAAACTCGCGAACGTCTATCGCACTATCGAAATGCCGGTGCTGGAAGTGCTGTTCACCATGGAACGCAGCGGAGTGCTGCTCGACGCGAAACTGCTGGAGCGACAGAGCAGCGAGCTCGGCGAGAAAATGATCCAGCTTGAAAACCAGGTGCATCAGGAAGCCGGCCAGCCGTTCAACCTCAATTCGCCGAAGCAATTGCAGGAGATTCTTTTCGAGCGAAAGGGTCTCCCGGTGAAGAAGAAAACCCCCGGCGGGCAACCTTCGACCGACGAAGACGTGTTGCAGGAACTGGCCCTCGATCACCCGCTGCCCAAGCTGATACTGGAGTATAGGAGCCTGTCCAAGCTGAAATCGACGTACACCGACAAACTGCCGCGCATGCTGAACGCCGCTACGGACCGGGTGCACACGAATTACGCGCAGGCGGTCGCGGTTACCGGCCGACTGTCGAGCAACGACCCGAATCTGCAGAACATCCCCGTGCGCACGGCGGAAGGTCGCCGTATCCGCGAAGCCTTCATTGCCCCGCCGGGATCCGTGATCGTCTCGGCGGACTATTCCCAGATCGAGCTGCGCATCATGGCGCACCTGTCCCAGGACAAAAGGCTGCTCAAGGCATTTGCCGCCGGCGAGGACGTGCACCGGCATACCGCGTCGGAAATCTTCGGCGTCGAATCGGCAGCCGTCAGCAGCGAACAACGCCGCTACGCGAAAGTCATTAACTTCGGACTGATCTACGGCATGTCAGCGTTCGGGCTGGCTTCACAGCTCGGCATCGAACGCGCTGCCGCGCAGCAGTACATGGAACGCTATTTCCTGCGTTACCCCGGCGTGAAGGACTACATGGAACACACGCGCGAATCGGCGCGCAGCCTGGGCTACGTGGAAACCGTATTCGGGCGCCGGCTCTATCTTCCCGAACTCAAGGGCGGCAACGGCCCCCGCCGGCAGGGCGCGGAGCGAGCCGCCATCAATGCGCCCATGCAAGGGACGGCGGCGGATCTGATCAAGCTGGCGATGATCGCGGTGCAGGGCTGGATTTCAACATCCCGTATGAAGACCCGGCTGATCATGCAAGTGCACGACGAACTCGTTCTGGAGGTACCGGATTCCGAAATCGATTCCGTAAAAAGCGAACTTCCGAAACTGATGGGCAGGGTGGCAACGCTCGATGTGCCGCTGACGGTCGATGTCGGCTCCGGACCCAATTGGGAGCAAGCGCACTAGTCAGAATTCCATGTCGAGTTCGTCGATTTCGTCAGCTTCGCCCCTGGCAGCGTCGATCCACTCGATCATCTCGGGCAGCGCCAGAATGTGCCGGACGTAGGCCGCGCACTGCGCGTCGAGCTTGACATCGTAGGTCGTGAATCGCGTCACGACCGGCGCGTACATCGCATCCGCCATGGAGCGCTGTCCGAACAGGAAGGGGCCCCCGTACATGGACAGACAGTCGCGCCAGATCGCGGTGATGCGTTCGATGTCACCCAGCGCCCGCGTCCAGATCTTGTGCCTGGGGAATCGAGCCTTGAGATTCATCGGCAGCGCCGCGCGCAGGCTGCTGAAACCGGAGTGCATTTCACCGCAGATCGCCCGGCAATGCGCCCGCGCTGCCCGCTCGCCGGGAAGCAGGCCGGCGTCGGGCCGGACCTCGTGCAGGAATTCGGCGATCGCTAGGGTATCCCAAACCTTGACGCCCTCCCAGGTCAGACAGGGCACCAGGATGGAAGGAGACAACAGCAGGAGTTCTTTGCGCGCGTCGGCGTCGTCGGGCGGAACCACTTGTTCGACGAATTCGAGGCCGGAAAATTTGGCGAGCAGCCAGCCCCGCAACGACCAGGACGAATAGTTTTTGCTGCTGATGCTCAGTGTGGCATTGGCCATGATGTCTGTCTCCCGACTGCCGCCGGCCCGTCCCGACTATCGCGCCCGGCTTGCTGCCGATGTCGTTCGCAAGGGGCGTGCCAACAGGTTCCCTCTGGCGCAGAAGTTGCGTCAAAGCATCACCGGCCTGTTTTTCCGCCAGGCTCATTCGGAACCGCGAATGCTCTATCAGGCGTACCAATCCCAGCAGGACATGATGTGGCTTACGCGGGCTGCGGCCTGCGCGGTGGTCCCGGTACTGAGCGACGTGCGCTGGGGCCTGAACGACTACACGCCCCTGCGCAAGCTCGCCGCGGCCTGCGAAGTCTTTGCGCTCGCGGATCTGACCCATCATCGCCCGGCATTCGGCATCGATGCGGTGACGGTGGACGGACATGAAGTGCCGGTGCGGGAAGAACCCGCCCATCGCACTGCCTTCGCCACCCTGCTGCACTTCAGGAAGGATAGCGATGCCATCCAGCCGCGCGTGCTCCTGGTCGCACCGATGTCGGGCCATTTCGCCACGCTATTGCGCGAAACGGTGCGTACCATGCTGGCAGACCACGATGTTTATATCACCGACTGGCACAATGCCCGCGACGTACCCCTGGCCGACGGGCGTTTCGGCCTGGACGAATATGTCGAACACCTGATCACCTTCCTCGGCGTCATCGGACCGGGCGCGCACCTGGTCGCGATTTGCCAGCCCTGTGTGGCGGCCCTGGCCGCGGTCGCGGTCATGGCGGAGGACGGTCATTCCGCCGCACCGCTCAGTCTGACCCTGATGGCCGGGCCGATCGACTGCCGCATCAGTCCGACGGAAGTGAACAAGCTGGCGACGGCCAAGCCGATCTCCTGGTTCGAGCAAAATCTGATCGGCGTCGTTCCGGCACGCTATCCCGGCGCGTTACGTCAGGTGTATCCCGGTTTCCTGCAGCTGATGGCGTTCATGAACATGAACCTGGAGCGGCACGTCAATTCGTTTCGCGAGTTCTACGAAGACGTGCTCAGAGGGGACGCCGCGAAAGCGAATGCGAAACGCCGGTTCTACGAGGAATACTTTGCGGTGGCCGACCTGCCCGCGGAGTTCTACCTGGAAACGGTCAGCCTGGTGTTCCAGGAATTCGCGTTGCCGCTGGGCAAACTGAAATGGCGTGGCCGCACCATCGATCCGCGCGCGATCAGGCGCACCGCGTTATTGACCGTCGAAGGCGAGAAGGACGACATCTGCGCGCTGGGGCAGACGCTGGCAGCGCAGGATCTTTGCGCCGGCCTGCGCCAGTACATGCGCACCCATTACATCCAGGCCGGCGTCGGCCACTACGGCGTGTTCAGCGGTCGGCGCTGGAACGACAATATCTATCCGATTGTGAGGGACGTGATCCACGTCAGCGACTGAAGCACTGGATCAGGGGCGTGTGAGCGTGATAGCTTTTTCCGGACAGGCGGCCACACATAGCCCGCAGGCGTGGCAGGCGTCCGAGTTTGTCGCAAACGCCTGCTGCCACCGATGGGCAAAACCCTTGAGCTTCCCCCGCAGGCTCAGTCCGCCGCGCAACGCGGAAGGCACGGTTGCCACCGTGAAAACGCCGTAGGGACAGATGGCGACACATTCCTTCTTTCCTTCGCAGCGGTTGCGGTCGATGAGCGGCCGGACCACACCGGGCGCCTGCTTGCAATCTGTTTCCGGGATGTCCACTAGGCTGTTCCTTGACAAGGCGTTTCAGCCGAATCCGCTCGGCCGGACCGGCGGTTCGGTTTCGTCCGACTGGTGACGATCAGTTCAACGGACCGACTCAAGCCCGCGATCCGGTTCTGCGCCGACGAGCGAATACTGGATGTCGTGAAGATTTGCGTAGATGCCGCCCCTGGCGAGCAACTCGGCATGCGATCCGATTTCGGCTATTTCGCCCTTATCGAGCACGACGATGCGGTCTGCGCTTTCGATGGTGGACAGGCGGTGGGCGATCACGATCGTAGTTCGACCATTCATGAGGTGTTCGAGTGCGTCCTGCACATGCTTTTCCGATTCGGAGTCGAGTGCCGACGTTGCTTCGTCGAGGATCAGAATCGGCGCGTCCTTCAAAATCGTGCGCGCAATGGCCAGGCGCTGGCGCTGGCCACCGGACAATCTCACACCATTTTCTCCGATCAGGGTGTCGAAACCCTGGGGCATCGCAAGAATGAATTCCAGCGCGTGCGCAGCGACGGCTGCACGCTCTATCGCTTTCCGGCTCGCGCCCGCCGCCTGACCGTACGCGATGTTGGCTGCCACCGTGTCGTTGAACAAAGCGACTTCCTGACTCACCAGCGCGATGTTCCGCCGCAAGCCCGCGAGCGCAAGGGTTTCGATATCGTGGCCATCGATCGTGATGGTTCCGGAATCCGGATGATAAAAGCGGGGCACCAGATTTGCGAACGTGGTTTTCCCGCCGCCCGATGAGCCCACCAGGGCGATGGTTTCCCCGGCGCGAATCGACAACGTGATATTTTTCAATGCCGGCCGGTCGGCGCGCGGATAGCGGAAACTCGCGTTGTGAAAGCCGATTTCTCCGCGCGCGCGCTCGAGCGTAATCCTGCCTTCATCCTTCTCCGGTTTCTCGTCGAGCAGCATGAAAACGCTCTCTGCCGCGGCAAGACCACGTTGCAGATGTTCAGCCACGCCGGTCAGACGTTTCAGGGGCGGAGTCAGCAGCAGCATGGCGGCGAGGAAGGAGACAAATCCACCGACCGTCGTGGCATCCGACTGCGCCTGCAGGGTGGCGTAATAGACCACCACTGCCACGGCAATTGCGGCGAGCAGCTGGACGATCGGCACGTTGCCGGCGGCGGCGGCGGTCTGCTTCATGCTGAAGCCGCGCAGGCGGTTGCTGGTCGCGGCGAAGCGTTGCGCTTCGTATTCCTGCCCGCCGAAAATCTTCACGACCTTGTTGCACTCGACCGTTTCCTGCAGGACCTGGGTAATGTCGCCCATGGCGTCCTGGGTCTTGCGGCTCATGATGCGCAGCCGGACATTGAAATAGCGCACCGCCACGGCGATCGGCGGGATCATGATCAACGACAGCAGCGTGAGCTTCCAGTCGATATAAAGCAAATAGACCAGCAGGCCGAGAATGGTGACCGAATCCTTGATCAGCACCGTGACCACGTTGGTGGCGGCGTTGGTGACCTGGGCGACATCGAAGATGAAACGCGAAATCAGATTGCCAGTGGTGTTGTCATGAAAATAGCCCAGCGGCAATGCCAGCATGCGGCGGAACATCACGTCGCGCAGGTCCATCACGACCTTGTTGCCGACCCAGGCGCTCGCATAGGTTCCAAGATAGGCACCGGCGCCCCGCACCACATACAGCAGGACCATCAAAATCGGCACCCACGTAATCAGAACCGGGTCCTTCTTGACAAAGGTGCCGTCGAGAAACGGTTTGACCGCAATGGGCAGCGCGACTTCGGTAGCCGCAGTCAACAACATGCCGGCGATCGACAGCGCGAATACGCCCCAGTACGGTTTGACGTAACGGAGCAGGCGGAAATAGAGCTGGGTGCTGGTCATTTGCTGCATGGCCTGCACAATAACAAAACTACGCCCTGCGCGACAGGAAGGCTTGGACGGCCAGCAAAGTCGCGTCAGATCCGCAACGACGGCACACCAACATGTTTCGATTCGATCGGGGCCCGGTTCCCCGGACTCCGATTCATCATTCAGCGGCCAAAGCGATACTCGAAGAACGCCATGAAAACCCGCTCAGGCAACGGATAGACGTTGTAGCGATCCAGCGTGAATTGTGATCGCACCGCGTAGTTGTAGTATTTCTCGTCGAGAACGTTGTTAATGGCGATGCCGAATCGCGCCGCGGCGATCTGGTGGCTGAGCTTGAGGTCGACCACGGTGTACGCAGGAATTTTTACGCCGAGGTCGTTGGCCTCGTCGTTGTCCATGAATTGATCGCTCACATAAACGACCGCGCCAGAAAGATAGGTTTGCGGCGTTATTCCCCAGTTTGCATTCAGAGTCGCCTTGTGCCGCGGGACCAATGGCACGGTTTTGCCGGCAATATTGACGTTCGTAATGGAGAACGGGCCGCCGGGAAAATCGCCTTCGAGAAACTTCGGATCGGTATAAGTGTAGGTCAGCCTGACGTCGACCCGCTCTGCGGGCTGGACACCGAGCTCGAGCTCCACCCACGCCGGCGCGAGGTTGGCAGATTCGTGTTTCCCACGCCCGAGGTAAAGGCATCCAGATGAATTTCATCCTTGACGTCCGTGCGAAAAACGCCGGCACGCGCGGCGGCGGACGATCCGCGCCAATCGACGCCGACCTCGTAAGTCAGTGACGTCTGCGGCCGCAGGAACTGAAATTCCTGCTGGAACAGGGTGGAACTTTCGTAAGTTTCATCCACGGTTGCAAAGCGGAAGGCTCGTGTTGCGCGCGTGAACGCCGACCATCGTTCGGATAACGCCTGCCGCAGCCCAAGCTCCCATGCATGCTGACGCTCGTTTTGCTCTCCGCTCGGCGACCCTCCATTTATGAATGTAGGATTCGGCGCGGTCGCATCGAAAGTGTCGGAAGCGTCGATGTGAAACCATTCGACTCGAGCCCCGCCGGTTATGGTGGTCGACGAAGTCAATGAAAGGGATTCCAGCAGGTAAACCGCCCGGTTTTCCTGTTTCGCATCGACTTTATGGACTGGTTGTCCGATTGTTGTGGGTGAAGCCGACAACGCCAGATTGTAGTTCCATGTGTACCAATCGAATCCCGCCACCAGATTCCCGTTCAATCCAAATTCCGAATGATCCAGGCGGATTCGCGGCGTCAATGCAAGGACATCCAGATCTATTTCCCGATAGTCCGGAAATCCGCTGAAATCGAAATAGGATTTCTGTTCTTTCTGGCGATACGAGACGCCGACTATTCCCGATATCGGACCATTTGAACCCGACCAATCAAATTGCAGGACGCTATCGTCTCGCAATGCGTAGTCCTTCGGGGTGGAGGTCCCCCTGCGGTCGGTTTCAAGCTCGTTGAGCCCTATGCTCGGCTGGATGGTGCGCGCGCCCGGAAGTCTGAGATTTTCGCTCGCACCGGCGAAACGCAATGAGAGATCTCCGGCGGCACCGCTCCAGCGCGTTTCCGCCGACGCGGTGGATTGAATATCGCGGTTGTTGTCGCGATAGCCCTTCGAATCGAAATAGGTGCCTCCGAGCCGGAGGCCGGCCGTGTCCTCGCCCAATTCCCCGCTGGCGCGCGCCTGGAAGGTGTCGAAGCTTCCCGCCTCGGCGGCTATGCTTGCCTGCGGGCCGTTCTTCCCGGGCTTTCGCGTGATGATGTTGATGACGCCGCCGACGGCGCCATCTCCATACTGCACGGCGCCGCTGCCGCGAATGATTTCTATGCGCTCTATCGAATCCAGCGGCAATGCCGACCACTGCACGCCAGACAGGTCTATGTCGTTCAATTTTCTGCCGTCGAGCAATACCAGCGTGTTCTGCGCGGCGGTGGCGCCGAATCCGCGCATGTCGACCGTTGCTTGCGACGCATTGTTTCCGAACAAGTCGCGCCCTCCCAGTCCGGCCTGATACGAAAGCAATTGAGGCAAGGTGCGGGCGGGAGAATGTCGGATGTCATCGGAAGTGATGACGGTCATGTTCAACGGCTTGTCGGCATAGGTATCTTCGAAGCGCGTGGCCGTAACAACCACTTCGTCCGCCCTCAAATCCGCCTTTTGCGCATGAGCCGTCCCGGCCAGCAGGACGGCCGTCAACAGATAATTCCGGTACTTGTTCATTACTGCTCCCCTGGTGCGCAAGCCCGCCGCATGCGCGAATGTTAGAAAGGGAGTTCAGCAAGGAAGAAGGCTGGTGAAGGGCGTGCCGACACCGGATGCCCGCCCCGCGCGGAATCTCCGTTCGCGTCCAATGGGCCGGTATCCGGGCTTGCGCTTCGGGCGTGTCGCCTTCCCATGAGGCGGCCGATGGATCCGGCCGGCCTTCACAGTGGCATCGTGACACGCCCCATGGTCGCTTACCGTTGCGGGGGCAGCACAGGAATTGCACCTGTTTCCCGTTTGACCCCTCCAAAGAAAATCGGTCGGGGCACCCGAGAACGTGCGCGGATTCTAACCTATTGGCATGTCGGGTCCGCCATGCGGGTTGTCGGAATGCCGGAAACGAATGCTTCCCGGGTCCCTCCAAGGTAGGAGATTGCAGTCATCCCTACATATGCCAAAGCACATTCAAAAAAATCCGTTAGCAGTTGACTTGTCACACTTTTCATAACTATAGTGTGCTCATGGAAGCCGAGCTAACCGCCCTCGACGACAAGATCAGTCAACTCGTTCAGCTGACGCAGAAACTGCGCAAGGACAATTCCCAGCTGCGCCAGAATCTGGCTTCGGTTCAGAGCGAGAACAAGCGCCTTTCCGATAAAGTGAATTCCGCCAAGACTCGTCTGGAAACCTTGCTGGCCCAGATTCCGGACGGAGCAGAATGAGCACTCAGACCAAAGGCGGGCTTGACGTAAGCATCATGGGGCGGGAGTTTCGCATCGCCTGCGCCGAGGACGAACAGAAGGACCTGCTCAAGGCGACCGAATACCTGAACAACAAGATGCGGGAAATCCGCGATGCCGGAAAAGTCATCGGCGTCGAGCGCATCGCCATCATGGCTGCGCTGAACATCACCCACGAATTCCTCTCCACGCGCGTGGACGGTGGATTTGATGTCGGTGAGTTTAAGCGTAGAATCTTCACCATGCAGGCAGCCATCGACCAGGCCATGAACGGTCAGGATGAGTTGTTCTGACGCCAAGTCAATGTCCCCTGCGGTGTTCGTCAGGCTGTAATTCTTTGAACCAATGTTAATCACCTTGGTTGCTGCCTAATGTAGCGCTGTTGTGCGCGTCCCAACGGGAAGCGCCTGATGTGCTCGGAAAGCGACCGCCTTGAACCCTAGGTTCAAGATGCCGGCCTGACGGAAATCGCGGGGGGCTCCCTTTCCGACGTAATGAGCGGATACGAGCGGCTTTGCTTTTTTGCTGAAGTCCGGCAATCCGATAGAGTTCCGGAATTCCGGAGCTCTTTTTTTTGCGTGGCGAAATCATGAATTACTGGTTGATGAAATCGGAGCCCGGCGTCTTCGGCATCGACGATCTTGCCGCGGCACCGGGAAAAACTGCGCCTTGGTGGGGCGTTCGCAATTATCAGGCGCGCAATTTCATGCGCGACCAGATGCTTGTCGGGGACCGCGTATTCTTCTACCACTCGAGCTGCGCGGAGCCCGGCATCGCCGGAATCGCAAGGGTTTCGAAGCTGGCGTATCCGGACGAAACCCAGTTCGATCGCAAGAGCGAGTACTTCGATCCCAAAGCGTCCCGACACGACCCGCGCTGGTTCAACGTCGACGTAACCCTGGTCAGGAAAACCCGTGTCCTCGGACTTGCGGAACTGCGCTCGCATCCGGAACTCGCGTCGCTGCGCGTCCTCCAGCGTGGCAACCGCCTGTCGATCACGCCGATGGATTCCCGGGAAGGGGAGTTCATCATGCAGCTGCTTTAGGCGGACGTCCTTCATGGAATGGTGGATTGTTTATTTGGTGATGGGCTTGTTCGTCGGCTTTTTCGCCGGGATGCTCGGTATCGGCGGTGGACTGATCCTGGTTACCCTGATGGTGTATTTGTTTACCTTGCAGGGATTTCCGGCGGATCGCGTGCTGCATCTGGCGCTCGGTACGTCCATCTCCAGCATTGTCTTCACGTCGATTTCCAGCCTGCGCGCTCACCACAGGCACGGTGCCGTGCGCTGGGACATCTTGCGAATGGCGGTTCCGGGATTGGTCATCGGCACGCTGCTCGGTACGGTCGTTGCCGATCTGCTGAAATCGAAGTACCTGGCGATCTTTTTCGTGATCTTCGTCTATTACTCGGCGGTGCAGATGTTCTCCAATGTAAGGCCCAAACCCACGCGCCAGCTTCCCGGGAAAGCGGGCATGACCGCGGTCTCGGTCGCGGTCGGCGTCGTTTCCAGCCTGGTCGGCGTCGGTGGCGGCGTGATGACCATCCCATGGATGAACTTTTGCAACGTGCCGATGCGCCAGGCGATAGGAACTTCCGCAGCGCTCGGCTTGCCTATCGCCATCGCCGGAACGGTAGGCTTCATCATCACGGGTCTGGGCAAGGACCACCTGCCTCCGCTCAGTCTGGGCTATGTCTATCTCCCGGCGCTCGTCGGAATCGTGATCGGCACCTTCGTCACCGTTCCCTGGGGTGCGAAGATGGCGCACAGCATGCCGGTGACGAGATTGACGAAAATATTCGCGGTGATCCTGTTCATCCTCGCGACCCGAATGTTGTGGTCGCTGTTCTGATCAGCGCGCCTTGAACCAGCCGGCGATGCTCATGCGTGCGCGTGTCGCCGGCAGGACTTCATGCGCGAATTGCCCGCTCAGGAACACGACCAGCCTTCCGTCCTGCGGCAGCAAATCTTCGAATTTCGCGTCTTCGCCGTTCAGGTACAAACGCAGTTCCCCGCCGTCTTGCGGCTGCCAGTTTTCGTTCAGATAAAGTACGCAAGACAATTTCCGGCGGCTGTCGCCGCGAAGCTGGTCGATATGCCTGGCGTAGAAAGCACCTGCGGCGTAGCGGGCGAAATGGCTTTCGAATTCGAACAGCCCGAGCTGCAGAGTCCGGTTCAGTGTCAGCCGCAACTGTTCGAATTTGCGCAGGCACGTGCGCTGCGCTTCACTTGATCCCGGCTGCTGCAGCCACCGGATTTCGTCGCCACGAATCTCCACTCGCCTCTGACGGCTGTTTCCGCCGCCCACTGCTGCCTGGCGAAAATCCCCGTGCGCGCCTGACGTCTGGCAGTCGGTACGTAGCGCCGCCGTCAGGTCGGAATCGAAGAAATCATCTGCCACGATCCAGCCCTGCAGCGCGAGGCCGTCGGCAATTCGGTCGAGATCGTCGGGTTGCGCGTTTCCGGACATGGCGCGGCGCCGCCTAAAGGCGCCCGGACTTGTGCCGCGCCCCGTCATTTGCCAAAGCGCTCGCGCAACAACACTTTCTGTACCTTGCCCATTGCGTTGCGCGGCAGATCCTCGACAAGGTATACCCGCTTCGGCACTTTGTAGCTGGCAATGTTCTTCTTCAGCTCGGCGATCAAAGCATCCGGATCGAGCGTCGCATTTTTTCCTGCGACGACGACAGCGGCAACGGCCTCGCCGAAATCCGGATGGGGGATGCCGATGACCGCGGACTCCGTTACGCCCGGTAATGCGTCCAGCGCCAGTTCGATTTCCTTCGGATAAACGTTATAGCCCCCGCTGATGATGAGATCCTTGGCGCGCCCGACGATGGAAACATAGCCGTCGGCATCGACCGTTCCGACATCGCCGGTGCGAAAGTAACCGTCCGCAGTGAACTCCTCGCGGGTCTTCTCCGGCATGTGCCAGTATCCGGCAAATACATTTTCACCCTTGATCTGAATGCCGCCGACCTCGCCGCGGGGCACTGGCTCATCGTGGTCGTTGGCTACTCTGATGGTTACCCCCGGCAGCGGAAATCCGACACTACCCCCGCGACGCTCCCCGTGCAGCGGGTTGGAACAGATCATTC
>DATFUO010000194.1:0-13054 GCA_035260785.1 Burkholderiales bacterium
CCGCAGCAGCCAGTCGCTGGCGATGCCGCCGATCGTGTCGCCGACCACGCCGGCGAAGAACACGCCCGAGGCAAAGAGCGCGGAGTGCTTCAAATCCATGCCGTGACGCTGCAGGAAGTACAACGGCATCCAGCTCAGGAACAGCCACAGCGTCCAGCCGTAGCAGAAATACACCAGGGTGACCGGCGCCATGCGCCGCACCAGTCTCGCCCATGGAATGGGCCGGCGCGCGGGGCCGCCGGAATAGGCGGGGAGAGCCTGCAGTTCGCGCTGCGTGATGCCGGGATGATCTTTCGGATCGTCGCGAAAATAAAACACCCAGACGACAGTCCAGGCGAGGCTCGCCACGCCCAGTACGAAAAACGATCCGCGCCAGGTCATCACCATCATCATCCAGGCCACCATCGGCGGTGTGACCGCATTGCCGATGCGCGCAAACGCATGGGTGATACCCTGCGCGAAACCGCGTTGCGAGGCCGTAGTCCAGTGCGACATGGCGCGGGTGGCGGCCGGAAAAGTCGCGCCTTCGCCGAGGCCGAGCAGGACGCGCGCGGCCAGCATCGAAGCCAGCCCGCCTGCGAACCCGGTCAGGATGGTGGCGCCCGTCCAGACGATGCCGCAGATGAACAAGGTGCGGCGCGCGCCGAAGCGGTCGCCAAACCAGCCGCCGATAATCTGGAATACCAGGTAGGGATAGGCGAAGGCCGAGAACACGAATCCGACCTGCGTGTTGCTCAAGCCGAATTCCTGTTTGAAGGCGGCCGCCGCCGTGCTGACATTGACGCGGTCGACGTAGGTAATGAAATACATCAGACACAACATCGCGAGGACGCCGTGGCTTGCGCTGATTTTCTTGATGTTCATGCAGGCGACCTTCTGGCAGGTTCGCGCAGTGTACAGTCAGAGGGTGGCGGGCGCCCGAGTGGCCGCGGACAAGTCGTGCTAAATTCTCTTGATGTGCGCAATGGACTGTTCCGGAGAGAATCAAATGACGGCAGAAGCCTGGATCAAACTGGAAGAAGAGGTCGCCATGCAGGTGGCGAATCCCGGTGTGAGCCCACTCGAGGAGATGCGCAAACGCACGGGCCTTGAATTTCTGCGCGACATCGCCTCTGGCGTGCTCCCATTTCCGCCGATCGGCAAGACGCTGAATTTCTTTGCGGTGGAAGCCGAGGAGGGGCGGGTCGTGTTCCAGGGCACGCCCACGTTCGATTTCTACAATCCGATCGGTACCGTCCATGGCGGCTGGGCCTGCACCCTGCTGGATTCGTGCATGTCCTGCGCAGTCCAGACGACCTTGAAGCGAGGCTTCGGCTATACGACCGGCGAACTGAAGGTGAACCTGGTGCGTCCGCTCACCGACCAGACCGGTCCGGTGCGCGCGGAGGGCAAGGTTATCCATCCCGGGCGGCAGCTCGCGACCGCAGAAGGCCGGATATTCGGGCCGGACGGAAAACTTTATGCGCACGGCACGACGACATGCGTGATCTTCGAGCTGCCGAAAAACGCGATTGGGTGATCGACCGATGGCGTGATTGAGTGATGCGATGACAACATGCCGGTCTGCCGCGCTATTCAGGGATTGGATCCATGCAATACACCGAACCGGATACTGAGACGCGCGCAGAGTCGGCCCGTCCTCAGCTATCCGCCCTCTCGCATAACTCACCGAGGTTGGCGATCGATTTTTCGAAAAACTTTTTCAATTTCTTTTCCATCAGGACCCTGAAGATCATCCGGACGATCGGATTGTCGCGCACGAACAACTCGACCGCGAGATCGGCCTTTCCGCCGGGCGCCCGGGTGAGCAGATACCGGCAGGCGCTCATCTTCTTGAGATCCGTTTCCCAGAGTTCCATGGTCGTGTCACTGATCTTGACCTCGGTGGTCATCAACTCGATGCCTTCATCACCGCGTACGCATCGATGCGTCTTGCCGATGTGGTTGGGCTGGTTGTTGGCCATTTCAACTTTGGTGGCCCCCTCGATCCAGTTCATGCGCCCCGGCAGGTCGATCAGCCGTTGGTAGACCCGCTCGACCGGCGCATCGATCGTCCGGGTCAACTGCGTCATCTTGCGCGGATTCTTGATCCCTGCGGGCGACGGCCGCTCGACCTTGACCTCGTTCCTGTAACCGTCCAGCGATTTGAAGTGATACTCGATCGTGCCGAGATTGTCATACGCGTCAGCGCCATTGGCAAACGAGATGAGCTGGCTGTGCGCATCCACAAGCCTCGACAGGGTCGCCTGGGTCACCAGCAGGTACTCGGGCAGGTTCACCGAGTTCTTCAGCAGCCGGTGAGCGATGATGATGTCCTTGCCGATGAACTTCAGGTGATTCTTCACCTGCATGGTGCCCGCCGAGCCGAAATGCGCGACCATTTTCAGCGCAATGCCGCCGGTGCCGGCGCAGGCACCGCATTGGCAGACGCGTGCGTATTCGAATTTTTTTAAAAGCGTATGAAAGTCCAGGTACATCTTCCTGGCCTGCTTTACCAGCTGCTCGAGCGACGGCGGCGCGCCCTTGCGGTAGAACAGCACGGCGTCGCCCTCGAACTCGGATACCTTCATGCCGAGCGTATCGGCATCGACCAGGATTTCCAGCAGCTCCTTGATGATGTGCTGGCTGTGCTGGATCTCGGTCTCGGTGATGAATTTCGTGAAGCCGCCCAGATCCGGAATGAAAAACAGGACTTCGTCGGCCGCCGCTTGGATCGCCATCGCATGGCCTCCGGGGTACGGGAGCGACGAGTCTAACTTAGAGCAGGCGCCGCGTCGCTATTTGCGGGCCGCCGGGTTTTGACGATGAACGGCCGTTTTTGGCAAATCCCTTGAAGCCTCGTTACGGCCGCGGTCGGTCGATTTGAGCCGACCGCGCCTGACGCGATCCGGCCGACAGGCGAGCCTCTTGCGCGATCCGGCCGACAGGCGAGCCTCCTGAAGACACCGACGGCCGAGGAGGTGTATGTTTGCGCCTGCGATGCCCTGCGGGCGGAGGTTCAAACGAATTCCGACCTCAGGCCGTCACTCCGAACATTGTTCGATAGAATCGGCAACTCAACGGCTGTCGATGCGAATTGCCAAACAGGGAGCGTGATCATGCGAAGAGTCGTCCTGCTCACTGCGATCCTCATCTCGTTCTGCTGCCGATCCGCGTTCGGTGGCACGCAGGCGGTCGTTTCCTCCTGTCCGCCCGGCAAGGAGCCGCAGACACAGACTTTGGTGGGCTTGCTGACCGTGCACGTGATCTGCGATCGCGTGATCTTCGAAATCCCGCTGCGCGGGCTCAATCGAGACATTCTGGTCAACACCGAGTTTGCGGCGCTTTCCACGGGAAGTGATTTTGTCGCGCCCGGCTCCGTTGTGGACAACCGCGTCGTCCGGCTGATCAAGCTGGGCAACAAGATTTATCTCGAGGACGTGCGCTACGAAATCCTGGCGCGCGAGCAGCCTAACCTGCAGCGCGGCGTCGAGGCGGCGTCCCTTCGCACCGTTATCAGGGTATTCGACATCATTGGCGAGGGACCGGGAGGGGAACCGAAAATCGACGTGACCAGCGTGTTTACCAACGAGGTGCCTGCAGGCTTCGCGCTCGATCTGATGCGCCACTTCCACATGCGCGCGGTCGATCCGAAGCGCTCTTACATCCAGACCGTCACGGCTTTCCCGGGAAGCATCGACGTGCGCTTTTATCAGACCTGGATGGCGGATGCGACGGAACTGCGCAAAGCGACTGACACCGAGGACCGGCCAGCCACGCTCGGTTTCATTTTTCACTCGAGCATCCTGGCGCTGCCACCCACGCCGATGCGCGGGCGCTATGCGGACGACCGGGTGGGCTATTTCACCGTCCCGTTCGATGACTACGGCACCGGTGAATACGGGAGCGTGCGCCGGGGCTACATCCAGCGCTACCGGCTGGAGAAAAAGGACCCGACGGCGGAAATTTCCGAACCGGTCAAACCGATCGTCTTCTTTCTGAGCCGGGAAGTGCCGGACCAGTGGCGCCCGTACATCAAGCGAGGGATCGAGGATTGGCAAAAAGTCTTCGAGAATGCGGGCTTCCGCAACGCGATCATGGCGCGCGACGCCCCGACGCCGCAGGAGGACCCGAATTGGGATCCGGAAGACGTGCGTTATAACGTGGTGCGCTGGACCCCCAGCGGCCGCCAGAACGCGATGGGGCCGGCGGTGGTCGACCCGCGCAGCGGCGAAGTGATCTCTTCGCATGCAATATTCTGGCATGACGTGCTGCGCCTCGCGGAGACCTGGTACTTCACCCAAATCGGGCCGCTGGACCCGCGCGCGCAAAAGCTGCCATTGCCCGAAGATATCACCGGCGAGATGCTCCGCTACATCGTCAAACATGAAATCGGCCACGCACTGGGCCTGCGCCACAACTTCAAGGGGCACTCGGCCTATTCGGTGGCGCAGCTGCGCAGTCGCGACTGGACCGAGAAGTGGGGCAACACGGCTTCCATCATGGATTATTCCAGGCTCAACTACGTTGCCCAGCCCGGCGACAATGCGCATCTGCTGCCCAAGTTCGGACCCTACGATTTCTTTGCCATCGAATGGGGATACAAGCCTTTTACGCAGATCGCAATCGTCGACGGCAAGAGGACCCGGCAGGGGATGACCAGCGACATGGAATGGAGCCAATTGGATCAATTGGCGGCGCTGCAGGTCACCAATCCGATGCTGCGCTTTGGAGGCGAGGACGACTCGGCGGCGTTGGATCCGCAGGTCAATACCAATGTGTTGGGCAACGATCCGATCGAGGCGGCCGACCTCGGCCTGAGGAACATCGATCGCGTGATGCCGATGCTGGTTCCGGGTGCGACCCAGACGGGCGGCAGCTATACACGCATGGCGGAAATGTACGAAGCCCTGATACTGCAGCGCCATCGCGAACTGATGGCGGTGGCCAAGCTGGTGGGCGGGGTGGAGGAGACGCGCTATCAGGTCGGGCGCGGCCCGACGCCACCGTTCCAGCCGGTCCCGGCGGAACGTCAACGTGCGGCGATAAAGTTCCTGCTCGTTCGAGCCTTTCCCACACCAAGCGCGCTGCTGGATCCCGACGTCCTGTTTCGCATCGCGCCCAATGGAGGGGCCAATGCGCTGCAGGGGTCCAATGTGCAACTGCTGCGCAAACTCATCGATGGAGACGTATTCGAGCGCATGGCCGAAGCAAGGGAACTGGACCCTGCCCCGAAAGGCTATACCGGCATCGACATGGTCTATGACCTGAATGACGGATTGTTCCGCGAACTCGAGGCGCCCGTCCCGGTTATCGATCTGTACCGCCGCAACTTGCAGCGCAATTATGTCCTGCTGTTGCTGGTGGCGGCCGGCGTGGAGACCGATCCCCAGGCACCAGCGAAGTCGATCGACTCACGCGACATCGACGCCGGCGCAGCGGTCGCGCAGGCGCGCCCGGTGTCGGGGTCGCGCTCCGTGTCTTCGCCCCTCTCCGAGGTGGCGCAGCTCTATGGAAAGGACGGTTTACCCAGCGAGTTTCGCGCCGCGTTGCGGCTCGGGGCAGTCGACTTGCAGTCCAAGATCGATGGGGCAATCGGCCGCGTCAGGCATCCCGGGACCCTGGCGCTGCTGCGCGAGCTCAAAGCACGGCTGGAACGCATGCCCTGAGTGGATCGCCCGGCGCAGGCGCGCGGTGCCCGAGTCCCGGATCGCGCCCGCCATTCAGTCTTCGGTCGATCCATGGAGCCATGAAAGCATGAGCGTGCAAGGACCCGGCATCAACTATGGATCGCTCAACGAAGACACCGGCCGGGCAGAAGGGGACGCGTCCGGCACGCGGTGGGCGGGAATCGAAGGGGCCAGCGTAGCGCCATGACTGACCAGGCTGTGGATTTTTCCGAGCTCCTCGAATGTCTCGCGAACCGGCTTCCGGCATTTCGCGAGGCATTGCTCGAACAATTCCGCGCCGACCTCGAGCGCGTGGAACTGGCGGCGGGCGAGGTGCTGCTGCGCAAGGGCGAAAAGGCACACTCGCTCTACGTCGTGGTCTCCGGAATGCTGCGGGCCACGACTGTGTTGGAGGACGGCCGCGAACTGACCCTGTCCGAATTCGGCTGCGGCGACATGGCTGGCGAGATGGCAATGCTGGCCGGCGGCGGCGCTTACAGCGCCAGCGTGTCGGTGGCCGCGGATGCGGTGCTTGTCAGAGTGCCGCGAGAGGCCCTCGAAAAAATTTCAAAGTCTGCGCCGCAGGCGATCCGGGACATGGCCAGCGGCATACGCCGGCGTCTTGCCCGCGACCAGCTTGCTGTCGGCCTGCCGAAGTTGTTCGGGCCGCTCGACGAAACCATGCTCAGGTTCGTCGAGGCGCGAGTGGAGTGGGTAAGGCTGCACGCAGGAAAGACGCTATTCGCAGCGGGAGACAAGGGCGAAGAGCTTTATTTTGTGCTTGGCGGGCGCCTGCGCGCGGTAGCCGGCGACGGCCGGGTCCTGAGCGAAATGACCCGCGGCGAGAGCATCGGGGAGATCGCCTTACTGACGGGGGAAGCGCGCACCGCAACCGTGGTTGCCATCCGCGACAGCGACCTGGTCCGCATTTCCCGGCAAGCGTTTGACGAAATCGTCGCGAAGTACCCCCGAGTGATGCAAACCATCGCCCGGATCGTGGTCCAGCGCCTCCGGGCGAAGGAGGGGCCGGGTGTCGCTGCGACAACGGGTAAGTGCATCGCGGTGCTGGCGGCGGGTTCAGGAAATGCAGCCCGGGCATTTACCGAGCGACTGGTGATCGCGCTCGGACGCGTCGGCCCGACCTTGCAATTATCGGCCTCACGGCTCGACACCCTGCTGAACCGGCCTGGAATCGCGGCGGCCGACGAGGATGATGCCGCCGGCATTCGCCTTACGGCGTGGCTCGACGAGCAGGAATCGCATCACCAGTTTCTGATCTACGAAACCGACGCTACCCCATCGCTCTGGACACAACGTTGCCTGCGCCAGGCGGATGAAATTCTGCTGGTGGCGGAGGCCGGTTCGGGCGTCGCGCTCAATGCGGTCGAGAAAACGCTGCTGGGGACCAGCGACGCCATTTCGAGGGCCCGGCAAAACCTGGTCCTGTTGCATGCCGATGGCAGACGTTTGCCGTCAGGAACTTCTCTTTGGTTTGCCAATCGCAATGTGCAGCGCAATTTCCACATCCGTCTCGACCGCGAAGACGATTTCGGGCGCGTGGCGCGCTGCCTCGGCGATGTTGCGGTCGGGCTTGTGCTTGGCGGTGGCGGTGCACGCGGTCTCGCGCACATCGGGGTGGTGCGCGCGTTACGCGAAGCGGGCGTGCCGATCGACATGATCGGCGGCACCAGCATGGGGGCGGTCATGGCCTCGCTGGTGGCGATGGATCAGGACTGGGAGCAGATGCTGGAGACCAACCGGGAAGCATGGCTTCACAGTAAACCGCACAAGGAATATTCGCTGCCGTTCATTTCCCTGATTCGCAGCCGGCGGCTCGACACCATGGCAAAGAAGATTTGGGGCGAATTCGAGATCGAAGACCTGTGGCTGAATTTCTTCTGCATCTCCTGCAATCTTTCCACCGCCGCTACGATGATTCATGAGCGCGGAGCGCTTTGGAAAGCGATCCGGGCCAGTGCCTCGCTGCCCGGCGTATTCGTGCCGGTCTTGAGCGACGGCCACATTTTGGTGGACGGAGGCCTGGTCAACAATCTGCCCGGGGACGTGATGCGCGAGCGAGCCTGCCGGACGCTGATCGTGGTCGATGTCGGATCGGAGCACGAGTTCATTTTCAAGCTGCCAGAGTTTCCCTCGCCCTGGCAATTTCTGCGCAGCCGCATCCTGCCGTTCGCAGCGCGCATCGAAGTTCCGCACATCGTCGATGTGCTGATCCGGACTACCGATGTCAGCAGCAGCCAGAAGACGCGCGACGTCAAGAGAAACGCCGACGTTTGCCTGCGGCCCCCGATCGATGCCTACGGGGTTCTCCAGTTCGAGGCGCTAGATGAACTTGCCGACGTGGGCTACCGCTACGCGAAAGCAAAGCTGGAGGAATTGCGCGGCGATCAATCTCTGGCCGGGCTATTCCCGGTCAATTGAGCGCGCCCTGAGGTTTATTGGAGCGGCACGTGTCGCGCGCGGGTCCAGGATTTCGATGCCGCCGCGCCCATGCCGGATGAAGCCGCTACAAGCCCCGGTGCGCGCGACCCTCCCGACTGACCGGTTTCGACGCACAACAGGCATGCACGCCGGGCTTCTTTGCGCCCGATCCTGGTGCAGATCGCCTGCATCCGCTTTTCAGGATATGAAAGGCTCGTCCGGCCGACTTTCTCAAGGTGCCGCTCTGGTTCTGAATTTGCGGCCCGAAAAAACCAATCTCGCGATTTGACTTGTCGGGCGAGTGCCGGTGGCGCGCTTGTTGCAATAGGAAATCCGGACCGCCGGCCAGGCACCCCGCGTTCTTCCGTTTTTCCGGAGATCTTCCCCGGTGCCCGTTTTTTTTCGAAGAGGGATTCATGTCCGAGCCACACGCCAGTTCCTGCAACCACGACCACGCCGCTGAAGAATCCGCCACCACCGAGCAGGCGTCGCCGCAAGTCGACGCAAGCCGCAGGAGCTTCGTCTGGGGAACACTCGCCGCCGGCGGGGCCGCGGTATCCGCCGCAACGATGTCCATCCCTTACGTGTCGACCGCACAGGCGGAGGGCCTCGACCCGGTCAAAACCGGCGTGCGCAACCACTATTACCTCGCCGCCACCGACAAGACCGTCCACTGGGGTTACTTCAGCAAGAAACTCAAGCCGGTGGTTTCGATCGATTCCGGCGACTTCGTGACCGTCGAGGCGATCACGCACCATTCCTATGACGACTACGAGCGCCTGATCAAGGGCGACCCCGGCGTCGAAAGCATCTTCTACTGGGACAAGAAGAAAAAGAACGTCAATCGCCGCGGCGCCGGGCCGATGGATGCATCGATCAAGGGACGCGGCGCGGGCGAGGGATTCGGCGTGCATATCTGCACCGGGCCGGTATTCGTCAAAGGCGCGGAACCGGGAGACATCCTGGAAGTACGCATCGTCGACGTGAGCCACCGGCCATGCGCCAATCCGGCATACAAAGGCAAGACATTCGGCATCAATGCCGCGGCCTGGTGGGGATTCCACTACAACGACCTGATCGAGGAGCCGAAGAAACGCGAAGTCATCACGGTCTATGAAGTCGACACCTCCAACGAGCGCAGTTGGGCCAAGGCGGTCTACAACTACAAGTGGGAGCCGCAGACCGATCCGTTCGGCGTCGTTCACAGCATCATCGACTATCCCGGCGTGCCGGTCGACCACAGCCTGGTGAAGGAAAAGCACGGCATCCTCAAGGACGTGCGCATCCCGGTGCGCCCGCACTTCGGCGTCATCGGCCTCGCGCCCAAAGAAGCGGACATCGTCGATTCCATTCCTCCGGGACCGTTCGGCGGCAACATCGACAACTGGCGCATCGGCAAGGGAGCGACGATGTATTACCCGGTCCAGGTCAGCGGGGGACTGTTCTCGGTCGGCGATCCGCATGCTTCACAAGGCGACTCCGAACTTTGCGGCACCGCCATCGAGTCCTCCCTGACGGGAACATTCCAGCTGATCCTGCACAAGAAGGCGACACTCGCCGGAACAACACTCGAAGACCTCAAATACCCCTTGCTGGAAAACAAGGATGAGTGGGTGCTGCACGGATTCAGCTTCGCCAACTACCTCGAGGAACTGGGTGCCGAAGCGCAATCGCAGATCTATTCGAAATCTTCCGTGGATCTGGCCATGCGCGACGCATTCCGCAAGGTGCGCCATTTCCTGATGACCACTCAGGGCTTGAGCGAGGACGAGGCCATATCACTCATGACGGTCGGCGTCGACTTCGGCATCACCCAGGTGGTGGATGGCAACTGGGGCGTGCACGGCATCGTCAAGAAGGCGCTGTTCTCCGGGCGCAGTGATGTCTGAATCGGACTGAAAGAAACAATAAGGGCGCCGCGGGGCGCCCTTATTGTTCGGAATTTGTGAAACCAGCCGGGCTATTCCCGGCGAATGAGCTTCTTCAGGTTCTCCGGATCCTCCCAGAAGGCCTGGGCACGCGTCAGGTTTTCCTTGGGCGCCTGCAGGAATTTCTGTTTCGCAGTCTGGTTTGCGAAGCAATAAATCTTGTCGTCCGGCCCGACCCAGAGGACGGAGCAATCGGTGGCGTGCTTCTGTCCTTCGGCCATGCCCAACGCGCATTGCCCGCCGAATTCGGGATCCCCCGCGTAGGCAGTCGAGAACAGGCAAAACAGGACAGCGAATACAAGGCTGAAGAATTTCAAGGTATTTCCTTTGAATGCGGTCGAATATGCTGGAATTTTACAGCAAGATAATCCGGCGTTATCGCTTCTGCGGCGATTCCTTGGCGCGGGCGTTGATTACCGAGATGACCGTCACGATTTCGTGGGTGAACGCTTCGGAGAACTGCAGGGGGTAACCCGCATCGCGCATTGCCCATTTGACGCGGTTGCCGAGCCGGGCCCTCTTGTAGATGTTCAGGGCATTCTCCCGGGCAAATGCTTCGACACGCATCAGCAGGCTGTCATGCACCTTCTGCAGCCTCTGGGCGGCCTTCTTCGAGTCGGTGTCCAGCCCGGTCGGCGGGTAGCGCCTGATGATTTCCGCGGACAGCCAGTCCGCGAATTTGTCGACTTCCCGGGAATCGAACCATTTCAGCATCGTCACCCTCCGGTTTGACTGCACCACGTTTGCCACATTTGCCGATAGGCTGCTTCCATATCGCGGGCGAACACGCGCTTGTCCATCAATGGCGATTCGAGCATTCTCGATCGCAGCGTTCTGCGCAATCCGGCGATTGTGGATGGGTTTCGCCCGAATTGCACGGCGCGCCGCACATAATCTTCCGGCGACTCGGCGATCCAGTCCTGCAGTCCCAGGGTCGTGAGAATGCTCGCTGCGCTGCGCGACCAGGAGCGCACACCCGGCGCCGTGACAACCGGAGTGCCCATCCAGACTGCGTCGCAGGTCGTTGTTCCGCCGCTGAATGGCATCGTGTCCAGGGCAATGTCGACGCGTCCGAACGAGCGGTAATATTCTTCGATCGGGACGTACGGGAGCATGGTGACCCGGCTGCGATCGACGCCGGCATTTTCCAGATCCCGGTAGAGATCCTCCCGCGCGCGCTCATCGACGACGCCGACCACCAGAAGGCGCGCATCCGGAACCTGCGTGAGAATATCGCCCCACAGTTTGCGCACCGTCGGCGTGATTTTCACGGTCTGGTTGAACGACCCGAACGTGACATGGCCATTGTGCTCGAACGCGGCTTCGCGTTCGCAATCGACCCCGGCGAAAGGCCGATAGCACCACTGGCTGTGCGGGAGGCGGAACAGCCTTTCCGTGTGGTAACGGTCGGTGAGCCCGGGTGGGTCGCAGTGAGGGTCGGAAATCCGGTATTGAATCCGGGTCAGCCCCGTCGTGTTCAGATAACCCACCCAGGTCGCCTGGACGGGCGCGGGACGTTGCGCAAATACGCGCAAATTAGGTACGCCCGAGTGGCCGGCAAGGTCGACCAGGATGTCTATGCGGTCTTGATGGATCAGGTCCGCGATTTTGTCCGCGGACATGCGGGCCGCGTTGTGCCAGACGTCGGCCAGGCCGCGGACCCGGTGGGTCATCCTGTCCGTCGTGTCGCCAGTCGAATAGCAAACCACCTCGAATGCCGACCGGTCGCGCTCTTCGAGCAGGGGTAGCAGGAACAGCGGCACCACGTGGTCCTGGAAATCCCCGGAGACATAGCCGATGCGAAGACGCCGGCCCGGATCGCGGGTATTGTCGAATGGCTCGAAACGCGCAGGGTAGAGTTGCTCCAGCCGCCTGCCGTAGTCGGCATGACGCGCGAACAGGTCGTCGACTGAAATGTCGTCCTTGCAGTTCAGCGCGAACATCTCCGGAGACTCGAGATCGAAAGCGTCGGCGCAGTTCCTGCGGCCTTCGCTGAAAACTTCCAGTGCTTCGTCGACCCTGCATTGGGAGACCAGGACGGCGCCCAGCATCTGGTACGCGCGCACATAGGTCCGGTCGATTTCTATCATGCGGCGGAATACGGCCTGCGCTTCCAGCGGCCGGGCCAGCCGCTTGAGAATCAGGCCGTAGTCGAACAGCAGGTCCAGCCAGTCGGGCCGCAGTTTCAGCGCCGCTTCCGCTTCCGTAACGGCCTTCGCGAGGTTGCCCTGGGAAAAATACAGGTTCACAAGCAAGGCGCGCGCATCCAGGGAGTTCGGATTGCTGCGCAACGCCGCCAGGAACAGTTGTTCCGCCTCGGCAGGCTGTTCCTTGTCGACAAGCAGGTAGCCGAGTTTGAAATTCGCCTCGTAGTTGCGCGGCTGTATCACCACGGCGCGACGCAGCGCGGACACCGCATCGTCCGTGCGCTTCAGTTTCATGAGCACGTCGGCGTAATTGCACAGGGCGCCGAAATAGTCCGGGCGAACGCGCAGCGCCCGTTCGAGCTCGGCAGCGGCGCCGTCAAGCTCGCCCCGGTCTTCGAGCAAACGTGACAAAACCACCCTCGCATCGACAAAATCCGGATTGCCGTCGATTGCCCGCCGCAGCAATGGTTCCGCTTCGCCGAGCGCCTTTCGGGAGAAAAGCTGCCTGCCGAGGTTGTAATTGGCGTAGACATCCGCCGGATCGAGGCGCAGCGCCGTATCATACGCTTGGCGGGCCTGCTCGAGATTGCCGATCGCCTCGAGCCCGATGCCCAGATTGAGATGCGCCTTGGCGTACTCCGGGGCAAGGGCCACGGCCTTGCGATAGCACTCGCAGGCGCGGAGTAAATCACCCACTTCTTCGGCGCGATTGCCGTCGGCAACGAGCAGGTCCGCGCCTTCAAAACCACCGGTGGGCGAAGCAGGTTGCGGTGCCGTCGCCGGGGCCTTGTCAGCGCCCAACAGTTTCAGAATTTTGCCGATCATCGTCACAAAATACTTCGGGACAGTCCCTGGAAAAACGGTTCGCAACCGGAATGTCCGACATTGCGGG
>DATFUO010000195.1:0-7435 GCA_035260785.1 Burkholderiales bacterium
GTCTCTATAGGTGTAAATCACGGTGATTTCAAAACCGTTCATAAGGCCAATGGCATAGACCCGAAATTCGCCATAGTCGAAACGCTCATCGACCCTTTCAACAGTTGGCCCCTCGAAAATCCGCTTCGCATCCTCGAAAGCAATTCCGTGCCGCGCGATGTTCCTGCGGTTTTTTTCTTCGTCCCAACCAGAGTGCATTCAGTGTATTGACACAATGTCAATATTAGTCCAGTTTGGGACAAATTTGGGACACTGGGACAGTGGATTTGTTCGACATTACTCTCAACAGCCGTTCATGATGTTTAAAGTTAATTGATTGATATAATATAGTTATGGTGCCCGGAGCCGGGGTCGAACCGGCATGAACCTTTAACGGTTCGAGGGATTTTAAGTCCCTTGTGTCTACCAATTTCACCATCCGGGCAAGCAACGGTGCGACAAGGATAGCGCGGAAAGACCTGATCGTGAGAGGTTGGAGGCGGGGGTCGGAATCGAACCGGCGTACACGGCTTTGCAGGCCGCTGCATAACCACTCTGCCACCCCGCCGGGGTGCGCGCGGGCTGTTCCAGCTGCGCTTTGCGAACGCGTGCCTGACCCTGGTTCGCTGAAAAATTAAAAGGGAAAACGGCTGTTGCACGTTTTCCCTGGGGCAATCTGGAGCGGGAAAGGAGGCTCGAACTCCCGACCTCAACCTTGGCAAGGTTGCGCTCTACCAACTGAGCTATTCCCGCGCAAAAAACGAATCGGCATTATAGGACCCGGGGTCCTTTTGTCAAGGTAACAGACGCGCCCTACTCTTCCCTGCGCAACTCCGGAAGCGCCATTTTCAGATAGTAAACCATCGACCACAAAGTCAGCAGCGCCGCTACGTAAATGAGGATGGTGCCTATCGTATGCATACTCAGCGTCAGAAATTCGTCGTGGTAGAGAAGCATGATGATCGCCACCATCTGCGACACGGTCTTCACCTTTCCCAGTAACGATACCGCCACGCTCTTGCTCTTGCCGATGCGCGCCATCCATTCTCGCAATGCGGAGATCGCGATTTCCCGGCCGATGATGATCATTGCTATAAAACTTGGCAGATGGCCCTGATCAACCAGGATGATCAAGGCGGTGGCAACCATGAGCTTATCGGCGACCGGATCCAGAAACGCGCCGAAAGGCGATGTCTGATTCAGCGTGCGCGCGAGATAACCGTCGAGCCAGTCGGTAATGGCCGCGAAACTGAATATCAGCGTGGCCACGAGATTTTTCTCATGATCAGCGATCCACTCATGCGGCATGTAATACACGCCGACGAGCAGCGGGATCAACAGAATGCGCAGCCAGGTAATGAGATTCGGCAAGTTGAACGGCATGGTGCGTCAGTGTAGCTGCTGGTAGATTTTTTCGGCGAGTTCCCTACTGATTCCTTCCACCTGCGTAAGTTCCTCGATGCTGGCGGCGGTCACCCCCTTCAGACCGCCGAACCGCGACAACAGTCGCTGCCTGCGCTTTGTGCCGACGCCTGCTATTTCTTCCAGCGTCGAACGATTGCGGGTTTTCGCCCGGCGGCTGCGATGGCCGGTAATTGCGAACCGATGCGCCTCGTCGCGTATCTGCTGGATGAGGTGCAGGCCCGGGTTATCCGCAGGCAGGCGCAGCGGCTCCCTGGTTTCCGGAAAAATTAGCTGCTCCAGCCCGGCCTTTCGTTCTTCACCCTTGGCTACGCCGATCATCGGCAGATCGCTCAATCCAAGTTCGGCGAGTACATTGAACGCCGCGCCGACCTGTCCTTTGCCGCCGTCGATCAGAATGAGGTCAGGCAACCGACCCTCCCCCTCCACGATCTTGCGATAACGCCTGTCGAGCACCTGACGCATGGCGGCATAGTCATCACCCGGCTCGATGCCGGCGATGTTGTATGTCCGGTATTCGCCCGGCTGCATCGAGGCATGATCGTAAACCACGCAGGACGCCACGGTTGCTTCGCCCATGGTATGGCTGATGTCAAAACACTCGATGCGCTGGATGTTGTCGCCCAGATTGAGCGCTTGCTGGAGCGCGGTCAGCCTGGCCTCCTGGGTGGCGTGAGCGGCAATGCGTTGCGCAATCGCCAGCTCTGCATTTTTTTCCGCCATGCGCAGCCATACCCGGCGCTCGCCTGCCGGGTTGGTATTGAATTGCACCTTGATGCCGGACTGCTGCGACAGCAGCTTTTCGAGCGCGCCCGAATCGACCTGGCGATTGAGAATGATCGACGATGGCACATCGCGACCGACGTAGTGTTGCGCCAGAAATGCTTCGATAGCGGACTGCTCATCCTGATCGTGCGCATTCTGCGGAAAAAAACTCTTGTCCCCCCGGTGTTGCCCGCCACGCACGACCACCAGATTGACGCAAATGAGCCCGCCCGAACTGGCCAGCGCAATAATGTCCGCGTCCACGCCCCGGCTGCTGGAAACGAACTGGGTTTCCCTGACTTTCGAGAGCGAACGGATCTGATCGCGATACGCCGCTGCCTGTTCGTAGGCCTGCTTCTCGGCGGCCCGGTGCATGCGCTTCTCCAGCCGGCTCACGGCCTCGTCCTCCCTGCCTTGCAAAAACAGTTCGGCGCTCCTGACGTCCTCCGCGTAAGTCGATTCGTCTATGAGACCGACACACGGGCCCGTGCAGCGCCTGATCTGGTAGAGCAGACAGGGGCGCGATCGATTTGAGAAAACCGTGTCTTCGCATGTGCGCAACCGAAAAATTTTCTGCATCAGGCGGATGCTTTCACGAACTGCGCCGGCGTTCGAAAACGGTCCGAAGTAACGGTTGGCCTTGGCCAGGCCACCCCGGTGGAACCCGAGGCGCGGGAAACGGTTACTGGTCAGAACAAGATATGGATATGATTTATCGTCCCTGTACAATATGTTATAGCGTGGACTTAAATTTTTTATTAAGTTATTTTCGAGTAGCAGTGCTTCTGCCTCTGACCGCGCAACGGTCGTCTCGAGTCCCTGCACCTGGCCAATCATTAACTGGATGCGTGGCGCCAGTGAGGCCGTTTTCTGGAAATAGGAAGCCACGCGCTTCTTCAGATCGCGCGCCTTGCCGACGTACAGCACATCGCCAGCCGCATTGAGCATGCGATAAACGCCTGGCAAGTGCGGGAGGCTGGTTACGATTTCGTCGGGATCGAACGCGCTTTGGTCCGCCCGCGACGGATTCATATCCCTCTTCGTCATCGAGCCCTATCCGGCAATTGGGCTCGCAAGGAGCCGCCTGATATCGACAAAGACTTGCTCGAACATGGCGGCGGTCAATCGCCGCGTCTGGGTGTTGTATCGGCTGCAGTGATAGCTGTCGACCAGCGTGAGTCCGCTGCGCAGCCGATGTTGGGCCCCATGCGCAAACCTGTAGGCGGCAATTTTCTCCACGCCCGCCATCAATACCGCCTTGTGTGCGATGCCGCCCAGGGCCAGAAGAATCGATTCGCGCGGCAATGTCGAAATCTCGGTTGCCAGGAATCCGTTGCAGCGTTTGACCTCATCGCCGGTCGGCTTGTTCTCCGGTGGCAGGCACTTCACCGCATTGGTGATCCGGCAGTTCATCAACCTGAGTCCATCGTCGGCCGACTTCGACTCCGGTCTGTCGGCGAAGCCGAATTTGTACAGCGTCCGATACAGGAGCAATCCGGCATAGTCGCCGGTAAAAGGCCTGCCGGAGCGATTGGCACCGTGCATTCCCGGCGCGAGTCCCACGATCAACAGCCGGGGCGAATCGTCGCCGAAAGGCGGAACAGGCCGGGCGTGGTAGTCCGGATGCTCAGCGCGCACCACGTCGAGGAAGCCCGCCAGCCGCTTGCAACGCCGGCAATCGGGGGAGAAACCGTTCACGTCAGTGCTCGTGGTCATGACCGTGGTCGTCGTGCTGAGCGATGATTTTTACCCGTGCCCGATAGCCGGGGTTGATGCCGCCGGCAGGCTCTGGCTGCAGCGTTACGTGCGCGATGCCGAAACGGGTTTTCAACATCTGGCGCGCGGACTCGAGCAATGGCGCCCAGTTATCGAGGTTATCCAGATCGACGTGGGCGGAAAGCGCCACCTGGCCCGCCGAAATATTCCAGACGTGCAAATCGTGCACGGCGCGAACACCTGCCAATGCACCGATCGCATAGCCGACCTCCTCGAGTCTTAGCCCCGCAGGTACGCCCTCCATCAGCACGTGCAGGGCGTCGAGCACCAGCCGGACGGTAGAGCCCAGAATCAGAATCGCGATAACCAGGGACAACAGCGCGTCGATGGGCTGCCATCCGGTGTAATAAATCACCGCTCCGGCTGTAATTGCCGCGACCGATCCGATGAGGTCCCCGACGACGTGAATCAGCGCTGCGCGCGTATTAAGATTGCGCTCTCCACGGCCGATCAGAAAAGCAACCAGCACATTCGCAAGCAGTCCAAAGAAGGCGACGACGATGACGCCGAGACCGCTCACAGGCTGTGGATCGAGCAGGCGGCCGACGGCCTCGACCGCGATCACGACAACGATCACGAGCATGGCGAGACCGTTGACGAATGCGGCCACAATTTCGGCGCGCGCGAAGCCGTAGGAATGCCGCGTGCCGGCAGGACGACTTCCGACCCATGACGCGAATGCCGCCAGGCCGAGCGCCAGCGCGTCGGACAGCATATGTCCGGCATCGCTCATCAACGCGAGGGAATGAAATGCTGCCCCCGCGACAAATTCCACCGATGCGTAGCCGAGCGTGACGACAAGCGCGACGATCAGCGTCTTCCCGGTCCCGGGAATATGCTGATGATTGTGATGGCGGTGGGCGCCTTCAGCCACGTTCGCCAACCGAAAGGGAGCCTGCCAGCAGATCGCCACTTTCCGGACCGATCGACCCGATTCTGTGCAGTGCGCTGGCGTAGGCTTCCGTCGCCTTGAGCGCCGTCAAGTTCGGGGCTGAAGCGCGGCCGTGAAGGCGCGCCAATCTGGCGAGAGACGTGGGAGGGACGTCGCGCCGCAGGCGGCCCAGCAGATCATCCGCCGCATCCGGGCGATTGCATACCAGCACCATGTCGCAGCCGGCGTCGAGCGCCGCGTCTGCGCGCGCGACGATGTCGCCGGCTACCCGCGCGCCTTCCATGCTCAGGTCGTCGCTGAATATGACGCCCTGAAATTTCATCTTCGCACGCAGGATTTGCGATAGCCAGATTTTCGAGAAGCCTGCCGGACGATCATCCACGTCCGGATAGATCACATGCGCAGGCATCACCGCGGACAATCCATGCGCCATCAGTTCCCGGAAAGGAATCAGGTCTGCCGCCTCGATCTGCGCGAAGCGGCGGGTATCGATCGGCACGTCCGTATGCGAATCCGCCGCGATGTAGCCGTGTCCCGGGAAATGCTTGCCACAGGCAGCCATGCCTGCAAGCGCCAGTCCTTCGATCAACGCGCCCGCCAGCTCGATCACGGCTTGCGGCTGCGAGTGGAAGGCGCGGTCGCCGATCACGGCGCTATTGCCGAAATCGAGGTCCAGCACCGGGGTGAAGCTCAGATCGACGCCGTGTGCGCGCAACTCCGCCGCGAGCACGTAGCCCGCGTCGCGCGCAAGATGTTTTGCCTGCTGCGGATGTTCGTCCCATGCCGCGCCCAACGCGCGCATCGGCGGCAGCCGGGTGAAGCCCTCGCGAAATCGCTGCACGCGTCCGCCTTCGTGGTCTACCGCAATGAGCAACGGCGGACTGCGCAATTGATGAATTTCGTAAGTCAGCTCTTCGAGCTGGCGCGGAGACTCGTAGTTGCGCGAAAACAGGATCACGCCGCCGGTCAACGGATGACACAGCCGCCTGCGATCGGCGTCGTTGATCTGCCTGCCTTCGACATCGAGCATGACCAGCCCGAGCGATGCCGGCGGGTTCATCGCCTCATTGCTCCAGGATGACGACTGCGCATGCCATGCCCTTTTCGTGGGACAAACTCAGATGATGACGGGCGACGCCGCGATTTGCCAGAAAGTCCGGTAATGGCCCATGGAAATCCAGCCCGGGTTTGCCGATATTGTCGCTGGTCACGCTGATTGCATGCAGCGTAACCGGATAACGCAGTCCGGTGCCCAGCGCCTTGGACAACGCCTCTTTCGCCGCAAACCGGTTGGCGAGGAACCAGACGGGGCGCGAACTTGCGGCAAACGCCGGGCGCTCCGCAATCGCCAGGATGCGATAGGCAAACTGGTCGCCGTATTCCCGCAACAGGCGCTCAATCCGGCTCACGTCCACAATATCGATGCCAACGCCGACAATCATTTGGTCACCCCGGAGCCAAGGGCGTCCAGATAAAGCCCAACCGTCCGCGCCATGCCGAATTCCAGGGCGTCGGCAACCAGCGCATGGCCGATCGAGACCTCAAGCACACCCGGCACGCTGCGCAGGAACAGCGGCAAATTTTCGCGGTTGAGATCATGACCGGCATTTACGCCTAGGCCGTTGCGAATGGCGGCGCCGGCGGCTGCCCTGTATCGGCGCAAAGCGCCCTCCTGACCGGACGTACCAAAAGCGCGCGCGTAGGGTTCAGTGTAAAGCTCAATACGGTCCGCGCCGATCGCGCGCGCGCCTGCCATGGCATGCTCGTCCGCATCCATGAACAGGCTGACCCGCACCCCCATGCTCCTGAGTTCGGCGATAAGGGGTTGAAGTCGTCCGCCGTCGCGTGTCAGATCCCAGCCGTGATCCGAAGTGGTCGCCCCCGGCTCATCGGGAACCAGCGTGCACTGGTCGGGCCGTGCGGCGCGTACCACGTCCACGAGCTGATGAAACGGATTGCCCTCGATATTGAATTCGACCCGCCGGCCTCGAACCAGCCTCCGCAGCACACCGACATCATGTTCGCGGATGTGGCGCGCATCAGGACGCGGATGCACGGTAATGCCGTGCGCGCCCGCATCCAGTGCGAGGCGCGCGACGTGCTCCACACTGGGAATGTCGAGCGGGCGGGAATTGCGCAATAGCGCGACTTTGTTGACGTTGACGCTGAGTCTGGTCATATCTGTTGCATTTCGCGAAGCAACTGGCGCGTGTGCAATTCCTGATCACCGAGATAGTGATTCACCAGGAAGCGCATGAGCTGTTTGCTCTGCATCAGGGTTGTAGCGCCGGAAAAATTATCGCTTTGCAGTTCGATCAATGTCTGGCCGGAAATCTCGACCGCCGCGTCCGCCCCACGATGAAGCGCCACAGGTCCGCGCTCGAGGACATAAGTGTAGCGTTTGCCGGGATCGATCGGCCGGCCCGTATCGGCTTCGCGATCGAGGATGAGCGCATAGCCCAATTCCTTCAGCAGATGCTTCTCGAACCGCCTCAGCACCCAGGCCGGTTCGGGCTCGTGGGCGAGCGCCGCAATTGCGTCCTGGTAAAGGTCGAACAGCGTGTCGTGCGGATCTTCCCTGGCCAGGAACTTCATCAGCAA
>DATFUO010000196.1:0-23602 GCA_035260785.1 Burkholderiales bacterium
CGGACTGCGTTGCCGGGCGCCAATCGTAGCATCCCGGAACGCGCAACCCTGTTGTTCCCGGCGCCAATCGGCCCGCCGCGTCCGCGTCATCCGCGACCGGCTCCCGCTCGCCGCACATTTCCCAGAGCTTGATTTGCACAGGGGCGCGCGACGGTTTACCGCGGCGCGCCATTTGCTAGAATCGGGCATTCATTCGCGTCCCGGTCCTTCCCCGATGGCACTGCTCGAAATTCGCAACGTGACCCGCCGTTTCGGCGACTTCACGGCGGTCGACAATGTCAGCATCAGTATCGAGGGCGGCGAATTCTTCACTCTGCTGGGTCCGTCCGGCTGCGGCAAGACGACGCTGTTGCGCATGATCGCCGGCTTTGATGTCCCCGACGGCGGCAGCATCGTCGTCGACGGCAAGGATATGACCGGCATCCCGCCGGAAGCGCGCAACGTCCACACTGTTTTCCAGAGCTATGCGTTGTTCCCGCACATGACGGTGGCGCAGAACATCGCGTTCCCGCTGCAGATGGCGAACGTGGATACGGCGCAGATCGGCAACCGCGTCGAGGAAGCGCTGGAAGACGTGCGCCTCACCGGCATGGGCAAACGCTATCCGAACGAATTGTCCGGCGGACAGAAACAACGCGTTGCAGTCGCCCGTGCGCTCATCAACCGGCCGAAGCTGCTGCTGCTCGACGAACCGCTCGCCGCGCTCGACGCCAAGCTCAAGGAGAGCGTGCAGCTGGAACTGATCGGACTGCAGAAGGAGGTCGGCATCACCTTCGTTTACGTGACTCACGACCAGAGCGAAGCACTGGCCTTGTCGCACCGGATTGCGGTCATGAACCAGGGGCGCGTCGAGCAGGTTGACGAACCCTCGAAAATATACGGCTTTCCCCGCAATCGCTTCGTTGCCGATTTCGTCGGCCAGTGCAATCTGCTCGAAGGAGAGATCCGGTCCTGTGCCGGCGACCGGATGAACGTCGCATTGACCGGCGTCGGCGAGGTGGCGGCACTGAATGTCGACGGCGATGCGCCCGGACTCAGGGGTGCGCTGGCGCTGCGTCCCGAGAAAGTCGCCATCGGACGCGATCTTGCCGCCGGTCCCGAGGTCAACCGCTTTAGCGGCAAGGTCCATGATTTCCTCTATCTCGGGGACGTGACGATTTACATCGTCGAGCTCGCCGGCGGCGTGCGCATCGAGGCGTTGCTGCCGAACTCCGCCGCCGGGCGCACCAAGTTCTTCGAGGCAGGCGACGAAGTCCAGGTGGGTTGGCGCTACGACGCCGGCCATTTTCTGAACGAATGAAAATAGAAATGCTCACCACGAAGGACACGAAGTAACACAAAGAAGTGCGAAGAAATAAGGTGCTCAATGAATTTCGATAATCGGCCTTTACGCCAATTTGCTTTCTTCGTGAATCTTCGTGTCCTTCGTATCTTCGTGGTGCGATTTTCCGCTACGGGTTTTTTGCCTTATCGGGTTTCGACTGAAACATGACTTCCGGAGTAAATAAAGCTCGCCTGCACAAGTGGCTGATCGGCGGGCCGCCGCTCGCCTATCTGGTGGTGTTCTTCGCGATTCCGGTGCTCATCATGGTGCTGGCGTCGTTCCGCAATCCTGGTGAATTCGGCGGCCTGGCACCGATTTTCAATGACGACTCGGGCAGCGCGCAACTCGACCTGACGACGGAAAGTTACGGACGCTTTTTCTCGGACTTTCTCTATACCGCGCTGTTCCTGAAGTCGTTTGCCTACGCAGCGATCACTACCGTCGCCTGCCTGGTGATCGCTTATCCGCTGGCGATGCTGATCGCGCGCAGTCCGAAGAAACATCGCGATCTGCTGGTGCTGCTGGTGATCCTGCCGTTCTGGTCCAACTTCCTGATTCGCGTCTATGCGTGGATGATCATCCTCGGTCCGCAGTCGGTATTCGTGACCGCGCTCAACAATGTCCTCGGCCTGATCGGGATCGGGCCGGTTACTTTGCTGTATACGCCGTTCGCGGTCGTCGTCGGCCTGGTTTACGTGCATCTGCCCTTCATGGTGTTGCCGTTGTATGCCAACCTGGAAAAACACGATCCGGCGCTGCTCGACGCGGCGCAGGACCTCGGCGCCAATGCCTGGCGGCGGTTCTGGCGGGTGACGTTCCCGCTATCGTTGCCGGGCATCTATGCCGGCGCAGCGCTGGTCTTCATTCCGGCGCTGGGCATTTTTGCCATTCCCGACATTCTTGGCGGCACCGAAGGCATCATGATCGGCAATGTGATCAAACAGCAGTTCCTCGACACGCGCGACTGGCCCTTCGGAAGCGTGCTCTCGATGGTGCTGACAGTCATGGCGGTGGCGATCGCCGGGCTGGCAGCCTGGGTCGCGCGGCGGTCCCGAACATGAACAGGCTGTCGCGGACATGAACCGGCGCTCGCGTGTATTGTGGGCCGCGGCGATTTTCGGGTATGCGTTTCTCTATGCGCCGCTGGTGATCGTGGTCGCGTATTCCTTCAACGATTCCAGGCTCAACGCCGAGTGGGTGGGCTTTACGCTGGTCTGGTATGGGAAGCTGTTCCACAACGAGAAGATGCTCAAGGCGGCGTGGAATTCGCTGCTGATAGGCGTTACCGCCAGCGCGGTCTCCACGGTCCTCGGCACCATGGCGGGCTATGCGATGTATCGCTTCAGGATGCGCTTGCTGCCCCTGCTGATCCTGGCGCCGATCGCGATCCCCGAGATTCTGATGGGCGTCTCGCTGCTGATCTTCTTCGTGCTGCTGAACATTTCTCTCGGCATGTTTTCCATCATCCTGTCGCACATCGCGTTTTGCATCGGCTTTGTCGCGATCGTCGTGCGCTCGCGGCTGGCCGGCATGGACGAGAGCCTGACCGAGGCTGCGCGTGACCTGGGAGCGACCCCCTGGAAGGCTTTCCGGCTGGTGACGCTGCCGTTGATCATGCCGGGCGTGGTCGCCGGCGCGCTGATGGCGTTTACGCTGTCGATCGACGATTTCGTCATTACTTTCTTCACCGCCGGAGTCGGTTCGACCACGCTGCCGCTGCAGATCTACACGATGGTGAAGATCGCGGTAACACCCGAAGTCAATGCCATCTCGACGCTGCTGATGATGCTGACGCTGGCGCTGATCCTGATCGCGTCCAAACTGGCGCCCGGCTCGCTGCGGGCGCAATGAGTCCTCCGAGCCCGGATGCCTCTGGACGTGCCGACCGGGTTTGCCTAATCTAGACGCCGCCGCCGGCAGAAAAAAGCACCGCGGCAACTGAAAAAAAGCGCTTCGCCATCTACGGAGATCAATCATGAGAAAGCTGTTGTCCGTGCTGTTATTCGCCAGTCTGCCGGCACTGGCCGCTGACGAGTTACATCTGTACAACTGGAACGACTACATCGCTCCGGAGGCGGTGAAGACTTTCGAGGCCCAGTGCAAATGCAAGGTCGTGCAGGATTTCTATGGCGACAACGAAGAGCTGGTTGCCAAGCTTGCCGCGGGTGCGAAGGGCTACGACGTGATGGTTCCGACCTCGAATTACGTGGCGGGCATGGCCAAGGCCGGCTGGCTTCAGCCGCTCGACAAGAGCAAGTTGCCGAATTTCAAGAACCTGATGCCGACCTACCTGAACACCGAATTCGATCCGGGCAACAAATACTCCGTGCCCTACGCGATGTCGATCACGCTGATCGGCTACAACGACCAGAAATTGAAGGAGCTCGGCATCACGGTGGATTCCTGGGCGGTCATCTTCGATCCGAAGATCCTGCAGAAAATAAAAGGCAAAGTGACCGTGCTCGACAGCCAGGCCGAGGTCATGGCGGCGGCGCTGAAGTATCTGGGTTACTCGGTGAACGACCGCGATCCCGCACACTGGAAACAGGCGAAGGATACCATTCTCAAGGCGAAACCCTACTGGGCGGCGTTCATGGCCCAGGGTTACATCAAGGAATTGTCGACCGGCAATATCTGGGTGGTGCACGGCTACTCGAACGACATTTTCCAGGCCGATACCGGGGCGCAGGAAGCCAAGCAGAAATTCCGCATCCGCCACGCCCTGCCCAAGGAAGGCGCCGTGCTGGCCCTGGATGCGATGGTGATTGCGAAATCGGCGCCGCGCCCGGACCTTGCCCACCAGTTCATCAATTTCATGCTCGAGGGCAGGAACTCCGCCGCGCTGACCAACATCACGGGCTCCGGCAATCCGAATAACGAGGCCTTGCAGTTCATCAAGCCGGAGATAAAGTCGATCAAGGCCGTATTCCCCGACGCGGAATCCGCCAAACATCTCGAACAGTTGAAGGACATGAACAAGAAGGAACGTCAGTTGCTCAACAAGATCTGGACCGAGATCAAGGCGAAATAGACGCGGACCGGAAGTCCGAAAATCCCGGCGACCAGAAAACGGGGAGGGGCCGCGCCGGCTGCTTGGCAGTCCGTAGGTAAGTTAGGCCCATCACGACGACAACGCGCCCTCATGATCGAAGCCCCGCTTCTTCCGAACGAAGTGCAACGCCTGAAGGCGTTGCACGATCTCGGCGTCCTTTATGCGCCGGCGGAAGAACGCTTCGACCGGATTACCCGGCCCTACGATGCGATCGGCCGCTATGGCGGCGAGGAATTCCTGCTCGTGCTGGGGGACTGCAGCGAGGGAACCGCACGCCAGATTGCCGAGCGCGTTCGCCTGAACGTCGCGAGCGAATCCGTGGCCATCGCCGGGAAGTCGGTGTCGGTGACCGTCAGCATGGGCATTACGACCTGGAGTGCCGGCATGCCAGCCAGCGCCGAAGAGCTGATTCGTGTTGCCGACGAAGCTCTCTCTCGTGCCAAAATCAGTGGGCGCAATCGCTTCGTCATCGCGCAAATCTGACGCTAGCACCCCGCGTTCGGTCCGGCTGCTGCGCCAAAGTCCTGCACCAGCCGCCGCATCAGCCTGTCGACATCCTGTCCGGGCAGGAACTGGATACCCGCCGCCGTTTCCCGGCCGTTGCCGGAGTCGAATTGCCGGGCCAGATTCTGCATGCCGTGCGGGGCGCGCAGGCTCACGCGATACCCCGAGTCGCGCGCGACCAGCAGCGCGATCGCGTGACCCGGGTGCTTTTGCGCCAGCTCGTTGGCAAATGCGCCGCAGACTCGGTGGCTCCACGCACTATCCGGCATGAAGACGGCAATGCATCCGCTTGCTGGCGTGTCCCGGCGCAACGCGCGAGCCTGTTGCAGATCAGCGGCCCGGGCATTGCGCAATATCACGAACTCCTGCGCGTTGGCTGCGTAGGCCAGCGGGTCGGCATGTTCGTGCAGGCGGCGGTAGAGTTCGGCGGGATGAAAGTGCAGATCCTCGACGGACTCGCCGTAAGCGTTGTAGTTCAGGCATTCGCCGAGTTCTTTCAGCGTCCCGGAATCCGCATCCGAGAGGCCAAGTTCGGCCGCTGCCGAATACGCCTGGGCAAGCAGGTTGTCGCCGAACGCGGCAACAACGGCCCACGCGCGGTAGCGGCCGCCGAGATGGCGGTCGACGATCAGGCTGGTGCAGAACGCAGCGCCGGTCTCAATATGGGCTTCGAGCAGGCGATGATGCGGAATCTCACCGGCGAAATGATGATCGAAATAACGCACGCGCGCCCCGATCTTCAATGCGCCGAGCAGCGCCTGCCGATTGGTGTCCAGCGAGATGTCGAGTACGGTGAGTTCGTCGCCTGGTTCGGGGGTCACCCGCGCAAGCAGGGCGATGTCGCGCTTGACCCCGGTAATCAGCGTGGCGGCGCGCGGCTCGGCAAGCCGGAGCTGGTGCAGCGCACACAGCCCATCGGCGTCGCCATTGAAGATGTCATAGAATCTCATGCTGCGTCGTCCGCTGCGGATGGACAATCCCGGCCCCGGCACATTGCCAACACCACATGAGCGGTTCGCTTCCGTTATCAACCGTGCGTTACGCGCGCAGTTCCAGGCTGGTCGCCTACCTCGCCCTAGCTTACCTTCTGCTCGTGGTGTATGCCAGCTTGTACCCGTTTGCCGATTGGCGCGTGCCGAACGACGAAGCGGCGCGTTTTCTGTTTGCCGGCTGGCCGTCGTACGTCGTTGCCTCGGATGTCGTTCTCAATATTCTTGCGTACATGCCGGTCGGCCTGCTGCTGACATTGCTGTGGATGGGGCGGGTCCCGCGCTGGCTCGCGGTAGTGCTCAGCGTTACTGCCGGGATGTTGCTGAGCCTGTCGATAGAGTTCGCGCAGGCCTATTTGCCCACGCGGATTGCCTCGATTGACGACGTGCTGACCAATTCAATCGGCGCGCTGTGGGGTGCCGCGGCGGCCCTCATGTGGGGAGAGCGCTGGCTGTTGTCCGGCGAGCTGCATCGATTGCGCGAACGGCATTTCCGCGCTGGAGCGCGGACCGATGTTTCGTTCGCATTGTTCGCGCTCTGGCTGCTCACACAACTCAACGCCGAAATCTGGCTGTTCGGCAACGGCGATTGGCGCCACCTGATCGCCCCCGACCTGCGCGTGCCTTATTCTGCGGATGCCTATCTGCTGCTTGAAGCCGGCGTTGCGGCGCTGAATTTTGCCGGCGTGGCCTTCCTGGTCGGCGCGATCGCCCGATCCTTCGCCGCCGCCGCGGTCTCGGTTACGGCGCTGATTCTGACGGCGCTGATGTTGAAGACCATTGCCTCCATGGCCTTGTTCATTCCGGGTAATCCCGGTTTGTGGCTGACCCCGGGTTCAGTGCTGGGACTGGTCGCAGGGATGATGTTGTGGCTGCCGCTGGCGCGGCGCTCGTCGGTGAGTTCAATGCGCCTCGCGGCGATCTGCTTTGCAGCAGGGGTCTTCCTGGTCAACGTCGCACCGGAGAATCCCTACCTCGTTGCGGCATTGCAGATTTTTCAACGCGGCCATTTTCTGAGTTTCAACGCCATGACCGGGTTGCTGTCTTCGTGGTGGCCTTTCCTGGTATTTGCGTACCTCGCGTTTATGATGCGCGGCGACGGCGACGGCCGTTCCGACGCACGCCCGTCGCCCAACTGATGTAAAGGAATCCGCAATGACGAACCCGGACCCAGCCTCGATTCCGCCGTCCGACCGCCTGGATGATTTGCGCGACCGCCTGCGGCGTTTCGCCGCCGAGCGTGACTGGGAGCCGTTCCACACGCCGAAGAACCTGGCGATGTCGGTTGCCATTGAGGCTGCTGAAGTCATGGAGCATTTTCAGTGGCTGACCCCGGCCCGGGGGGAAGCTCTCGACGCGGCCTCACGGCACGACGTGGCGCTTGAAATCGCGGACGTGCTGCTCTACCTCGTCCGGTTGGCCGACGTGCTCGATATCGATATGGTCGCGGCGGCGCGCGAAAAGATGGGACTCAATGCGCGCAAGTACCCGGCGCGGCGCGGCTTATAATTGGATCCGGCCTCTACGAGGATTCTCCTTGAGCTATTACACCCATCACGTGTTTTTCTGCTGCAACCAGCGCACGAACGGAGAGGCCTGCTGTGCCGACCATAACGCGCAGGAGATGCGCGACTATGCAAAATCGAAGGTCAAGTCCCTCAAGCTCGCGGGTCCGGGCAAAGTGCGCGTGAACCAGGCCGGCTGCCTGGACCGGTGCAAGGAGGGGCCTGTGATCGTGGTCTATCCCGAGGAAGTCTGGTACACCTACGTGGACAAGGACGATATCGACGAAATCATCGAGGAGCATCTGGTCAATGGGCGTGTCGTCGGACGCCTGCGCATTTGAGGCCCGCATCCGCACAGAAGCTTTCCATCGACGGCCCGGCGGGAAAGCTCGAAATCGCCGTCAATGAATCCGGTGCGGCACCACGAGGCATCGCGTTGATCGCCCATCCCCACCCGCTTTACGGCGGCACGCTGGATAACAAAGTCGTGCAGACGCTGGCGAAGGCTTTTGTCGCGCTCGGTTACCGCGCGCTGCGGTTGAATTTCCGCGGAGTCGGCGCCAGCGACGGTGTGTTCGACGAGGGGCGTGGCGAAATCGAGGATTTCCTCGCGCTGGCAGACTACGGGCGGCGGACTTACGGCGAGGACGAACTCGCGGTCGGCGGGTTTTCCTTCGGTGGCTTCATCGCCGCGGCGGTGGCGCCGCAGCTGGCGCCGCGACACCTGGTCTTGGCGGCACCCGCGGTCGGGCGATTTCCGGTCGGCAATGTGCCGGAAAATACGCTGGTCGTGCATGGCGAGGAAGACGACGTCGTTCCGCTGAAAGACGTGTTCGACTGGGCACGGCCGCAAGCGCTTCCGGTGACTGTGTTTCCCGGCGCCGGCCATTTTTTCCACGGCAGCCTGATCACATTGCAACGCGTGGTCGAACAGCATTGCCGGACGTGATCGCCGCCGCCCGGCAGACGACGAATTCAAGAGCGTTGACGCAATGGTTTCATTTCAATACCCCCTTGAGGGGTACGCAGAGGGAAAAGAGAGAACGCAAATGAAAGCCTTGGCACACGTTAAGTCCGGATACGTTCTCTGCGTCCTTTCTTTTTTCTTTGCGCCCTTTGCGTCAACGCTCTTGAACTGGTTTTATATTTCCATTGAACCGCGTCGAGACATTCGTTGACGCCTGGGGAAGTGCGATGCTCTGGATCAAGTCGTTTCACATCATCTTCATGGTGACCTGGTTCGCCGGCCTGTTCTATCTGCCGCGCCTGTTCGTCTACCACGCCATGAGCGAAGACGCAGCCAGCCGCGATCGCTTCAAGATCATGGAGCGCAAACTGTTCTTCGGCATCATGACGCCGGGCGCCGTGCTGACGATGGTGTTCGGCCTCTGGCTGTGGCTGGTTTACGGTTTCTATGGCGGCTGGCTCTACGCCAAGATGGCCCTGGTGGCCGTGCTCGTCGTCTATCACGTCTACTGCGGCAAGCTGTTGATCGATTTCAAGCACGATCGCAATCATCACGGCCACGTCTTCTATCGCTGGCTCAACGAGGTTCCGGTCGTCGCATTGATCGCGATCGTCCTGCTGGTGGAGTTGCAGCCGTTCTGATGCCGGCGAACAGGCACGCCTGGATCTTTGCCCTCATGGCGGTCTTTGCCGCCACCCTGCTGCACGCGGCGCAGCCGGCGGCGCGCATCCTCATCCAAAACTCGCCTGTGGCCGGATTCCAGTTTCACGAAGGCCGGCATCTGTGGGATCAACTAAAGGTTGGCGATCCTTTGCGGCTGGTGCGCGAACCGGACAATCCGCACGACGCGCGCGCGGTGCGCGTCGAATGGAACGGGCGCATGCTCGGTTACGTGCCCCGTGCCGAGAACGATGCCGTGGCACGCCAGCTCGATCGTGGCAACAAGCTCGAAGCGCGCATCGTGCGGTTGACCAAACACCGCGATCCCTGGAAGCGCGTTGAGTTCGAAGTTTTTCTAAGGCTTTAGAAAATTGAACCGCCAAGGCGCGAAGGCGCAAAGAAAGGCCCGCAAAGAAAAACCCGCAAAGAAAAACAACAACTGATGCGAAGATCGCTGTTATTGGACTATCGACAGCGTTTATTGTCATCTCTTGTTTCCTTTGCGTTCCCTTTGCGCCTTCGCGCCTTTGCGGTGAAGGGTTAACTGGGTAACTATCCTTGAAGCAGGAACGTTTTTTCGCGCCGTGCCCGCGCGGGCTTGAGGCCGTACTGGCCGGAGAGCTTGCCGGGCTGGGTGCAGCCGAGATCACGGCGGCGGAAGGCGGGGCGGGTTTTTCCGGGCCGCTGCCGGTCGCTTATGCCGCCAATCTGCATAGCCGCATCGCGAGCCGCGTTCTGTGGCAAGTCGGGTCCGGTCGTTATCGGAGCGAAGAAGACGTCTATCGCGGGGTGAATGCGCTCGAGTGGCCGCTGCTGTTCGATGGCGCCCTGACGATACGCGTGAACGTCGCCGCGGTACGCAGTCCTCTCAACAGCCTGGATTTCATCACGTTGCGGATCAAGGATGCAGTCTGCGACAAGTTCCGCTCCCAATCCGGCGTTCGCCCGAGCGTGGATACCGCGCAGCCCGACGTGCGTATCCATGCCTTCCTGGAAACGGAACGATTCACGCTCTATCTCGATACTTCCGGCGAACCGCTGTTCAAGCGCGGGGCCAGACAGAGCGGCGGGGAGGCGCCGTTGCGCGAGAATCTCGCCGCCGGCATTCTGAAGCTCTCCGGCTGGACACCCGATCTGCCTCTGCTCGATCCGATGTGCGGCAGCGGGACCTTCCTGATAGAGGCCCTGCAGATGGCGCGCGGAATTGCACCGGGTGTAGGGCGCAAATTCGCATTCGAGAAACTGCGCGGCTTCGATGAAACCGGGTGGATTCGCATCAAGGCGGCGGCCGGGGCCCGACCGGCACCGAATCCTTCGCCGGCGATTTTCGGCAGCGATCTGTATGGCGACGCTCTGAAGCTGGCACGCGTGAATCTTGACGCGGCTGGATTTGCCGACTCGGTCAGCCTCAAGCAGGCCAATATGCTGGAGATTTCCGCGCCGGCCGGGGAAGGGATCCTGGTGACCAATCCGCCTTACGGCGTGCGTATTGGCGAGCAGGACGAACTCGCGTCGTTCTACCCCCGGATGGGAGACGTGCTGAAGAAGAAATTTGCCGGCTGGCGTGCCTATCTGTTCACCGCCGACATGCGCCTGCCGAAACTGATCGGGCTGTCGCCCTCGAAACGCACCCCCCTTTATAACGGCGCGCTCGAATGCCGGCTGTATGAGTTCAAAATTGTCGCAGGGGCGATGCGGAGGGAAAAAAAGGACTGAGGACTGAGTAAGTGCTTAGGCCTATGTTTTTCCACTCAGTCCTCGGTCCTGCATTTACACGATGTTCAGGTGATCCACCCCTGAAGTCAGGTCGCGATCCCGGGTTTCCTTGCCGTGCAGCTTGATCTGCAGACGCAGCTCGTTCATTGAGTCGGCGTTGCGCATCGCGTCCTCGTAGCTGATCTTGCCGCCCTCGTACAGGTCGAACAGCGCCTGGTCGAAGGTTTGCATGCCCATCTCGCGTGACTTCTTCATGACTTCCTTGATCTCATGCACTTCGCCTTTGAAGATCAGGTCGGAGATGAGCGGCGAGTTCAGCAGGATTTCGATCGCCGCGGCGCGGCCCTTGATGTCCTTGAGCGGTATCAGGCGCTGGGAAACCAGGCCCTTCAGGTTCAGGGACAAGTCCATCAGCAACTGTGCACGGCGTTCTTCCGGGAAGAAGTTGATGATCCGGTCGAGCGCCTGGTTGGCGCTGTTGGCGTGCAGCGTGCACATGCACAGGTGGCCGGTTTCGGCGAACGCGATCGCGTGTTCCATGGTTTCGCGATCGCGGACCTCTCCGATCAGAATCACGTCCGGTGCCTGACGCAGCGTGTTCTTCAGCGCTGCCGCCCAGGACTCGGTATCGACGCCGACTTCGCGCTGGGTGATCAGGCAGTTCTTGTGGTCGTGCACGTATTCGATCGGATCTTCGATCGTTATGATGTGGCCGTGGCTGTTCTCGTTGCGGTAGCCGATCATTGCGGCGAGCGTCGTCGACTTCCCCGAACCGGTGCCGCCGACCATGATCACCAGGCCGCGCTTGGTCATCGCCACATCCTTGAGAACCGGCGGCAATCCGAGATCGTCCATTTTCGGAATGGTGGTGGTGATGGTCCGCAACACGATGCCGACGCGCGCCTGCTGCACGAAAGCGTTGACGCGAAAGCGTCCGATCCCGGGCGGGTTGATGGCGAAATTGCATTCCTTGGTTGCCTCGAACTCCTGCGCCTGCTTGTCGTTCATCAGCGAACGCGCCAGCTCCTGGGTGTGCTGTGGCGTCAGGCTCTGGTTGGATACCGGCGTCATTTTGCCGTCGAGCTTGAATGCCGGCGGGAAACCGGCGGTGATGAACAGGTCGGAGGCTTTCTTCGCCACCATGGCCCGCAGCAGTTCGTGTATGAATTTGACGGCCTGATCTCGTTCCATCTGCTACTCCTGGCAAATTTCCGGTGGTACCCGCCGTCTAGGGCTGGTCAGTTGAACGTGTCCTTGTTCGCTGCTTTTGTACGCGCTTCTTCCTTGGTGATGACGTTGCGCTTGACCATATCGGCCAGGTTCTGGTCCAGCGTCTGCATGCCCAGTGCCTGTCCGGTCTGGATCGACGAGTACATTTGCGCAATCTTGGCTTCGCGGATCAGGTTGCGGATGGCCGGTGTGCCGATCATGATTTCGTGCGCCGCCGCGCGTCCGCCGCCGTCCTTGGTTTTGCACAGCGTTTGCGAGATCACCGCGCGCAGCGATTCGGACAGCATCGCGCGCACCATTTCTTTCTCGGCGGCCGGGAATACGTCTATGATCCGGTCGACCGTCTTTGCCGCGGAACTCGTGTGCAGCGTCCCGAACACCAGGTGGCCGGTTTCGGCCGCGGTCAATGCCAGGCGGATCGTTTCCAGGTCGCGCAATTCCCCCACCAGGATGATGTCCGGGTCTTCGCGCAATGCACTGCGCAGCGCATTGTTGAAAGACAGGGTATGCGGGCCGACTTCGCGCTGGTTGATCAGACACTTCTTGCTTTCGTGCACGAATTCGATCGGATCTTCCACCGTGAGAATATGACCCATTTCATTCTCATTGATATCGTTGACCATTGCTGCGAGCGTGGTCGACTTGCCCGACCCGGTCGGCCCGGTCACCAGCACCACGCCGCGCGGGTACTTGGCGATTTCTTTGAATATGTTAGGCGCCTTCAATTCTTCCAGGGTCAACACTTTGGACGGAATAGTCCGCATCACCGCGCCGGCGCCGCGGTTTTGAACAAACGCGTTGACGCGAAATCGCGCCAGATTCGGGATGGCGAACGAGAAGTCGCATTCGAGGTTTTCCTCGTAGAACTTGCGCTGGCCGTCGTTCATGATGTCATAAATCATGGCGTGCACGTCCTTGTGCTCCATCGGCGGCAGGTTGATGCGCCTGATGTCGCCATGCACCCGGATCATGGGGGGTAATCCCGCCGACAGGTGAAGGTCGGAAGCCTTGTTCTTGACCACAAAAGCGAGGAGTTCAGCGATGTCCATTTATAATTCTCCGACGACGGCAAGGTGGGAAACGAGGCATGCCGGCGACCTCGGCATGGATCGAAAATGCTCGCTGCATTCGATGGTTACAATCGGGAATGCAAGAGAATTATGACAACAATAGCCGCCCGCTTGCAAGCCGTACGCAATCGCATGGCGGCGGCCGCACGATTGGCTGGCAGGTCGCCCGAGGACATCCGGCTTATTGCGGTCAGCAAGACGTTCGCACCCTACGCGATTGCTCAAGCTCGCGCTGCCGGCCAGGTCGCATTTGGGGAAAACTATCTGCAGGAAGCGATGGGCAAGATTGCCGCATTATCGGACACCGGGCTTGACTGGCACGTCGCGCACGCACAGCAGGATGGCGAGCAGCGCGAGGCCGATGTGCGCCCCTCCGCCGGGGTCGCATCCCCGCAAGCGGGGCCCCTGCTCCTCCCTCTGGAGTGGCACTTCATCGGTCCGATCCAAAGCAACAAGACGCGGCAGATCGCCGAGCAATTTCAATGGGTCCATAGCGTGGATCGCCTCAAGATCGCCGAACGCCTGTCATCTTCCCGCCCCCCCGGGCTTTTACCGCTTCAAGTATGCATCCAGGTCAACGTCAGCGGCGAAGGTACCAAAAGCGGAGTGCCGCCGGAAGAAGTCCTGGCGCTGGCGAAAGCGATATCAGCCATGAACGGAATCCGGCTGCGCGGATTGATGACTGTCCCGGAGCCGACTCCGGATCAAGGGCTGCAACGTTCCCGATTCCGCCAGTTGCGTGAATTGAAGGATGAACTTGTCGGCCGCGGCATCGTACTGGATACACTTTCGATGGGCATGTCGGACGACCTGGAGGCGGCCATCGCGGAAGGCGCGACCCTGGTTCGCGTCGGCCGCGCCATTTTCGGCGAACGTGCGCCCCATCCGGGCTGACCGGCGATTTGCCCACGATGGCGGCGCGCACCTATACTGGCCGGCCGGGCGCCCGCAACGGGCGCCCCCAAGAGCGGCCCTACTACTGAGAACATGGAGAATAAAATGAAATTAAGGAACTGGATCATCGCTGCCGGTCTGCTGGCGGCATTGCCTGCCACGGCATTGGCGGCCAAGCCCGGCTATCTGCACGTAAACGAAAGCGTCGCGATCAATGCGCCGCCAGCAAAAGTGTGGAATCTGGTCAAGGACTGGAACGGCCTGCACAAGTGGCATCCGGCATTCTCGAACACTGAAATCAAATCCGGCGCGAACAACAAGATCGGCGCGGTGCGTACCCTGACGCTGGCCGACGGTGGCGCCAAGTTTGACGAGGAACTGGACGGATTCAGCGAAAAGCAAAGAAAGTACGGCTACCGGATCATCAGCGATTCCCCTCTGCCGGTCGCGGACTATTCCTCAACCATACAGGTCAAGTCCGGCAAGGCGAAGGGCACTTCCGTGCTGGTCTGGAAGGGTAAATTCAAGCGCAAGGTGGCGGACAATCCGCCGGCGGGCCAGGACGACGCCGGCGCAAAGAAGACGATTATCGGCGCCTATCGGGCGGGTTTGCAGAACGTCAAGAAACTGGCCGAAACCAAGTAACGGACTTTCATTGCGGCGTGCGCGGACCGTCCGCGCCGCCCTCGTATTCTCAGGCGGGAAGTTCCGCTTCAATTCGATATCATGCGCATACTTTTCGTGGGTGGCGGCAACATGGCCACCGCATTGATCGGCGGGCTGTTGCAACAGGGCTTCAAACCCGGCGACCTGCGCGTTGTCGACGTTTCGGAACAAGCACGCCAGCGCCTGCAGAGCCGGTTTGGCGTCAGCGCCATGGCGGCGGTCGACGGCGATATTGCCGAAGACGCTGTGCTGTTGGCGGTGAAACCGCAACAGATGCACGCGGTGGCGCAGAATCTGCGTGCCTGCCTGCGCGGGCAGCTGGTCATCAGCATCGCGGCCGGCATCCGGACGGCGGACCTCGCCCGCTGGCTTGGCGGTCACGAGCGCATTGTGCGCGTGATGCCGAATACACCCGCGCTGATCCGCTCCGGAGTGTCCGGACTGTTTGCGGCCGCGGCCGTTGAACAGGCCGACAGGGACAGCGCGCAAAACATCCTCGGCGCGGTGGGCGGCGTGGTGTGGGTGCGTAATGAGTCGGACATCGACGTGGTCACGGCGATCTCCGGAAGCGGCCCGGCGTATGTTTTTTACTTTATCGAGGCGCTGGAACAGGCGGCCGTCGAACTGGGACTGAATGCCGCGCAGGCGCACGAGCTCGCCATCCAGACTTTCGTCGGTGCGGCAAAACTTGCCGCCGGCAGCGACGAGTCCGCGGGCGTCCTGCGCGCGCGCGTGACTTCGAAGGGGGGAACCACGGAAGCCGCACTGAAATCCATGGAAGCAAGCGATGTCAGGCGCAAAATCGTGGACGCCGCGCAGGCCGCGGCCAGGCGTTCGAGGGAACTCGGCGACGAGTACGGCACGGATCAGGCGGCGCAAAGCAGATGAATCAGGCGTTGATTTTCCTGCTCGAAACTTTCCTCGGCTTGTTCTCGCTGGCGTTGCTGATGCGCTTCTATCTGCAGGCCGTGCGCGCCCCGGCGCGCAATCCGCTGTCGCAATTTCTGGCCGCACTCACCGATTTCATCGTGCGCCCGACGCGGCGCGTGATTCCAGGGCTGTGGGGTTACGATCTGTCAACGTTGGTGCTGGCATGGCTGACCGAGCTGCTGCTGGTCGGCGGCGTGCTCGCGTTGAAGGGCTATCAGTTCGGGCCCGGTGTGGGCACCGCCGTGATCGGATTGATGCTGCTGGCGGCGCTGAATCTGCTGAAACTGTTCATCTACATTCTGATGGTTGTGGTGTTCGCGCAGGCAATCCTGTCCTTCATTGCGCCAAGAGGACCGGCGACCTCGATTCTCGCCAGTCTGACGCGCCCGTTCCTCGGAGTGTTCCAGCGGCGCGTGCCGCCGATCGGCGGCGTCGATCTCTCCCCGCTGTTCGTGCTGGTCATTTGCCAGATAATGCTGATGTGGCCGGTGAACTCGCTCGAGCTCGCGGTTACCCGCATGCTGTGATCGAACCCGGATGCACGAATCCTGGTATCACTTCGATGCGGATCGTGGTCTGCTGACGCTGTTCCTGCACGTGCAGCCCAATGCACGGCGCACCGAGGTTGCGGGCCTGCATGGCGGGCACCTGAAGATCCGGATTGCCGCACCGGCCGTCGAGGACAGAGCCAACGAGCTGCTCGTCGGATTTCTGGCCGACAGATTTGAACTGCCGGGCGGGCGGGTTATGATTCGTCGTGGCAGTCACGGGCGCACCAAAACCGTCGAAATCTACGACCAGGCGGCCTGCCTCCTGGCGCGGGTGAAAGAGCTTCTGCACTCATGACCAGCGATCTCGAAAATCAGGTTTCCGCCTACCAGCAGTGGCGCGACGAACTGCGTGATTGCATCCAGGCCTATCAGAACTGGCTGGAAAACCACGGCCATGCGGATATTCAGCGCAGCCTGCGCATTTACGATCTGGTCGAAAGCCTGCGCAACGATCGCATGATCCTCGCCTTTCTCGCGGAATTCTCGCGCGGCAAGACCGAACTGATCAACGCCATGTTCTTCTCCGATTTCAAGCAACGCCTGCTGCCGTCCGATGTCGGTCGCACAACCATGTGCCCGACCGAAATCTTCTACGACGCGGCCGAAGAGCCCTACATCAAACTGTTGCCGATCGAGACGCGCAAAGGCGACGAGAGCATTGCCGGGCTCAAGCACAAACCGGTCGAGTGGGTGAAGATCAGGCTCAATCTGGCGTCCCATGACGAAATGGCCACTGCGATGTCCAGTCTCGCCCAGGTGAAGTCGGTTTCGGTGGAAGAGGCCGGCGCGCTGGGGCTGCTCGACGAAGCCGATTTCGTGACGACGACCGTGGTCGTGAAGCGGGGCGGCAAAGTCGAAATCCCGTGCTGGCGCCATGCGCTGGTCAATTACCCGCATCCGCTGCTGAAAAAAGGCCTCGTGATCCTCGACACGCCGGGCCTGAACGCGCTCGGCACGGAGCCTGAACTGACGCTGTCGATGATTCCGAGTGCGCACGCCGTACTGTTCCTGCTGGCGATGGATACCGGAGTCACCAAGTCCGATCTCGATGTCTGGCAAAAATACGTGCAGAGCTATGTCACGCGCCGCATTGCCGTGCTGAACAAGATCGACCTGATGTGGGACGATCTGAAGTCCGACGAACAGATCGAAATCGGCGTCGAGCGCCAGGTCGTCGATACAGCGAGAATCCTGGGCTTGCCGCGCGATCACGTCATTGCGCTTTCGGCGCAAAAAGGCCTGATCGCACGCATCCGCGGCGACGCAAACCTGCTCGCGAAAAGCCGGATCGAGACGCTGGAACACCTGCTGGCGGAAGAAATCATTCCGTCAAAGCAACAGATCCTGCGCGCGGCCGTTTCAAGGGAGATCGGCAACATGCTGGAGACGTCCCTGCAAAGCGTAACCGCGCAGCTCGCCAGCACCCGCGGCGAGTTGCAGGAAATGTCCAAGCTGTCCGGGAAGAATCGCGATCTTGCAAAGGTACTGCTGGCCAGGCTGGAGCAGGACAGAACCGGTTACCTGACCCACATGGAGAGTTTCAAACGCTCTTATGCGACGGTGCTGAAGCAGGGCAACGTACTGGTCGGCACTCTGGCGGACGAGCGCCTCGACGACTTGATGAGCCGCAGCATCGAGGCGATCGAAGGCAGTTGGACCACCGCCGGACTGATGCGCAGCATGCAGGCGCTGTTCGACACTTTTTCGAGACAGGCGGAAAAAATACTGAATTTCGCGGGCGAGACGCGCAACTACGTCGACGGCGTGTACTCCGAATTCCACAAGCTGTACGGATTTCCCAAGATGACGCCGCCGCCCCTGAATCTCGAACGCCATATCCTGCGCATGCACTCGCTGCATCAGAGCACGGAGCGCTTTTGCAAGGACCCGGTCAATGTAATGACCGAGAAACACTTTCTCGTGCGCCGTTTTCACGTCGGCCTGGTTTCACATGCGCGCGAATTGTTCACCCAACTGCGCCTTGAGCTCGATGCCTGGGTCAATTCCGCATTGATGCCGCTGTCCATGCAGCTCAAAGAGCACCAGAAGCTGCTTGAACGCAAGGTCGACAACCTGCGCAAAGTAGCGGGCGACATCAATACACTTCACGAGCGGGTTCGACAGCTTGAGCAGCAGCACCTGCAGCTGGGCAAGCAAGTAGAGGAACTCACCCAGATCCGCAATGTTCTGAATCGGGATCCTGCGCAGATGAAAGTAGCGAAGGTCGCCTAGCAGCGCAGTTGCGGACAAGACCGGAACCGCCCGGGCTCCGGCGCACATAAGAATAATTATCGGATTGCCATGTCCATCGCCAGAGATCTATCCCTTTCCGCGGTTGTCGCGGGCTTCGTCACCGTGCTGGTCGGGTTCACAAGTTCGGCGGTAATCGTTTTTCAGGCGGCCCATGCGGTGGGCGCGGGGCCCGCTGAAATAGCCTCGTGGATGTGGGCGCTGGGCCTGGGCATGGGATCGACCTGCATCCTACTGTCGTTGCGCTATCGCATGCCGGTCGTGACAGCCTGGTCCACGCCGGGCGCGGCGATGCTGATTACGAGTGCGGGCGGCGTTTCTCTGGGGGAAGCCACGGGCGCCTTCCTGGTCTCGGCAATGCTGATCACGATCGCCGGTTTTTCAGGCTGGTTCGAGCGCGCGATCAACCGCATTCCGGTGTCGATCGCGTCGGGCATGCTGGCGGGCGTCCTGTTGCGCTTCGGACTGGAAGTATTTGTCGTGATGAAGGCGCAATTCCTGATGGCGTTCCCGATGTTCGCCGTCTATCTGGTCGCGCGTCGCCTGGTCCCGCGCTATGCGGTGATCTGCGCGTTCGTGCTGGGCATCTTCATCGCGTCCGCACTGGGCATGCTGCACATGGACGCGGTGCACTTCGAATTCGCCAGGCCGGTCTGGGTAACGCCGAGTCTGTCCGTGAGCGCGCTCATCGGCGTGGCGTTGCCGCTGTTCATAGTGACGATGGCATCGCAGAATGTACCCGGCGTGGCCGTAATCCGGGCATCCGGTTACCAGATCCCGATTTCACCGGTCATCGGCTGGACCGGCATATCGAATCTGATTCTTGCTCCCTTCGGGGCCTTTGCGATCAACCTGGCCGCCATCACCGCCGCGATCTGCATGGGACGCGAGGCGCATGAGGACAGCCGGCGACGCTACATCGCCGCTGTATCCGCCGGATTCTTCTACATCCTGATCGGACTATTCGGTGCAACGGTGGGCGCGCTTTTCGCGGCGTTTCCGCGAGAATTGATCATTGCGATCGCGGGCCTTGCGCTCATCGGCACCATCGGCAACGGCCTCGCTGCGGCGTTGTCGAACGAACGCGATCGAGAACCCGCTCTGGTCACCTTTCTCGTGGCAGCTTCGGGCGTGACGCTATTCGGAATCGGGTCGGCGTTCTGGGGATTGATTGCAGGCGGGCTCGCACTGTTGATACTGCATCCCAAAGGGAAACGGTGACCGCAAGGACTTGCGGCGCGCGCCGTTTCTGTTACATCAAGACGATATCGTACTGCTCCTGCGTATAGATGGTTTCCACCTGGAGTGAAATCGGCTTGGCTATGAATTCCTCGAGCATGGCCAGGCTTTGCGATTCTTCGTCGAGGAAAATGTCGATGACCTTCTGCGAGGCGAGGATGCGGAACTCGCGCGCGTCGAATTGGCGCGATTCGCGCACCAGTTCGCGCAGGATTTCGTAGCAGATCGTCTGCGCGGTCTTGACTTCGCCCCGGGACTGGCAGGTCGGGCAGGGTTCGCACAGGATGTGCGCAAGGCTCTCGCGGGTACGCTTTCTCGTCATCTCCACCAGCCCGAGATGCGTGAATCCGTTTACCGTCATGCGCGTGCGGTCCGGCAGCAGCGCCTTCTTGAACTCCGTCATGACGGCATTGCGGTGCACTTCATTGTCCATGTCGATGAAGTCGATGATGATGATGCCGCCCAGATTGCGCAGGCGCAGCTGGCGCGCGATCACCTGCGCCGCTTCCAGGTTGGTCTTGAAAATGGTGTCGTCGAAGTTGCGGCCCCCGACAAAACCGCCGGTATTGACGTCGATCGTGGTCAGCGCCTCGGTCTGGTCGATGATCAGATAACCGCCGGATTTCAGCGGCACGCGACGGGCGAGTGCCCGTTCTATTTCGTCCTCGACGCCATAAAGATCGAACAGCGGGCGGTCCCCGGTGTAGTGGTGGATGCGATCGACAAAGGACAACGTGTACTCGTTCGCAAATTCCTGCATGCGCAGGAAGGTCTCGCGCGAATCCACCATGATGCGGCCGCTTTCGTCATTGACGAAATCGCGCAGCACGCGCAGCGACAGGCTCAGGTCCTGGTAGAGCAGCGCAGGGGCTGCAATGGTGCGCGATTTTTCCTGGATGCCGGACCACAGCTTGCGCAGATATTCGATGTCGGCGCCGAGTTCTTTTTCGCTGGCGGTCTCCGCCATCGTACGCACGATGTAGCCGCCGGCGTCTTCCGAGGGAATCAGGTGCTGCAGTTTTTCGCGCAACAACGCGCGCTCGTTTTCATCTTCGATGCGCTGTGAAATGCCGATATGCGATTCCTGCGGCAGATAGACCAGCAGGCGCCCTGCGATGCTGATCTGCGTCGACAGGCGCGCGCCTTTTGTTCCGATCGGGTCCTTGATGACCTGCACCGGCAGCCTCTGGCCCTCGTGAAGGATGCGCTCGATGGGTCGGGCTTCTTCGTGGTTCTGGCGATGAAACCAGATGTCGGCGACATGCAGGAAGGCGGCGCGATCCAGGCCGATCTGGATGAACGCCGATTGCATGCCCGGCAGCACGCGGCTGACCTCGCCGACATAGATGTTGCCAACAATGCCGCGGCTGGCGCTGCGCTCGACGTGTAATTCCTGGGCAACCCCCTGCTGCATCACCGCGACCCGGGTCTCCTGCGGGGTGACGTTGATGAGGATTTCCTCGTTCACAGCAACTGGAAGCCCAGATGAGTCAGCAGCCGCGAAGTTTCGAACATGGGCAGTCCTACCACGCCGCTGTAACTGCCGTTGATGGATTCGATGAACATCGAGGCCTTGCCCTGGATGCCGTAGGCGCCGGCCTTGTCCATCGGGTCTCCGCTGGCGACGTAGCGCCGTATCTCATCGTCGGAAAGCTCCCGCAGGCGCACTTCGGTCACGGAAAGCGCTTCCTGCAGCGAATCGTGGAATTTGACGGCCACCGCCGTATAGACATGATGCATCGTGCCGGAGAGCTGCTTGAGCGTCGCGACCGCATCCTCACGGTCCTTGGGTTTGGCGAGGATGGTGTTGCGGAAAGCCACCGTGGTATCGCCTGCCAGCACCGGATGGCGCATCAGGCGTCGCTGCTCCAGGCGTAACCAGCCCGCTTCCGCCTTCAGCCGGGCGACGCGCACGACATAGTCGCGCGGCAATTCGTTGCCGATCGGCGATTCGTTGAAATCGGCATCGCGGCCGGCCCCTTCCCGAAGCAGGAGCATTTCGAAGTTCACGCCCATCTGTTTGAGCAGGTCGCGGCGACGCGCACTGCGCGAGGCGAGATAGATATGTTTTTCCAGCGACGGCACGTGAGCTAGATTCTTGGTTTTGTCGGCGCCGAATTTGGCGGTCTTATTCCCGGTGATAAGGGTGGTTCTGGATCATCGACATCGCGCGGTATAGCTGCTCGGCGAGCAGCAACCGCACCATGGCATGCGGAAGCGTCATCGCCGAAAGGGCAAGCAGAAGATCCGCATTGGCTTTGAGTTCCTGGTCGAGCCCATCTGCACTGCCAATCATGAAGGCGACGTCGCGTCCTCCCTGCATCCAGGCCGTCAGCTTGCGGGCCAGGTCTGCCGTGGTGAGCTGCTTACCGCGTTCGTCCAGCGCTATTCTTACACAGCCCGGCGGCAGGGCCGCAAGGAAGCGGACTTTTTCGGCCGCCAGGATCCGGGCGGTTGCCCCGGCTGAGGGAGCCTGGCGGCTGCGCGGGGCGGGTTTGATCTCGGTGAGTTCGATGCGCGCTTCACGCGGCATGCGCCGGGCATAATCCTCGAATCCGGCGGCCACCCAGGTGGGGGGTTTATGGCCGATAGCGAGGATGTGCAGTTTCAATCGGGATGAAGCTATACGGCGGCCGGCGGTTCCGCGCCAGGGGCGCTTCTCCAGGTGGTGGGGTGCGGCGACGGCGGCCGGCCGCCCCACAGCTGCTCGAGGTTGTAGTAGGACCGAATCGCCGGCTGCATCACATGCACAATGATGTCGCCCAGGTCGACCAGTACCCATTCTCCGGTCTTTTCGCCCTCCAGGCCCTGGACGCGTACTCCCACCTGTCGGAGCTTTTCCTGCACGTTCCTTGCCAACGCCTTGGTTTGGCGGGCCGATTCGGCGGTGGCGACGATCATGTAATCGAACAGGGAGGTCATTTTCCTGACGTCGAGGATAGTGATGTCCCTGGCCTTGATTTCTTCCAGCGCCTCGACAGCGGCTTGTTTCACGGCTTCAACGTGCATCGCGTTCCTTGTAAAGACGATTGGTTTCAATGTAATCGAGAACTGCGTCCGGAACCAGATAGCGCGCACTTCCACCACCCGCCAGCAGCCCTCTGATCTGGGTCGCGGCGATGTCCAGCGCAGTGATTTCCCTGGCATATATGGCGCCGGCGCTGTCCCGGCGCAAGAGGCCGGTCGAGGAAGCCAGCCGCTGCAGGTAAATCTTGCGCAAAGGCCCCGGAAGGGAAGACTGCAACTGTTGCAGCGAAAACCCCGGCCGATGCGCGATCACGATATGGGCCAGATCGAACAATTCCTCCCAGCGGTGCCAGGTGGTCAACGCGGAAAAGGCGTCCGACCCCATCAGCAGACATAGCGGGCGTTCACCCAGTTCGGCGCGTAGTTCGTTCAATGTGTCGAAGGTGTAGCAAATCCCCTGGCGGCTGATTTCGCGATCGTCGGCCTCGAAGCGCGGATTCCCATGGATCGCAAGGCGCACCATTTCCAAACGATGCGCGCCGGTTACCCGGGGTGTTCCGCGGTGCGGCGGCGTGCCGGTCGGAATGAAGCGCACTCTGGACAGGCCGATGGCGTCCGCGAATTCCTCGGCCAGCCGCAGATGGGCAAAATGGACGGGATCGAAAGTCCCGCCCAGCACACCGATGGGGGATGAGGAATTCAATCGTCCGTTAACGGTAAGCTGCGGACAGTGAACAAAAGTGACGCCTGTTTTGACCGTACGCCGTTCGCCGATTACAGAAGAACACGACGGATGTCAGACAGGACCGCCGTCAGGTTCGTGATGAAGCGCGCGCCTTGTGCGCCATCGACCGCGCGATGATCGTAGGACAGTGACAGGGGCATCATCAGCCGGGGTACGAACTGGCCGTCTTTCCAGACCGGTTTCATCGAAGATTTCGATACACCGAGAATCGCGACTTCCGGCGCATTGATGATCGGCGTGAAATGCGTGCCGCCGATGCCGCCCAGGCTCGAAATGGAGAACGTGCCGCCCTGCATCTCGGCCGGTCCGAGCTTGCCGTCACGCGCCCTGGCGCTGATTTCGG
>DATFUO010000197.1:0-6189 GCA_035260785.1 Burkholderiales bacterium
AAGGGAACGCAAAGGAAAGCAATGCAAGGTGAATGATTCGCTGGGGTGATTTACGTAGCTCGGCGTAGGACCGCAATCTAATTGCATGCGCAGAGAGAAATCGTCTCGGACAGAATTTGACAACCCCCACGCTTTTCGACGTTTCACGCCTTCCTTCGCGTTTCCTTTGCGTCATTGCGGTGAATTGTTCTTGGGGAGTTAAGCGTTGATTACAAGGTATTGGGAAGATTTCAAGGTCGGGGAAGTCGAGCAGATCGGTGGCAAACGCGTCGAGAAGGATGAAGTGATCGCCTTTGCGAAGCAATTCGATCCGCAGTCGTTCCATGTCGACGAGGGCGCCGCAAAGGCGTCGATGTACGGCGGCCTGATTGCCAGCGGGTGGCACACCTGCGCGATGGTCATGCGCATGATGTGCGACGCCTACCTGTCGCATTCGGCCAGCGTGGGTTCGCCAGGCATCGACAACCTCAAATGGCTGAAACCCGTGCGGCCGGGCGATACGATCAATGCGCGACGCACCACGATCGAAACGCGGGTGTCGAAGAGCAGGCCGGACATCGGCATCGTCAACAACTTGTGGGAAGTATTCAATCAGAACGGAGAGATGGTGCTGTCCATGCAAGGTTATGGAATGTTTCGCCGCCGCAACCCGGGGAGCGCAGTGACGTGAACATGCTGTTCAAACACAAGGTGCACGTGCTCTACCGCAAGGAAGAACTCGACCACGAGCGCCTGGAGGGTAAGGTCGCGGTCGTGCTCGACGTGTTGTTCGCCACGTCGACCATCATCACGGCCCTCGCCAACGGCGCGACCGAGGTCATCCCCACGCTGGACGAAGCAGGGGCCCGGGCGGAGGCGCAGAAGCATCCGCCGGGCAGCTACATTCTTGCCGGCGAGCTCTATGCCGAAACGCTGCCAGGGTTCGCGTCGCCGACCCCGCTGGCGCTGCTCGAGGAGAAGATCGCCGGTCGCAAACTGATTTATTCGACGACCAACGGCACGGTCGCGCTGCGGCAATCGTCGCGGGCGGATCATGTTTACGCCGGGGCGTTGCTCAATGGCGAGGCGGTGGTCAATCGGGTCCTGGAGCGCCATCCGGGTAAGACGATCCTTATCGTGTGCTCCGGATCGATGGGCATGGTAAATCTCGAAGACCTCTACGGCGCCGGATATTTCGTCGATCTGCTGTCGCGTGTGCTCGACGAGAACAGCGACTTTTCCGATGCCGCGCTGGCGGCACGGAGCCTGTTTCGCAGCGAGGACGCGGCCGATTGCCTGCTGCGTGCGCGCGTCGGGCGCCTGATGATCGAGCGCAATCTCACCCATGAAGTTCAATTCGCGGCTCGTCTGAGCGCGCTCGATGCGGTGCCGGTGCTCGAAGGCGGAAGACTGCTCGCGTGAACCGGCTCGCCGTTCTCGCAGTCATGGTTGCGCTGGCGGCACCCGTGCCGGTCCGGGCGGCTCTGGATTGCAGCCGCGCGAAATCCAATACCGAGAAATTGCTGTGCTCGAATTCGCGGCTGGCCGAAGCCGACGATCGCATGGCGCTGGCGTTCCGGGGGGCGATCCATCGCGGCGCCGACCCCAGGACGCTGATGGAAGAACAGCGCGCCTGGAATCAGGATGCGCGCGACGCCTGCAACGATGTCGCGTGCATGCTCGATGCCTACGAGAAACGCATCTCCGACCTCGACAGCCGCTGACGTGGCGGCGGTGGCCGCTGCTTCGATGGAAAGGCCCTTCAACAAAAAATCAGGATTTCCCCGGTGCCGCCCCAGGCAAGGTCGCCGCAGTAGCGCCGCACTTTTTGATTCAAGGGCAGGAAGCGCGCAAAAGACCCGCGATCACGCTGCAGCTGTTTTTCCAGAAGCGTCAGGAAAAGCAGCGAATGCTCGCCGCTGTCCTGGAACGTAGCCGGAAGATTCTCCGGCATGCGGGCCAGCAGCAGCGTACCGCGCTTGAGCGAGAAGCCGGGCATCGTTCCCGCCTTGCCGGCGACGAAGATCGTTCCGGCCAGCATGTTTGCGCCACAATACGCGCCGGCGTTTCCGCCGATCAGCAACAGGCCGCGCCGCATGCGTTCGCCGGCACGGTCGCCGGCATGGCCATGAATCGCAATAATTCCGCCGCGCATGCCCTGCCTGTTTCCGTCGAGCGCGCCACCGCAAAAATCGCCGGCATTGCCGCCGATCCGGATCATTCCCGCTTTCATCCCGCAGCCGGCAAAGGAGCCGGCATTGCCGGTAACGTTTAGGTGTCCGCCGTCCAGGTCCAGTCCAGCGTATGCGCCGCAGTCGCCCTCGACGCCGATCGTGCCGGAACGCATTCCGGCGCCGATGTGCGTCAGCCGGTCGCTGCCGTTGCGAATGACCAGATGTCGCGTATCGCCGGCACCGATTTCGAAAAGGTCTGCGACGCACAACCCGTCGCGCAACGGCAGCGCACCGATCTGCGCGGTGCCCATGCCGTCGAGCCGCTCGGGCGTCAATGCCGACAAATCGACGCTCCGGGCCGGCGACGAGCGCAACCTCAGCGTCAGCGGTTCCATAGCATGACGTCGTGCAGTTCGATGTGATACTGGCCGAGCTTGCCGCCGTAATTGCCTGCGCTCACGCGCAGAATCCCGCCGGCTGCGCCGATCTTGCACACGGCATCGATGCCGGCGCGCATGGCGTTGCGCACATCGATTTCCATCAATCCGTCGATCACGATTTCCAGCACCGCGCCGACATCCGGCGACAGTTCGCTTTTTACCGCGCCGCGCAGGGTCGGACAGAACGCGTCGTTGGTCGACGCAGGCAGCGCCTTGTACTTGGAGCCGACTTTTGAGCCGGAGCGCACCACGCCACCCGGAAAGGGCATGATGACGCCGCGCAGTTTCGACATCGCTTCGACGGCCGCTTCGCAGGCCGCGAGCGCTTCGGATTGACCGCGCGCGAGTACCAGGAAGTTGCCGCCGCCGACGGCCTTGATCATGCCCGTGGTTTCCTCGCAGAGGAATTCGCCGTCCATCACCGGTATGCGCCAATAGCGCTTGCCGCCGATGACTTTGGACATCTGATAGCCGTCGCCGAAGAAGCGCAGATTCCTGCCCAGATTGACGGCCTCGCCGTCGAGGCCGGCGAACACGGCCGAACCCGGCGCGGTCAACACACACTGGCCGACGCGCTGCTCGACTTGTTTTGCGAGTTCCTTGCCCGAGACCGCGAACAACAGTACGGACAATCCGGGGCGGCCGTCGGGTGTTTCCTCCGCCGACAATTCGCGTTCGATTCCGGCCTCGCATCCGCAGCCGATGACCGAAGTGGCGAAGCCGGTTACGGCTCGCGCCGCGTGCCAGGCCCATTTGAGATTCAGGGCAGTGATCAGGATGCGGGTGGCGCGCATGCCGAAGGCTTCGGCGAAGGTGTCGTCGATGACGACGCCGTTGAGAATCATCGTGGCCTCGCGCAGGCGTGCACCAGCGCGCCGCGGCTGCCGCATTCGATCAGTTCGTCCGGAGAGATCGGGAAGTTGTCGAAGCGGATGGTGTGGTAGCGCCCGAAATAATCCCGCAGCCGTTTCTCGATCCCGGGATCGAAGTCGGGGCGCACGACGTGGGTCGCTCCGCGCACGACCTTCACGATGCGCCCATCGCGCGCAACCAGTTCGCCGTCCTTGAATACGAATTCGGGCGCCTGGAACATTTTTTCGCGATCGGGATTATCCCGGTACACGGTGATATCGGCGGCTGCGCCGACGCCCAGATGTCCGCGGTCGGAAAGGCCGAGACTTCGCGCCGGCGCGGCGCGGGTCATGATCGCAATTTCGTAGAGCGAGTATTCCCGGTCGAGCGAGGCGAGCTGGCTGTGGAGCGCTGCATCCGGATGGATCTGCGCGAGCTTTTCGTTGCGAAAACCCTTGTCCATCAGCAGGCGGATCAGGTGCGGGTAGCTGGTGAACGGCGCGCCGTTCGGATGATCGGTGGTCAGGAACAGCCGCCAGGGGTCCTTCACGCGCAGGAATAGTTCCAGTCCTATCGCCCATTGCAGGGCGTTCACGAAGTTTCCATCGCGATAGCGAAACGGAACGATGCCGCAACCGGCGTCGCATTCGATATCCATGCACATCCATTTGTGCGGATGCGCATGCTTTGCGTTGCGGTACTGGGCCATGGTATCGCCGGAAGCGGTCACTGTCTGGCCGAACATGACCTGGCCGACATCGGCGGATACGTTGGCATGGCGGTCGATCGCTTCCGCGATGCCGGCCGCTTCGGAGGAGAACCTGCGCTTGCCCTCGGTGCCGTAGCTGTGGAACTGGATGTGCGTGAGATGGATCGGCAGGCCTTCGGCCGCGTCCATGGTGGCGAGCGTCGACGCCGCATTGCCCGGTACGCCGAGATTGCTGGCGTGAACATGCAGCGGATGCGGTATCGACAGTTCGTGCAGCGCGCGGGTCAACGTGGCAAGAATCGCGCGTGGAGTCACACTGTAATGCGGATTCGGTTCGTCGACATCGAGACGGCGGGCGTTGAACTTGAAGGCGCTGATGCCGCCGGGGTTGACGACCTTGATGGCGATGCACTGGGTGGCATGCAGCGTCCAGGCAACGTAGTCGTTGATGAGCTTCTGGTCGGCGCCGGCGGCCATCAGCCGCAGAAGAAAATCGTCGTTGCCGAGCATGGCATAGCCGCCCTTGTCGACGATCGGCGTGTCGCCCATTTCCATGTGGGCCTGGCGTGCGTTGACCGGCAGGATGGCCGGTTCGAAACACGAGGTGTAGCCCATCTCGGCGTAACGATAACCGGCGGCGAAGGTCGACGGCGCGCTGACGCCGCTCCCGGAACGGGTGATGTCCGTTCGCGCAAAGGCGCTGTCGCGATGATCTTCGGGCAGCATCGCGCGCGCGATATTGACCTTGCCGCCGCCGATGTGGGTGTGAATGTCGATTGCGCCGGACATGACGATGCGGCCGGAGAAATCATACTCGCGGTCGATCGCTATTCCCGGCGGCGGTGTCGCGACGACGTGACCATCGTGCACGAACAGATCGCGCACCTGGCCATCGACCCGATGCGCGGGGTCGTAGATCCGGCCGCCGCTGAGCCTGATCAATGCGTCCCCTTTACTGCGTCGAGGATGCGCTGCAATGCGTCCGCGGCGGACGGCAGGGCAGACCCGGCCAGTCTGCGCAGGTGAATGGCGACAACATTGTCCGCGCGGAAGAGATGGCCAGTGTGGTGCAAGCCGGGAACAGAAACCGGAATGAACACCGAACAGCCGTCGGCGCGCATCCCGGCGCGGCCAAGCACGATCGAGGGAATCTTGCCGGCCGGGGGTGTGCGCGTAGTGTCCAGAGCGGAAACGAAGACCATCGCATCCACCTCTCCATGCTGGATTGAGTACCGGGCCGAATCCCGGCGCGGATCATGAGTCGGCGCGCCGCCTTTGAAATTGACCCGGACAGGAAACACGGTCTGCCATGTTGTCACTTGCTGGGCGGTGATATCCGCGTCGCTGCCACCGAGCGGGAGTACGCAAAAGCGGTTCTTCGAGTTCAGCGCCGTGACGAATTCGCACATGGACTGGATCGCCAGATCGGCGTGCGGGAACGCGAGGTCCGCCGCGGTCCAGGTCAGAACACCGTAGCGCGCGGCGCGCATGCGCTCGAGGAGTCCGGAAAGCTTCCCGATTGGTACACCGGCTATCGACTCTTCTTTCAGAACACGACCCGCGAACAGCGCACGCAGGGCGGAAAAGAATTCGGCGAGCCGGGCCGGCTCGACAGCGAGCGATTTTGTCCGCTGGCGCAATGTCGCGGGCAGATCGTCCGGCACTTCGCCGAGAAACCACAGCTCGCGCGCACCGATCCCGAACAGGGTTTCGAATTCCCCGAAGCAGCGTTCGAAAAAACGCGGGAAGCGGCCGGTAATGCCGGTGCCGGCCACCACGAGCAGATCGGCACGATTGCGAATTTCGGTGAGGGTGGTACTGATCCAGCCGGTATCCTGGAGTACGCGCAGATTGCGCAACATCGCGTCACCATTGGCATGATCGACAATGCCGCCGCTTCGCTCGGCGAGTTCAATCAGGACGCGCATGCCCGCAACGTCAGTGCCTGCCGAAATCAGCAGGGGTTGCCGGGCCGCCCGCAGGATCTGCGCCGCACGACCAATCGCCGTGGCCAGATCGGCGGGCTTGTCGTCCA
>DATFUO010000198.1:0-14773 GCA_035260785.1 Burkholderiales bacterium
GATGACGCCCACCGCGGCGACATCGCCTTCGAGCAACGCGTTGGTCGCCTGGGTGGTCGAGTGCGCCAGGAACACCACATCCTGCGGATTCACCTGCGAACGCTCGAGCACATTGCGGAAAACTTCGACGACACCGGCCGCGACACCGCGCGCATGGCTATGCGTGGTCATCACGGAATAACGGCCGATGACTTCGAATCCGGCGTTGTCGATGAGTACCGCCTTGGTGAAGGTCCCGCCGACATCGATACCGATGCGATAGGTCCTGCGTTTGCTCATCGATCGATTCCGCTCAGCCGAACAGGGTGTAACAGATCGCCGACATAATGACGACCATCAGGCAGCCGAACGGCAGCGCGGTTTTCAGGAACTGTCCGTGCGGCACTTTGGTGTAACCGATGGTCCACAGCGTCCACGAGTTGGTCGGATCGCAACTGCCCTGCATGACCGTCGGGCCCAGCCACAAGGCATAGAGGTAGAGCACGGGGAGCTCGTTGTTGGACAGAATGATCGCGAGCAAAGCCGCCCCCGTACCGACCACAACCAGGGGGCCGCGGTAGATGCTGCCGATGCCGCCCAGCACCGCGAAGAAGATCGCGGCCTGCAACGTGGTATGCGGCAGGACCGGATCGAAGATCGGCCGCAGCGCGCCCGCAATCTGCGGCATCTGCCCCGCCACGATGATCATTCCGCAGATGGTCCATAGCGCGGCGATGGTGGCGATGTCCGGGAAGGCGTCGTAGAAAGTCTTGTTGAACAGGTTCAGCGTAGCCTGGAAGCTGCGCTGCTTCGCGGTCAGGGCGAGCGCCAGCACGATGGAAATCAGGAAAGTGGGGATGATCTGCCACTTGAACACCATGATCATGAGCACCGGGAACACCGGCACGAAATAGGTGTAGTAGGGCGTGCGTTTGCGTGCGGCCGGGGCCGCCGTGTCGACGGAGGCGGCGTGACGAAGCCCGAGCCTGCGCAGGTTGATCCAGATCATCAGCCAGGCGATCAGGATGTACACCGCCATGCCGAGGAAAAAATAGGTCAGCCAGGGCGCTTCGTACTTGATTCCGGGAAAAAGCTTCTCGAACGTGCCGAACTGCACCAGGTTCACGAAGGCGCCGGCGCCAACCCCCATGGTGAAAACGGGCGCGGCCACGCGCGCGGGGATGCCCTGGCTCAACATGATCGGCAACGCGATCACGCCGATGGCGATCGCGGCGCCCACGCCGTACATCGAGGTGAACAGCAGCGCCGTGACCAGGTTGATGGTCATCGCCGTTACCATCGGGCGGTCGCCGGTCAGTTCCACCGCAGAGCGGATCACGCTTTCCGCGATGCCGGTCTGAATCAGCACCTGCGCAAACCAGGCGCCGAACACGATGATGATGACAGCGGAAGCATATTGCACGCCGCCGCCTTGCAGGATCTTGGACTGGATATCATTGATGCCGATGCCCGCCAGCACCGCCCAGACGATGGCGAGCGCAAGCAGCATGATGATCGGACTCTGGCCCCTCACGATCGCGAATACGACGACCAGGAATGCGACCAGGAGCAATATGCCGGTGAGCATTACTCTTCCCCCTCTGTAGTCTGCTGATTCGAGCGCGTGGCCGCCCTTTGTTATTGATTATCCGCGTTGGAAACCGCGGTCGTAAGCCCTGCAGTAATTCAGTCCGGCGCTCCAGGCACCGTCGCGTAGTGTTCGACGACGGGAAAAGGATCGTAAAAATGGTGCAGCAGGCGCTTCCATTCCTGGTAGCCCGACGAGCCGCGAAAACCCTTCGTGTGATCTTCCAGCATGTCCCAGTTGACCAGCAGGATATAGCGGTTCGCCGCTTCCACACAGCGGCGCAGTTCGTGCGAGCGGTAGCCGCTCATCGTCGCGATGATGCGCTGCGCCTGGCGAAATGCTTCCTCGAACTCGGCTTCGCGCCCGGGGATCACGTTCAGGATGGCGACTTCGAGAATCATGATTCCGTGACGAGGTGACGGCGTGACGATCGTGACGATCGTGACGAGGTAGATTCCTGAGGAACCCGAATCGGGCTGCGTTGCTTTAGGGTTTCCACTAAGTCCTCAGCACTCAGTCCTGCTTTTCAACTCTCCGCCCTGTCCGTCCCCCGGTAGAGGATCTTGTTCGCTTCCTCGGTGATGCGTTTGTGGTCGGCGATCTCCTGCGTTCCGAGATCGACGCGCGGAAGCGGTTCGTACTCGAAGTGATGATAATCATCCTGTCCCCGCACCAGCGTGGCGTAGTCGCGCGGACCTTCGGTCTGGCGGACATAAGTCGGCACATAACGGATGGCCAGGCCGATACGCCGGTAGTGTGCGCGATTCGGCTCGGAGCCGTGCACGATGCGCACGTGATGCAACGACATTTCGCCGGGCTTGAGCGTCAGGTCTACGGCCTTGTCACCCCGGACTTCGACCGCGACTTCCTGCCCGCGGGTCAGCAGATTGTTTTCGGCGAAGGTGTCCTTGTGGGGCAGCTGGTCCTTCAGATGGCTTCCCGGTATTACGCGCATCGCACCGTTGGGAAGGTCGCTTGCCGTCAGCGCAACCCACGCGGTCACGATGTCGGGATGCGAAAGCCCCCAGTAGGTCGAGTCCTGGTGCCACGAAACATAAGCCGGGTCGTTCGGCTCCTTGATGAAGAAGCTGGTGCCCCAGACCAGCAGGTTGGGGCCGAGAATATCCTCGACCGTATCCACGATGCGCGGATGCCGGATCAGCTGGTTGGCCCATTTGAACACCATATGCGGTTTGTTGCGATAAGGTGTCTTCATGATCAGGCCGCGATCGAATTCGAAATTCTCGATTTTCTCGCGGCAGGCGTCGGCCTCGACCTCCGAAATCACGCGCACCGGAAAGTGGTAACCGTTCTTTCTGAACGCTTCCACCTGCGCCTCCGTCAGGACCTTTTGAACCTTGTCGACGGCGAGTTGCTGCGCGGTACTCATGCCTCTCTCCTGTTCAGGGAAAAAGTCGCAGAGGCCCCTGGCCTCCGCGACCAACCTGCTACTGCGCGAAACGCTAGGGCAGCTGATAACCCTTCTTCGCCACCCGGATCTTGTAGAGGCTCTTGCCCGAGGTCAGATACAACAGATTGGAGTCCGCGCCGCGGCCGAAACCGACGTTGGTGGGTAGCTCCTTGCCGGTGGAAATGTAGGCCAGTTCTTTGCCCTGTGAATTCAGCACCTGTACTCCGGGACGATATTCGCAGCGCGAAGCCAGCCAGATGTTGCCTTCGGCATCGGCAACCATGCCATCCGGACCGCTGCACGGCTTGTCGCGCGCGGTGTAATCGATCAGCACGCGCCGGTTGCTCAAACTTCCGTCGGCAGCCACGTCGTACGCCTGCAACTGATGATGGCCCTGCAGCGTCTTCTCGCCTTCCTTCAGGTTCTGGAATTCGAACCAGCCGTTGTCGTTGCCGATGATATACAGCGTTTTCTGGTCGGGCGATATCAGCACCCCGTTGCATTTGCCGCAATCGGTCGCCACGCGCGTGACCGTCCCGTCGGTGTCGAGACGATACACGGCGTAGCCGTCCTGATAAATCGGCTCGTGGCCGAGATAGCGCGGATCGGAGAAATAGATGCGGCCCTTCTCGTCGATGGTAATGTCGTTCAGGGCGTTGTAGGGTTTGCCGTCGTAGAGACCCGTAAGAATGTAACTCTTGCCGGTCTTCATGTCGGTTTTGACCAGCATGCTGCCGCCGTAGTCGGCGCCGAGCGCCGCGATCATGTTGCCTTCGCGGTCGAACTTGATGCCATTCGACATGCCGGACGGACTGCGGAAGATGGTCGTTTCGCCGGTCTTCGGATTGTGTTTCCAGATATTGCCGGCCTGAAGATACTTGCCGGACGGGTCCTTGCAGAACTTGGTAAACGTGATGTCGCTGAAATAGATCATCCCATCGTGACCCGCGGACACCCCTTCGGTAAGCATGCAGCCGCCGTCGAATACGAGTTCGAGCCTGGCGCCGGCGGGTACGAAACTGGTATCGCCCGTCGGAGCGGGGAAGGTCGACGGATCGGCCGCAAATGCAGCCGCCGACATCGCCAGCAACGCGCCTAAAGCGGCTGTGGCGCGCCTGAGCGCGCCGTGTTTGAACAAGTGCTTGGTGATCATGGTCTCCTCCAAGTATTTTTGAGATGTTATGACCCCTTTCGGGGTTTCCTTCGACAGACTTACGACCACCCCCTGCGGACTGTCAACGCAGCCTCCTGACAAATTCCAGATACGGGACTATTCTTATGTGCGGCCGCACCATTTCCCTGGCTGCCGTCGTTTATATATAAAATCCGCTTTCAACTATAAAAATCGGGAGTCCGCTTGTCAACACGCAATTCGGCAACCGACGCGCGCTATTCCGCCCCGGCCCTGGAAAAAGGGCTCGACGTGCTCGAATTGCTGGCAGCGCAGCCCCACGGCCTGAACCTCCAGGACGTCGCCCGCCGCCTCGACCGCTCGCCCAACGAGCTGTTCCGCATGCTCGACGTGCTGGTGCGCCGCGGCTTCCTCGCCCGCCAGCCCGATTCGACCTACATGCTGACGCTGCGCCTGTTCGAACTCGCCCATCTGCATCCGCCGGTGGATCGCCTGCTGGATTGCGCGATGCCGCACATGCAGGAACTCGCCCGCGGAACGAGCCAGTCGAACCACCTGTGCGTCCATCACGATGCGCGGCTCGTGGTTCTTGCCCGTGCGGAATCGCCGGAACCGATGAGTTACTCGGTGCGCCAGGGTTCGCATTTCCCTTTCCGCGACGACCGCGTCTCGGCCCGGGTGATCACAGCGTTCCAGCAAGGTGTCCGGCGCGAACAGTTTCTTGGCGAACTGGTGGGCGCGGGTCGCCACCGCGAAGCACGCCGCCGCAGCCTGGACAGACGCCTGGAGGAAATCCGCAGGCGCGGCTACGACGAAGGCCCGAGCGACACCATCAGCGGGGTGGTCGACATCTGTTTTCCGGTTTTCGACCACTTCGGCGCGGTCGCGTCGCTGAACATCGTCTACATGCGCCACCGCGATACCAAGCTGTCGGTGCCCGCCGCACGCGAGAAGTTGCGCCAGAGCACGCTGACGATTTCGAAGTCCCTTGGATGGGCGGGAGCGAGGGACAGCAAGGAGAAGAAGGCGAAAGAGGAAAGCGCAAAGAGGAAAGGAAAAGACTGAAAGGGCAACTGGTGCGTCGCCGATGGGCCGCTTATGCCGGGTGCAACCTTCAGCCGACCGATTCGACCTGCGCGTTGAAGAAGTAGCCGGCACCACGTTCCGTGCGAATCAGTTTGGGCCGGCTCGGGTCGGATTCGATCTTGCGTCGCAGCCGAAGAATTTGCACGTCGATGCTGCGGTCGAATACGTTCTCGTCGTTGCCGCGGCTCAGCTCCAGCAGTTGCTCGCGGCTGAGGATGCGCTCGGGCGCGCCGAGAAAAGCCGCGAGCAGGGCAAATTCCGCGTGGGTCAGTTCGACGCGCTCGCCCTCGATCGACGTGAGGCGTCGCGATCGCAAATCAAGTTCCCATCCGCCGAAGCGAAAAGCCTGCGGAGCACGACCTCCCACGTTCGGGGGTGAATGCGCCTGCGTCCGGCGCAGGATTGCGCGGATGCGCGCGAGCAGTTCGCGCAGATTGAACGGTTTGGTCACATAGTCATCGGCGCCGAGTTCCAGGCTCATGATGCGGTCGACGTCGTCCTTGCGGCCGGTGACGATAATGATGGGAACGTTCGACGTCTCGCGCAGTTCGCGCGCGAGGTTCATGCCGTCTTCCGAGGGCAGCTTCAGATCGAGCAGAATGAGATCGACAACTTCGTGCGCGATGGCTTGGCGCATGGCGGCACCGTCGATCGCACTGGTTACGCGCAAGTCGTAGTCGCTGAGGTAGTCGGTAACCATCCGACGCAAGTCGGCATCGTCATCGACTACCAGGATATGCCGCGGAATGCTCATGCCTGATGAATAGCCTGATGAATGAGTTGGCAGCGCTCGCAACCGGAATTTGTGGGCGGGATTAGTATAGCGGTGTGCGTGACAAGTTTCGTTGCAAATTGAAATATACCGCCCGTGGAGAAAATGCGCCGGCAACTGCCAACGCATCCAATTGGGGACGTCCATGGCGGATTCCGCACTTCAGAGATTACCGGGCATGATCGAGATTCTGGTGGTGGACGACGATGCGCTGATGCGCGGCCTGCTCGCCGAGTGGCTTGGCGCCGCAGGTTATCGCGTGCGCGAGGCCGAGCACGGCGGCGCCGCGCTGCAGATGCTGCGCAATCGTCGCGCCAATCTGTTGATTACCGACATGGACATGCCCGGCCGCGACGGTGCGCAGACAATGGTCGAAGCCCGCCGTGTAGTGCCCGGACTGCCGGTCATCGCCATTTCCGGCGGTACGCACGAAGGGCAGGAAAGCTGGATGGCAATCGCCCGAAATTTCGGCGCAGCAAGGGTGCTCGCCAAGCCATTCGGCCGCGAAGCTCTGCTTGCGGCCGTCGAAGACATCTTACCGAAAGGCAGGTCTCGGGCGGTGCAGCCATGAAAGATCTTCCCACCCCGGCGGCCGGAACGGACGCGGGTGCGTTGAATATGCCCGCCACTCGCCGGCGCATTGATTTCCACTTGGTGCTGCGAACTGCCGGCGCTTTGATGGTGGTGGTGATGGCAACGTTCCAGGTTTACGACATCCTGCGCAGGATGGATATCGTCGTGGAAACGGCCGGACAGAATTACGCGAGCCTTGCACGCGCATTGGCGGAACAAACGCGCAGCGCCGTGCAGGCGATCGACGTCGTGCTGCGGGATACCGCCACGGTTATGCAGTTGACGCAACTGCGCGCGGACGATCCGCAAATGCACGAGCGCATGCGCAGTCGCATGCATTTGATACCGCAGATCGAGGACCTGTTCGTTACCGGCGCGGACGGCGATATCCTGACCGCCGGAGGGGATGCGCGTATGCCGAAGGCGTGGGTTGCATCGCAACCATTCTTTCTGGTGCACCGGCAAAATGCGTCGGCCGGGCTGCTCATCTCCCAAGCTTTCCTCCGCGAAGGGTCGACGAAGCGGACGATTGCGCTGAGTCGCCGCATCGACGATGCACGCGGCCGCTTTCTTGGCGTTGCCGTTGCCTGGGTCGAACTGGACTATTTCCGCCGTTTCTACGAAGCGATCGACCTCGGCCCGGGCAGCGAGGTAATCCTGTTTCGACTGGATGGCGGCACGCTGGTGAGTTATCCCGGAAGGGATGACAAAGCGGGCCGCACAGGCGCGCAAGAGGCGCTGTTCCGTAACCTGCTCTCGGAGCCGCACAGGGTCGCCAGGCTGATGGCGGACCCGGTGGACGGAATCGAGCGGATCTATGCGACGCAGGCGGTCGCCGGCTATCCGCTTTTGATCGGCGCCAGCGTGAAAAAAACGTCCGTGCTGGAAGCCTGGCGCGTACAGGTCATGCACAGCACCGTGCGTACGACCTTGCTGTGCGTCAGTGTCATCGCCCTGGTCTGGCTGGTTCTGCGCCATTTGCGCCGCAGCGAGCACGCTGAAGAGCGGTTGCGCGTGCAGACGGCATTGCTCGACGAACTGTTCGAGAGCGCGCCGGAAGCGATCGTCATGCTCGATCTGGAACAACGGGTGATCCGCGTCAACCGCGAATTCAGCCGCATGTTCGCCTATTCGGCGGAACAGGTACGCGGACGGGCACTCGATACGTTGATCGTCCCCGAGGAATTGCGGCCGGAATGGCAGCGCCTGGCAAGCTCGGTACGGGATGGCCTGCACACCAGCATGGAGACGGAGCGCATCCGCAACGATGGCGCGCGGTTGCACGTCTCCGAACTGGGCGCGCCCATCCTGATGGCAACGGGCCAGATTGCCAGCTATGCCATCTACCGGGACATCTCGGAACAGCGATTGGCCGATGCCGAGCGCGACAAGCTGGAAACCAGACTGCGCCAGGCGGTCAAGCTGGAAGCGATCGGTACCATGGCGGGCGGCATCGCGCATGACTTCAACAACATCCTGGCCGCCATCCTCGGCTACGGCGACATGGCCCAGAACGCCGCAGCCGAAGGTAGTACGCTAAAGCGCTATATAGGCAAAGTACTTATTGCGGCACATCGCGCCAAAGCGCTGATCGACCAGATCCTGACCTATAGCCGCAGCACACGCGGTCAGCGTACCGTGGTGAACGTGGACGAAGTCGTGGAGGAAACGCTGGAATTCGTGCGGGTATCGTTGCCGAAAGATGTTGAACTTACTGCGCCGCCCCCCGCGCGCAAGGCGGCTGTCATCGCGGATCCGACCCATATCCACCAGCTGATCATGAACCTCTGCCGCAACGCTGAGCATGCCATGGATGGCGGCGGAACGCTGACGGTCGCACTGGACGTGATTGACGCGCACGAAGACGCGACGTTGTCTCACGGGTTATTGTCGGCGGGCCGCTACGTCCGCTTGCGGGTCGAAGACACCGGATCCGGCATGACCCCGGAAGTCAGCGCACGCATCTTCGAGCCATTTTTCACGACGCGCGAGTCGGGCACCGGCACCGGCCTGGGACTCGCGCTGGTGCACGGTATCGTCACCGATCTTGGCGGGGCGATCGATGTGGCAAGTCAGCCGGGTCAAGGCAGCACGTTCGACATCTACCTCCCGCGCTCGGACGCCGAGGCGATACAAAAGGAGGACGATGCGTCGCCACTGCCGCGCGGCAGTGGCGAGCGCGTGCTGCTTGTGGAAGACGAAAAACCGCTGATGCTGCTGGCCGAGGAAATGCTTGCGGCGCTCAACTACGAACCGGCAGGATTCACTCGTCCGTCCGAAGCGCTCGAGGAGTTTCGCTCCGATCCAACACGCTTTGACGCTGTCGTGCTCGACCAGCTCATGCCGGGCATGACCGGCACCGAGCTGGCGCGGCAGATGCGCCAGTCGCGAGCCGATGTGCCGGTGGTCCTGATCAGCGGCTATACCGGTCCGGTTCTGACCCAGCAAGCGCTTTCTGCTGGCATCGACTACATCCTGACCAAACCGCTGGACCTGCGGCAGATCGCCGACGCTTTGTCGAAAGTCCTCTCGCGCGAAACGGCGCGCATACGTTACAGATCGTAATTCACGGCCGTTTCGTGAAATAGCGTCGCAATTGCCGGGCGGGAAACTCCAGCCGGTGAGACGTGGCGCGCACGCGTCGGTGTGCGCCCGTCGGCACAGAAAAAATCGACAAACCGAGGAGAAACCAGTCATGACGAATCCAGAAAAAGGGTGGAAACGCCGGCTCACGGTCGCGGCAGCATTTGCGCTGCTCGCGGGAACCATAACAGCGCAGGCGCAGGACACCAGGCTCTACGCATTCAGCTCCACGCCTCTAACCATCGGCAAGGGCATTCTCCAGAACCTCGCGCCGAACGATCCGCCGATCCAGGTCCCGGTCGGCTTCTACGTGGTCAAGCACCCCAAGGGCAACATCTTGTTCGACACGGGCTGCAACGACAAGCTGATCAACGACCCCAACTGGTGGCCCGCGGGGTTGCAGTCGCTCAAGCCAATGATGACTCCCGATCTTGCCATGGAAGCCCAATTGAAGAAGATCGGCTTGACGCCCGACGACATCAAGTACGTGGTGGTGGGCCATTTGCACCTTGACCATGGCGGCAACGTCGGCAAGTTCCCCAACTCCATCATCGTGGTGCAGAAGGAGGAGATCCAGAACGCCTTCTGGCCGGAACCCGGCACCGGCGGCCCGTACATCCTTGGCGACGTCATGCCCCTGCGGGCGGCGAACAGCAACTACCCCAACGCCCAGAAGATGATTCAGCTGCAAGGCGACCTCGATATCTTCGGGGATGGTTCGGTGGTGGTGAAGCGCTGGGTGGGGCACACGCCCGGCAGCCAGATGATGAACGTCAAGCTGAAGAACACCGGCCTCATCATCCTTACCAGCGACAACGTCTACTTCCGCGACAACGTCGAGAAGAGCATACCGCCCAACATCGTCCTGGCCTACAAACCGGATGGGATCTATAGCGCCTATGAGTACATCCGCCTGATGATGGCGACCCAAAAGGCGGATTACTTCACCGCCCATGATCCCGACGCGTACAAAGCGATGAAGAAGCCACCCAGCTACTACGATTGAGCAGCCGGCGAATCACCCGCTGCTAAGTTGGGCTTTACAGTGCTGGGGCGACAATCAGTTCGCCCCAGCGATTTTTTGTCTTTTCGTCCTTAGCTCCTCTTGACTCCCGTTATCGTCGCGGAAAGCCTCACCAAGTACTACGGAGCGCGTCTGGCCGTAGACGAGGTCTCCTTCGACGTCAGGCCCAACGAGGTGATGGGCTTACTCGGGCCAAACGGTTCGGGCAAGAGCACCATACTGAGAATCCTCACCGGTTATCTGCGCCCGACCTCCGGCACGGCCAGTGTCGCAGGGTACGACGTGGTCACGCACGGCCTCGAGGCACGCAGACACCTGGGCTACGTACCGGAGGACGTCCCGCTCTATACGCAGATGCGGGTGAGGGAGTTCCTGGAATTCATGGGCCGCATTCGTGGACTCGATGGCGCGAGGCTTGCTGGCGCGATCGATGAGGTGGTCGAGCGACTGTCACTGGGAAACGTGCGCAGCCTGCTCATTTCCAAGCTCTCGCGCGGGTACCGCCAGCGGGTCGCCATTGCTCAGGCTCTGCTCGGAAAACCGAAGCTGCTCGTGCTCGACGAGCCCACCAACGGGCTGGACCCGCGCCAGATCATCGAAGTGCGCGAGTTGATCCGCACTTTATCCCGCGAGCTCTCGATCATCGTGACTTCCCACATCCTGGCGGAGATGGAGCGTGTGGCCCACCGGGTCGCCATTCTGCTCGATGGCAAGCTCCTGAGCGTGCATACGCTCGGCGCTCAGGGCGCGAACATGCGGCTGCGCGTGCGCCTGCGCTGCGCCGACGAAGCCGCTGTGCGTTCCCACCTGAACTCGGTGCCGGATGTGAGCATTATCGAAGCCATGCCCACCTTGGGTATCTACATTCTGGACAGCGCCAACGGCACGGCGGCTGCGATTCGCGCGCTGGTGCAGGGCGGCTTCGCGGTGGAGGAAGTCAGCGCGACCGGCAGCGGACTGGAGGAGTTGTTTCTGCGGCTGACGGAGGGGGCAGGAAAATGAGGAACTTCCTTCCCCTGCTCGGCAAAGAACTCCGGGCACTGTTCTACTCGCCGATTGCCTACATCATCATCGCGGTGTTCCTGCTCTTAATGGGCTACTCGTTCACATTGACCTTGTTCCTGAACAAGTTCGCCACGCTCATCCACATCTTTTTTCAGTCCGCCGGGCTGCTGCTCCTCCTAATCCCCATCATCACCATGCGGCTCTTCGCCGAAGAACGCAAGGCCGGCACGCTGGAGCTGCTACTCACCGCCCCGGTGCGCGAGAGCCAGGTCGTGCTGGCAAAGTACCTCGCCAGCATGGCGGTGGTGCTCGCGATGATCGCACTCACCGGCACCTATGGCATCGTGCTTGGAATGTTCGGATCCCCCGATTGGGGCCCGATCTACAGCGGATATGTCGGCCTCGTGCTGCTCGCGAGCACCCTGGTGGCACTGGGTCTCACCATCTCCGCGCTCACCTCCAACCAGGTGGTCGCTGCCATCGTCACCATCGGGATTTCGTTCCTGCTATGGACCATCGACACGCTGGCGGCGATGATGCCCGAGGGGCTCGAACGTGTTCTGATCAGCCTTTCGCTGCTCGCGCACTTCACACCGTTTGCGACCGGAGCGATGTACACGTCCGATCTCGGGTTCTTCGTGAGCACCACATTGCTGGCTCTGTTCCTCGCCATGCGCGCGCTGGCGAGAAGGTAGCGATGGGACAGGGTCAGACCGAACTGGGCGCGATTGGCTGGTTGCTCGGCTGGGCCGTCGCCGTCGCCGTACTTTTCTTCGCCGGGCTGCGCCTGCCGCTCCAAACGCGGTTTACCCGCGGCAAATCGCTTCTGTACACCGCGGGGGTGATCGCGGCGGCCTTTCTACTGTCGGTGCTGGCGAACATCGCCTTGATACTGCACGACGCGCATATCGACCTCACCCGGGAAAAGCTCTTCACCCCCTCCAGCCAGGCCATGGCCGTGGTAGACCAGTTGCAGGCCCCGGTGCGGCTGACCTACTTCTATCACGGCCAGGATCCCGAAGGCCGGCGCATCAAAGACGTGCTGGAAGTGATGGGCCGGCGCAACTCCCGGCTCGAGGTGCGCACCGTGGATCCCGACCGCGAGCCCTCGCTCGCGCAGTCCTACGGGGTGCGCGTGTCCAACGCCGGAATTCTCGAAGCGGAGGGGCGCAAGCTCCTGATCCAGACCACCGACGAAAGCGACATTGCCATCGGCATCCAGCGGATTCTGAGAGAAAAGGTGATCACCGCCTGCTTCCTCGAAGGCCACAACGAATTGCCGATGGACAACTTCGAGTTCCACACGCACGTCGAAAGCATCGCTGGACATAGTCACGACGACGCGTCTTCGAAGCTGATCCAGACGGCGGGTCACGGTATCGGCCGGCTGCGGCGCGCGCTCGAGGCTCAGGGTTACGAAACGCGCAAGGTGATTCTCGCTACTGCCGCGAGCGTGCCCGACGTCTGCCAGGTGCTGATCGTCGCGAATCCGCGCACCACCTTCCTGCCGGCGGAAAGTACTGCACTGGAAACGTACCTGCAGCGCGGAGGCTCGCTGTTTGCAATGTTCGATCTCGGCTTCGTGCCGGAACCGCGCCTCGCGGCCCTGATCGAGAAGCTGGGTGTGCGGCTGGCGCAGGAAGCCGTCGTCGATCCGCTCAGTCACTATTCCACCGACGCGGAGATGGTTGCCGTTACCGTTTACGATCAGAACCCGATAACGGCGAACGTTGCAATGACCTTCTACCCCGGGATCCGGCCGCTGATTCCGGTGCAACCCAAGCAGGGAATCAGGGTGGCACCCCTGTTCTCGAGCAGCCGCGACAGCTATACGCGGCCGGTGCAGCCTGTGGGGGTTCGCGAAGCGGGGGAAAGCAGTTCCGCTCCTCGTTCTCGCACCGACGAGGTCGGTCCGCGCCTGCTCGCGGTGGCCGCAGAGGGCCGGCTACCCGGGTCGGCCAGTGAGTCGCCCCGTTTCCGGGCGGTCATCGTGGGCGACGGCGACTTTGCCAGCAATTCCTTTATTCCGTATTTGTCGAACGGCGATCTCGCGATGGCGATGGTGCGCTGGCTGGTGCGCGAGGAGCGCTCCACCGCGGTGGCGACCCGCATCCCGGTACCGCCGATGATCCTGCTGTCCAGCGCCCAGATGAAGGCGATCTTCCTTCTGGTCGAGGTGCTCCTGCCGCTTTCAGTGATTGCACTCGGAGTGATGGTCTGGTGGCGCCGGCATTGAAAAAAAACACCCTCTGGACGGCGCTGGCCGCCGCGGCCGCTTTCGCATTTCTGGTCGCGATGGTGATTAGCGGTGCACTGCCCGAGCAGCGCCAATTGGTGAAGTTTGAAGCCAAAGGCGTCATGAAGCTCGAGCCGGACCGCATCTCGCGGGTGGAGCTTCATCAAAGCGAGCGCAAGGCCGTCCTGCTGCGCACGCCCGACGGCGGCTGGGCTACCCAAGGCGGCAACGCAATGTCCGTCGAAATGGCGAAGAAACTCTCGCTCGCGGTGCAGTTCATGAACACGGCCGGCCCGATTCGCGTCATGCAACCGGAAGAATTGGCTGGAACGAACCCGCGCGACTTCGGCCTTGACCAGCCGCGCCTGACAATCACGCTGTTCGCGAACGCACAGCCCGTGCTCGGCGCGCGCTTCGGCGCGCACAACCCTGAAGACATGGCCCAGTACATGATGTTGGACGGACGCCAGGACGTGATTCTGATGTCGCGCTTCGTAGGGCAGGAATGGGAATCGGTGGCCGGCGGAGTGTTTGCGAAGTAAACGGCCTGCAAGATTATAGAGTGCTGTAACAGTTCGCGACGAAACGCGACACACGCGAAGATTGCGATTTCGCGGCGCCTTTCCATTGCTCCGCAATCGGGCTGGATGACAGATCGCAATCCGGCGATGGTGCGTGACATTCCCCGGAAACCGTGGCGCATGAAGCTAGGGTCATGGAATCGATCCCGCATCCCCTGTTTGTGCCGGCAGCACAAGACATCGAATCCGAATTTCCTCCTGGTTCTCCGTCACGGACTGCTTTCCATGGCAGCAGCGCACCGATTCTTTCACAGTACGCGGCCCTGACTGTGGCGGAGACCTTCTTTATTCTTCGCGGCACAAGCGATTCGAATCGATTTCAATCGCCCGTGGGCGCGATGCGGAATTCCTTGACCAGCCGGTTGGCAGAAAGGCTTTGCGCCAGCTTGCCGAAGTTATCCGGCTGAGTGGTCTGGATCATCATGCGATATTCGACATGGTCACCGGTTTCAGTGAGCCGGAAATGCATCCGCGCCGCGTCGAATCCCTGGCCGGCCAGTTCCGCGCGCAATGCCGCCTCATCGAGCGCCTCCCCGCGGCGGAATGAGACGTCGAGCCGCGCATAATTTTGTGTCCGCATGTGCGATTCGACCCAGCGGAATATCGACAGCACGAAGATGACCAGCGCCGTGGTCACGGTCGCGGGAAAGTAGAAACCGATGCCGATCAGGATACCGAGCGCAGCAGTGATCCAGATCGACGCGGCGGTCGTGAGCCCCCGTACCGTGATGCCCTCCTTGAAGATGACACCCGCCCCGAGGAAACCGATGCCGGTCATGATGCCCTGTGCCATGCGCGTTGGG